>JAUSIC010000001.1 GCA_030648285.1 Nanobdellota archaeon | reverse complement strand
AGAAAAAGATTGATGAATTTTAGAAAAAAAGTATTTATAGTATAAAGATAAATTATTCAACATGACATTCGAAAAACCAGAACCAAAAGCAAAGTTTTTTACTTGTCCACATTGTGGAATTCTCGCAAAGCAAAATTGGAGTGATTTAATGACTCAATTTGATGGATCTGGAGGATGGATACGGCAAACAAATATGACTGTTGGTTTATGTGATTATTGTTCAAAAATTACAATATGGTTAGGAAAAGAAATGTTATTTCCAAGTAAACCAAATGTCCCTCTTCCTAATGATGATTTAAATCCAGATATAAAAGAGGACTATAATGAAGCTGCGGAAATAGTAGAGAAATCCCCAAGATCTGCTTCAGCTTTACTTAGACTCGCAATACAAAAGTTATGCCAACAATTAGGAGAAAAAGAAAATTTAAATGTTAGCATAGGGAAACTTGTAAAAAAAGGTTTACCCGTAAAAATCCAGCAAGCATTGGATGTTGTAAGAGTTATAGGAAATGAATCAGTTCATCCGGGAGAAATTGACTTAAGAGATGATAAAAATACGGCATATAAATTATTTGAATTAGTTAATATTATTGCTCACACAATGATAACTCAACCTAAAGAAATTGAAAATTTATACAAAAATCTACCACAGAAAAAACTTGAAGGAATTGTTGAAAGAGACGATAATTCTAAACAATGAAGAGATAATTAAGTAATTTGAAATAAAGATTATTTCTCCCAAACTATATGCCCATTGATATTATGTTTTTCATAAGTTTTCAGAACATCTTCGCAAAATTTCATTAATTCTTTATTATTTTCACTTTTTGCTAATTCATATAATCGAATAAACATCTTTTTTCCTGTTTCTGTTTGTTTTAAAGATTTCTTTATAAAATTATGTTGTGCACATAAAGTTTGTCCATTTTCTATTGTCGCCTTCCCTCCAAGATATTTTGGTTTAATATGATCAACTTGTAATTCTATCCCCTCTTTTTTACCTCTACCACAAATCACACATTTATAGTCATCTCTTTTCAAAATTATTGCTTTTTGTTCTGCAGTAAAATCTTCCAATTCTCTATGTTTAACTGCATCGGGATCATATCTATAAACTCCTTTTTTTACTTTTATTAAAAATCCTTCCTCATGTAAATTTCGGATAGATCTCCAAGTATCTCTTGGTTTTTTATTATAAAGTTTGAGATATTGTTCTTCAACCCAATCAACGACAGGTCCATGAGATAAATCTTCTTTTGGATGTATTTTAAAATATTCTATCAATAGTTCCCTAATTGATTTATTTTTTTCCATCTTCTTTAATTAAAGTAGATTGGTTTATTTTAGCTTCATTTTTTAAGCGATTTATTGCCAAATCACAATACTCTTTATCCATTTCAATACCAATTCCCTTTCTATTATTTAAGTAAGTTGCAATAAGGGTTGTCCCACTTCCTAAAAATGGATCTAAGATTATATCTCCTACATAACTAAACAATTTGATACATCTTCTCGGTAATTCAATAGGAAATGGTGCAGGATGTCCTCCTGCTCCTTTTTTACTCTGCCCTGAAAATGTCCAGACTCCATTTGTCCAATCCATAAATTCCTGTTTTGTAATATCATTTTTTTTACTCCCCCCAACTTTTTTCCAAATATTTTTATATAAAATCAAAATAAGTTCAACGGGAGCAATAACATAAGGAGCAGAAGCGGACATAAAAGAACCCCAAGCAGTTCTTCTTGAAATATTTCCCTCATTCCAAATTATCGTAGAATGATATTTCCATCCAACATTTTTTGCAATATTTGTAATATCTGCACCAACAGATTGTTGCCCCCCTTTATTTTTATCTAATGGAATATTAAGACACATACGGCCACTTTCGTTTACTAATGAATAACATTTTTTGAGCCATTTTTGTGTAAACTCCAAATATTCTTCATAGCTCAAATTATCAGGATGGGAATTATAATGAATATCAATATTATAAGGGGGAGAAGTAATAATTAAATCAATAGAATTTTCTGGTATAGAATCTATTTTTAATATATCTTCATTAAAAATTTTAATATTTTTAGTCTTAAAATAAGGAATTTTATTTTTCGTTTTGGGCATAGATTTAACCTCTTCACAAGTTATCTGTATTTCTTTATTAGGATTATTTAAAATTAGTTCCATATCTCCTCCAATTTTAATGTGATAAATGAACTATAAAAATCTTCTTAATAATGTATATTATGTGTGACTTAGGAACATATGTCTGTTGGCTATACATTAATAATGTATATTATAACGTAAGATAGGCTTAGAACAGAGTTTAAAAATAGAGAAAGTTATTGATTAAATAATGGAAAATCCATTAAGAAATTTGGAGATTAAAAACTATTACACCTATTTATTGGTTATCGCAGGTTTTATCTTGATTTTTTCTCTATTTTTTGATTCAAGAATAATTGATCAAAGCAAATTAGTTGTTCTTTGTTTAATAACAATAGTTTATGGATTAATTGAATGGATTAGAGATAAACAAATTAGAAGTAAATTACTTCAAATAAATGGAGAATGGGATAATTTTTGGGAGATGAAAAATGAAAAATTACCTTATCCCAAAAATTCAGAAATAATTAAGGAATTTAAAGAAAAATATAAACCAGAAAAATTAATATCTAAATATCACAAAATAACTTGGATTTTTTTAATTGTATACTTATCTTTAATGGTTTTTGTTTTTTATCTTATTTAAAATTAATCGTTTATTTTAAACCTAACAACAGCGTTTTTAGATTAACATAAAATCAATTCTGAGTGCCGAAAGCACGAAGCTATTCTTATTCTGCTAATTCTTCCACTCCAAACTCCACCTTAACCAAATCAGTAACATGATCTCCTTCATGCAACTTGATTATTCTTACACCTTGTGCAGCTCTTCCCATAACTCTAATGTTATCCAAAGAAGTCTTTATTACCATTCCTTTTCCTGTTGTGATTATTATGTTATCCTTATCTTCAACAGCAACAGTTGTGATTACTTTTCCTGTTTTTTCTGAAACTTTAAGATTGATTACTCCTTTTCCTGCTCTTGCTGTCTTCCTATAATCTTCAACAGCTGTTCTTTTTCCATATCCATTTTCAGTAATTGTTAAAATTGTTTGTCCTGTTAAAATTTCCAAGCTTACAACTTCATCTCCTTTATCCATTCTTATTCCTGTAACTCCATAACTACTTCTTCCCATTTCTCTTATATCATCGCTGTTGAATCTTATTGCTTGTCCGTCTTTTGTTGATAAAAGAACTTCTTGTCCTTTCTTTACTAACTGAACATCAACTACAGAGTCAGAATTATCAAATGGAAGATTAATTGCTCTTACTCCTGATAGCCTTGGCTTTGAAAATTGAGAAAGAGAAATCTTTTTCACAATTCCTTTCTTTGTAACCATGAATAAATCATCATCAAACTTTTTCACAGAAATTACATTAGTAACAGTTTCATCTTTCAAGCTTAACAAGTTAATCAATGCTTTTCCTTTGCTGTATCTTTCTGCTTCAGGCAAGTCATAAGTCTTTAACCATAAAACTCTTCCTCTTGTTGTGAAGAACATTAAATAATCATGCGTAGAACAAGTCATTATTTTCTTTACGAAATCTCCTGTTGCAAGATTGCTTCCAATAACTCCTTTTCCTCCTCTTTTCTGTTCCTTGTAAGTCTTGACATCCATTCTCTTGCAATAACCCTTGTCTGTAATTGTAACAACAACTTCTTTCTCCTGAACTAAATCTTTTTCAGAAATTTCAGAAACTCCTCTTTTCAATACAGTTGTATATCTTGAATCTCCATATTTGCTTTTCAGTTCATTAACTTCTTTAACAATTATTTTCAATACTTCTTTTATATCTCCTAATATTTTTTCAAGTTCTGCAATCTTTGCAATCAAATCTTCATGTTCTTTCTTTAGTTTATCTTGTTCCAAAGAAGTTAATTGCTGCAATTTTGTTTCCAAAATAGCCTGTGCCTGTCTTTTTGAAAGATTATAAGATTTCATCAATGCTTCAAGAGCTTCTGTAGCATTCTTTGATTTCTTAATCAATGAAATAATTGCATCAATGTTTTTTAGAGCAATAAGCAAACCTTCAACAATCTCAAGTCTTTCTTTTGCTTTTCTTAATTCAAATTTTGTCCTGTTTGTAATTATTTTTTCTCTGTATTTTACATAATTTTCAACAACTTGTCTTAAATTCAAAACTCTTGGCTGTCCATTTACTAATGCCAAGAAATTAACATTAAAACTATCCTGCAATCTTGTATATTTGAAAAGCGCATTTATTGCAAATTTAGAATCAGCACCTTTTCTTAATTCAATAACAACTCTTATTTTTCCTTTTGAACTTTCATCTCTCAAGTCAGCAATATCTTTCAGTTTCTTATTTTGAATTAATTCAGCAATTTGCGTTACTAAATCAGATTTGTTAACCATATAAGGAATTTCTGTTATTACAATTGCATCTTTGTTTCTTACATTTTCTGTTGTAAGTCTTCCTCTCATGATTAATTTTCCTCTTCCTGTCTTGTATAGTTCAAGCATGTCTCCTGAAACAGTTCCTCCTGTTGGAAAATCAGGTCCAGTAACTATCTGGCATAATTCTTCAATTGTTATATCCGGATTTTTTGCATAAGCAATAATTGAATCACAGACTTCAGTAAGATTATGAGGAGGAATATTTGTTGCCATACCTACTGCAATTCCTGTTGCTCCATTTAACATTAAAGCAGGAAGTTTTCCTGGAAGCAACTCGGGTTCTTTCAAAGAATTATCAAAGTTAGGGGTGAATTTAACAGTCTCTTTCTCAATATCTTGCAATAATTCCATTGTTATAGGCATTAATTTTGCTTCTGTATACCTGTAAGCAGCAGCTTGGTCTCCATCTATTGAATTATGAACAAATACTCCAGAAGCCAAGGAGAAATTATGTGTTTTATCTATTGTTAAATCATAAACATCAGTAAATTCATTTAAAAGTTCTATACTGACAACTTTGTGGTTCTGATTTATTTCACAAAGAAGTAAATTCCTATCATCATTATAATATTTCTTAATTCCTAAATCCCAAGTCGTAAAACTTTTTATTCCAAAAACCTCTTTTCTTATTCTTTCAAAATTTTCCCTGTTTAGCTCAATGTTATTTTGTTTAAGATAATTGCATATATTCAAAAATTTCTTTTTTCCAGTAAGGTTTGTTTCTCTCTCTTTATTGCTCGCAACAATTTTTTCATGAAATAACTGTTTATATTCTGGAATTTGCCATAGTTTACTCATAGTTATAGAAGCAGTTTTTCTTATTTCTTCTACTCTCTCGGGATGTTCTGCTAAATACTTTTTATTAACTTCACTGAGAGTAATAGTCATTTGTTGTCGATAATCTTCTTTTTTCCAATTTTTCAAGTTTCTTTCAGTCATTCTTTCAGAATACTCTTTTCTATTTTCTTCATCTTCCCAGAATTTATCTCTTCCTTCTGCTAGCTTATTTCTGTAATCTGCATCTGTTTTATGCTTTGTTGAAATAAAATTGTAATGAGTTTGCCAATGTTCTTTCCAATTCATTCTTCTTATATTATCTGGATTATTATTAGATTTATTAAAATTAATATGATGTCGTATTCTTCCCGCAGATTTTGAGTAAATATTATTTTCAATATTCCAATCATCAGATAAGATATGTGAAAAATTCCAAGAATTATTGTTAGGTTGAAATATCATTTCATAACCTATTGCATTAGCATCATCATCTTTAGTAGACAATCTAAAATAAACAGGCATTAATGAATCTCCAGAATTCAAATCTTTTGCTTCTTTATAATCGCCATTTTTTAACATAAATTTATGATTTAAAGTACATTTTATCCCTTCTCCATTATCGAGAACAACCTTCATAATCTCTGCATTTTTTCTCGTTAATCTCGGATTTTTTATTTCAGAAATTTTTACACTTTTATTTTCATCAATTGTAAAAGTAAAATTTCTTTTTCCTTGTTTATTCTCTTCTATTAACTCAATAAAAGAAAGATTTCTCCCATCAACAAGTTTAACTTTTGTATCTGCAGTAAAACAACCAAAATTACCTTGTCCATAAACAAGAGGATATCTCAATGAAAAATCTTGAGCCATTCTTACTAATGCATCATAAACAGCAACATCACCATGGGGGTGGAATTTACCAATAACATCTCCAACTATTCTTGCACATTTCTTAGTTTGAGTATCTGATTTCAGTCCAAGTAAATTCATTGAATAAAGAATTCTTCTCTGAACAGGTTTCATACCATCTTCAATAGCAGGAATTGCTCTTGAAACAATTACTGACATTGCATAATCCAAGTATGCTTTCTTCATCTCTTCAACTATTTCTGTATCTATGACTCTCTTGTTATTTTCTTTTTCTTCTTTTTCTTCCATTTCTTTTTCTTCCTTTTCGTTTTCTTCTTCAGTTGGCATTTTAATCTTTTCCCTCCCATTCTAATTTAAATTGTTCTAAAAATTCTTCAACAAATTTGTATCTTTTTTTAGCAATTCTTTTTGCCTCTTCTGTGTTAAATTCACTAGGAATTATTTTTAATATTTTTACATAGAAACCATGAATAGTAGAATCTGATTTATATCCTGGATAAATTTTTCCTAAGGGAATTTCTGGTTTATATAAAGGAATACCTATTTTTCCACCTGTAGAAAACATTCTTGCTATTGTTATAGCTCCAAGTGCATCCAATCTATCTGCATCCTGCAGAATTTGAGCTTCTTTAGTATCTGCTTTTACTCTTTTGCTATGTCTATGAATACTAATAGCATAACAAACTTTTTCTATTTTTTCATTTGGAAAATCCATTTCTTTTAATATTTCTTCAGCCATCTTTGCTCCATGTTCTGCATGACAAACTACTTCTTCTTTGTCTTCTTTTAGTCTAGCAACATCATGCAATAAAGCAGCAGCTTTTAGAACATCCATATCAAGTTTATAATTTTTAGAAAGTCTTAACGCTAAATTATACACTCTTTGAGTATGGTCAAAAGCATGACTTCCTCCAAGTTCAAAATATATTTGTATTTTCTCTTTCAAGGTTTCATAAAATTCATTATTCATATTTCTTCCCCCTCTTCCTCTTCCTCATTTAATTCTTCATCTTCCTCATGATGAATCAATAAGTCAGTATCTTCATCAATTTCAAATTCAAATGATGTTTTTGTTTTCTTTAATTCATTTAATTTTGTAATGAGTTCATCAATTTCTTCATCTCCGACTGCAAATTCTAAAACTTCTACTTCAATTTCTTCATCATCTTCGTGATTTTCTTCTTCTGGCATTTTAAACAATATCCTCCACTACTTTATTATTCTTAACAATTCCATGACTACCAAACTCTAAACTCTTCCATCTATTCATTAAGTCATTTAACTTATTCAACAAGTAAGCAAAATAAAGAGTCATCACAGTACCATGCGAACAAATAAGAATCTTTTTATTTTCATATTTTTGGTTGATTTCATCAACAGCATTTTTGAATCTATTAAGAGCATTATTTGCTGTTTCCCAGCCATATTTTGTAAAATTTAAATCTTTAAATATCATTTTCTTTACTTTTTCATATTCTTCAGTAGTTAATCTTTCAGAATCAGGGCGTTTAATCTCTCCTAAATCTTTAACTTTTATTACTTCTAAATTAAGTTTGTCTGCTAAGGGTTTAATTGTTAAATAAGATTTATTCTCATTAGAAGATATTAATATTTCAACATCATCAAATTCTCCTGAATTTGCAATCTCTTCAGCTTGTTTTTCTCCTTCTTCTGTTAAAACCCAGTCTTCAATAGGAATATCTTTATCTTTTTTCGTTTTTGCATGTCTTATAAAAATTAATTCGTTTTCCATTTTACGCAACCTCTTCCCCCTTCTCATCTAAATATTTCATGAATTCATCTTCTGTTAATTCTTTTTCTTTGATGTCTCTTCCATTCCATTTACATTTATGGCATTCCCATTCTTTTCCTCCGCCTTCTTCACTATCGCTTCCACTAAGAACAACTCCAACATCATAACTTTTGCACTTTGGGCATTCTCTTATTTTGAAAGTTTTTTCTGCTGTTTTCTTTGTCTTTGGTTTTTCTTTTCCTTTCAAAATCCAGTCTGGTGTTGCTAGTTTTCCCATGTTAAATATCTAATTTCTTTATTTCTTTAAGATTATCAAATTCTATGACTTTATCAGCAATTTCTCTTACAAATGTTGTTGCCACTCCTTTTTTTATTAATAAAATAATTTTCTTTTTCATTGAAAGTGCATATCCAATTTCAATAAGCATTCCTTCGCTTTTATGTTCTGATTTGATGATTACTAAAAGACTATCTGACTTGTCTATCTCTTTAAATCCTCTTTCTAAAACATTCTTATTGCCTATATCAACCATTCCTGCATCAAAAAAACTGCAATAATTATCGTGTCCCTGCTGAGCTAATATATTACATATCCATTCTAAATTTTCTTTCAGTTCTTTTGGATCTTCATCTGTAAATCTGTATGCTATGTAGTATCTCATTTTAAATATCCAACTGCGCCTCTTTCGCATTTTCTGAAATGAATTGTCTTCTTGGAGCAACATCATCTCCCATCAGCATTGAAAAAACTCTGTCTGCTTCAACAGCATCTTCAATGAATATTTTCTTTATTTTTCTTGTCTTTGGATTCATTGTTGTATCCCATAACTGAACAGCAGACATTTCTCCAAGTCCTTTGAATCTCGTAACATTAGCACTTGCTCCTAATTTATCAACTGCTCTTTTCAATTCTTCATCACTATAAACATAATGGTCTTTCTTTTTTCTTATTCTGTACAAAGGAGGAAGAGCAACATAAATATTCCCGTTTTCAATTAATGGACGCATGAATCTGAAGAAAAAAGTCAAGAATAGTGTCTTGATGTGTTCTCCATCAACATCTGCATCACTCATGATTATAATTTTTCTGTATCTTATTTTTTCAAGATTAAATTGTTCTCCAACTCCTGTTCCTATTGCTGTTATCAAGTTTGCAATTTCCTCGCTTGAAAGTGCCTTTATGGGATTTGCTTTCTCAACATTCAAAATTTTTCCCCTCATAGGTAATATTGCTTGAATTTCTTTGTTTCTTGCCATCTTAGCGCTTCCCCCAGCAGATTCTCCCTCTACAAGGTATAACTCTGTATCTTCCATCTTCTTTGTAGAACAATCAGCTAATTTTCCAGGAAGTCCTCCAAAAGAGAATGCATTTTTTCTTCTAACTAATTCTTTTGCTTTTTTAGCAGCGAGTCTTGCTTTTGCAGCATCTACTCCTTTTGAAACAACTTTTTTGGCAATTATAGGATTTTCTTCAAAAAATTCAGACAAGAATGTAGTAACAACAGAATCAACCCATCCTTTTACTTCGCTATTTCCTAATTTTGTTTTTGTCTGTCCTTCAAATTGAGGATCAGGAATTTTTATGCTGATAATTGCAGTTAATCCTTCTCTTACATCATCTCCTGAAAGAGATTCATCTTTCAAAAGAGCTTTTTTCTTTGCATAATCATTTATTACTCTTGTCAATGCTGTTTTAAAACCAAAAACATGTGTTCCTCCTTCAACAGTATTAATAGTGTTTACAAAACCGAAAATATTTTCTTGGTATCCTGAATTATATTGGATAGCAACTTCAACAACAGAATGATCAAAATCTTTCTTGAAATAAATAGGCTTGTGCAAAACTTCTTTTGATTCGTTCATCCATTTTACAAATTCAATTAAACCTCCTGCAGAAAAAAATTCTTCTTTCTTGTTCTTTTTTTCATCAGTTAATGTGATTTTCAAACCAGGATTAAGAAATGTTATCTCTCTGAATCTTGTTTCTAAAACCTTGTAATCAAAATCCAATGTTGAAAAAATTTCTTCATCAGGCCAAAATGTAACAGTTGTTCCTGTTCCTTCTGATTTCCCTATAACTTCAAGTTTTGTTTTTACATCTCCTCTTGAGTATTCTTGCTTGTAGATTTTTCCATCTCTTTTTACTTCAACAATAAATTTCTTAGATAAGGCATTTACAACACTTGCACCAACTCCATGCAATCCTCCTGAAATTACATAGGACTTCTTGTCGAATTTTCCTCCTGCATGCAATTTTGTCAAAGCAACTTGAACAGCAGGAACTTTATAGATTGGATGAATATCAACAGGAAAACCTCTTCCATCATCTTCAACACTTACACTTCCATCTGCATTTATTGTAACAATAATCTTTGTGCAAACTCCTGCCAAAGCTTCATCTACAGAATTATCAACGATTTCATAAACTAAATGATGCAGTCCCTCCTTGCCTGTGCTTCCTATATACATCGCAGGACGTTTTCTTACTCCTTCAAGTCCTTCTAAAACTTTGATGTTTGATGCGTCGTATTTTTCTGGCATTTTTGTTTTTTGGTTATTTTTTCAGTTAGAAAATTCAATATTTTCTTTGTTTTTTATACCTCAAAAAGCCCAAAAACCTTTATAAACTTTTCTCCTCTTTTTTTAAGTTTGTCGACGATAAAATTAAGTTTCAACCAAAATTTTCTTATTAGATATAATTTTAATAATTAGTGAAAATTTTAACAAAAAAATATGATTTTTATGCTGATTTTTTCTTTCTTCCTTTTCCTTCTGCCTTAAAAACATCACTCTTAGAAATCCACCTAACTTTTCTACGCTTCATCTTCATGTTTTTTCTACACTTTGAAGAACATAAAAATTTTATAGTTCCATCTTTTAAAACCAAAGTCAATCCTCTTGGGATTTCGTAGTTTTTTCCGCAGTAAGAACATTTAACCATATGAAACTCCCATATTATTTTTAGTTATAGATAGAGTGTAATATTTTCTACTGGGACGTAACTCCACAGCACAACCAGAAAAAGCAGATTTCATTTGCCATATAGCTTCATTTACATCTCCAAAAGGAACATCAAATATTAAAAAGAAATCAGTAAGCTTTATTCCCATTGCAAGATTTTCTAATTCTTTTTTTGATAAATTTATCATTTTAAGCATAACTCCCTTTACTTACACTTGAACGAATTTTTCTTGCTTCAATTTCTGTTTCTCTAAGCATTAAAATATCACCAACTCTTACAGGTCCTTTAAGATTTCTTCTCATTAATCTTCCTTTGTCTCTTCCTGCTTCAACTAAACATTTAACTTGAGTAATTTCTCCTCTGAATCCTGTTCTATCAATTATTTCTTTTACAGTAGCAGGAACAACTTCTCCAAGAACAATTCTATCGCTTCCTTTTGTAGGCTTATTTTCCTGTTCTGGTTTTTTTGGTTTTTGGCTTCCCATTTTTTATTGTCCCTTCATAGATTCAGTCATATCTAATCCAGATAAGTCTATAACCTGCCTAATTGCGCATGTTCTACCTCTTTCATTAGAGCAAAAATGTTGAAAATGATATTCGTCTCTTGCTAAGTCACATCTCCAATTAGTATAATTACAAATACTTCCTCTCCACTCTCTTGGAAGTTCTCTTGTTTTAGTTGAATATTGTGTTATCATTTTTAGAATTATTTCAAACCTTTAATATCTTTATCAGCGTCTCCAGCATCAATAACTGCAACAGAAGATGCTGCAACAGGAATACCAACTGCAATTCCTAATTTTTGCTTGCTGTCTGCTTCTTTACATATGATTCCTTTTTCTTTGCATAAAAAAGCCAAGTGAGCAATAATTTCTTTTGGTTCAACATCTGTAGCATAAACAACAAACTTAGCAGTACCTCTCTCGATTGCTTTTGTAACTTCATTTGTACCTTTCTCAATCTTTCCTGTCTTTCTTGCTTTTTCGATTATTGTATATACGTCTGGCATTTTAGTATGAAATAATAAGAGGACAAAATTAGCATCCTCGTATCATTGGATAGTTTAGATAGAAAAAAATGCTTTATAAAGTTTTCTTATTAAATTGTTTCGCAATAAATTGCTCAAATTGATAGAAGGTTAATCAAAAACGACATTGTTTACTTTAAGTTATCTACAAAAGGCTTCAATTATTTTATTAACTATTCTTAGTCTTTATCCATCTAAATTCCTCAACTTCTCCACATAAACCATTGTTTGAGGTTCATGCTCAATATCCCATAAAATCTTTTTAGCATAAGCATGCAATATTTTCTTATACCATGGATGAGAAGATTTCTTTATAGCTTCTTTTTGCTTGATGGAATAAAATCTCTTATGCATATCAAATAATTTCTGCTGAAGTTCATAAGGAGAAAAATTCTTAGGTTTTATTATGACATGAATTCCATCATAAAGAAAATAATCCCTTGTCAGTATTCTTCCTTGTTTTTCCATATCTTCAGAGAAAGGAGTTTTTGGAAAAGGAATAGGTGCGAAAAACTGAACACTATCCAGATTTTTCTCTGCCCATGAAACTTCTTCATCTAAAGATTCATTTGTATCTTCATCTCCTCCTATCATCATCATGCCATGGCACCACAATCCAGCATCTCTGAATGCTTTCACACCAATTTTGTTTCTTTCTGCAGTAGAAGGCTTGTTATATGCCTCAAGAGTTTTCTGGTTGATAGATTCAATTCCTAAATAAACCCCAAAAAAGTTTGCTTCTTTTAACAGCCCGATAAATTCCTCATCAATATCATTTGTGCTTGGAGAGATAAATGCAGAATTAATACTCAATTGGCAATTATAACTCATTTTATTTTTTCTTTTTATCATTTCTCTTAAAAGTTCTTTTGTCATTGGCTTATTTGCAGCAAAATTATCATCACTAAAGAAAACATCAGGAGTATGTTTCCTGACTAAACTTAATTCTTCTAATATTTTTGCATTTGTTTTTCTTCTATATCTATTTCCATAGAATTGAGTTACAGAGCAAAAATCGCATGCATAAGAACATCCTCTTGATGTGTTAATAACCCATTTTGTTTTTTTAGGATACATGGAATAATCAGGAGAAACTAAAACAGATAATTCTTCAGGAGTCAACATTTCTCTAGATTCATTATTCACAACTTTGCCATCTTTCTTATAACTAATTCCTTTAACGTCTTCATAAGATTCGTTGTTCTCTAATTTCTCCAAAAGTTCTAAAAGAGTTTTATCTCCTTCATGTCTCACAACAAAATCAGCCCATTCTAATGCTTCTTCAGGAATAAATGTAACATGTGGTCCTCCAACAATAACTTTTCCATTTGGATTTGCTTTCTTGAAAAGCCTTGCTAATTCTTCTGTCTGAACAACAGTTCTTGTTATGCTTGAAAGAAGCAGATAATCTGATTCTACAATTCTCTTAAAATCACTGCTTGTTAATTTTCCTTTCCTATTAAGATTAGGGTCAATGCTTTTGACATTAGTATATCCATTTTGCAAAAGAATAGCCTGTAATAGGGGATTTGCCCTTGCAGGAAGATGAAATCTTGTGTAAACATCTTTTACTCTTGGGTTATTCACTTTTCCAAAAGAGGAAGGGGGGAGTTCAACAAGTGTTATTTTGGGCTGGTTCATTTTACTTCCACTTCACTTTAACATCATCTGTCCTTTGCCTTGGCATTATGTCTAATTTATCTGCATCTTTATAAGAAAATTTAATTCCTTTAAGAAACATTATTTCTCCAAGATAAGCAATCATTGCCCCATTATCTGTCAGCAAAGAATTGTCAGGAACAAAGAGTTTTACTTTTTCTTCTCTCTCCTCACACATAATCTTGCACATTTCTTGAAGTCTTTTGTTACAGGCAACTCCTCCTCCTAAAAGCAATTCTTTTTTTCCAGTATGAGCTAAAGCCCTTTCTGCTGTTTCAACAAGCATTGCAAAAACAGTTTCCTGCAAAGAATAAGCCAAATCTTTCAATGAATATTTTTTGGATTCTAATTTTTGTTTCAAGTTTGTAAGAATTCCTGAAAAAGCAACATCCATTCCTTTAACCTTGTAAGGAAGTTCAATGTAGTTCTTTTTATCAGCTTCTTCTGCTAGTTTTTGTATAACAGGTCCTCCTGGAAAACCAATTCTTGCATATCTTGCAAAAACATCAATAAAATTTCCAACGCCAATATCCAAAGTTTCCCCAAAAATCCTGTATTTTTCAGAAGCATAAGCAATTATCTGTGTATTTGCTCCTGAACAATAAAGCATTACAGGATCTTTTGCTCCTGTTATTTTTCCAACCTCTAAATGGCTAATGCAGTGGTTAACAGGAACAATTGGTTTTTTTAATTTATCAGCAAGTTCTTTTGCAAATCTCATTCCTTCCATAAGACAAGGAGTAAGTCCTGGTCCTTGTGAAAAGGCAATTGCATCAATATCTTCGTCTTTTATCTTCGCATTTGTCAGCGCTTCAAAATAAATTTCATTCTTGTTTTGAAAATGATGTTTTGCTGCTTCTGTTGGAATTATTCCTCCTATCTCTGTGGTATAAACTTTCTTGACATTTGACAAGATTTTTCCATCTTTAACAATTCCTATTCCGAAAGTGTGTGCGGTTGATTCAATGCCTAAAACTGCCATATATCCTCAAATAAATATATGTTTATAAAGATTATAAAAACACTAATTTCATGAATAAAAAATGGGCATTAATTCCCCTGTTGCTTAGCGCGATTTGTTTGGGTTCTCATGCAGAACCAAAAGTGAAAATTAATCTTTTTCCAAAGCAACCATTGGAAACTGTAATTATGGCGGATTCTAACTTCAGAACACAAATAGAAATTCCAATAGGTTTAGAAGAAGAAGTATTAACAAAATCATTAGATAAATTCCTTCCTTATGCATCAATTGGAGGAACACTTCCTCTTGTTTCTGTAAAAGCTCTTGATAGTTTTGTATATCTTGTTACAGGAGGACAATTAAATTTTTCTAAGGAGAACAAAAATATTATTGACTATAAAGTAAAGTTAGAAATAGATTTTAATACTCTTTCCAGAGACAATCATGATTTATGGTTTTCTGCAGGAATTAAAGGAAAAGGCTCTGCTAACTCAAAAGAATTTGATGATGCTTTCAAAATACCAGGACTATTTATTGATAATTTAGATGAATATAATTTTTTTATAAATGCATATCTTGTTCCAAATTTAGATAGAGGAAATCTAATAATGGGAGTGGGCGTTGATAATCTTCTTGGAAATACTTCAGAAAAAATAAAAATTCCAATTTCAGTTGCTTTAAAATTTCCACCAATTTTCAAAAAAAGAACAGGAAGTTCAGAAGCTTCCTTATATGTTTCTACGCAGGTTATATTTCCCATAAGCCCCACAGAAGGATTTGAATTTTTTGGGCAAGCAGGTGTTGAGCTTAAAGGCAAAACAGGAGATGCATTATGCTTATATGGACAGTTAAGTTATAACAAAGAATTACCCTTTAAAGTTTCTTCTGGAATTAAGATTGGAACATATTCTAAAAATAAATAAAAATAAAATTAATTAAAAGATTTAATCAACCCATTGAACTTTCTTGAAAGCGGTAGATCTTGTTGCGATTAATATCAAGTCAATTAACCACCATAAACCAAATCCTCCAAGAGTAATTAATTTCAAGATTCCTGTTCCTATATAACCCATGTAAAATCTGTCTACTCCTAAACTACCTACAAATATAGAAAGCAACAATGCTACAAGCCATTTCTTTTTTTCAGCCATTTTGTGTCATACCTCCTTTCATTTTCTTAGTTCAAAAATAAATTAATTAAAAAATAAAAATAAAATTTGAAGAAAAATTATTTCTTTTTCTTCTTTTTCTTCTTTCCACCACGAGACATCTTTGCTTCGCAAACGTTTCCCTTTCCGTCTACATAATAAAGAAATCCAGGTTTCCTCTTAATAACATTTTTTACAAGTATTGATCCCATTTCATTACCTCCTTTTTACTGAATTAATAAAATGAAGCAGTTTTTCTTTTTAAATCTTTGGTAAAACTCGTCGGTGATAAATATTTTTTGTGACTTTTTCATATTTTTTGCTTAAGGGGATTTCAATGAGTTTTGTAAAGGATTTTTTGGGCTTAATGGATAAAGTGAATGGTTTTACAATGCTCATTTTCACAATTTTATCTTTCTCGCCAAGCCAAATAGCTAAAAATGGATAAAAAACAAAGAAAGAATGTATCGCCAATCTCTTAGGTTTCTCAAATTTAAACAAAAGAGCCTTTGCGTTTTCTCTCGAGGAAAACATTAATCCTATGAATTTTTCAAGTTCATTGCATGTTTTAAGATTTTTTATGTTAAAAAATTTACCACCAATTTTTATCCTCATTTTTCAGCTCTTTTTTTTCTTCTTTTACCCTAATATACTCTTTGTAACATTTGTTTATATTCTTATCGCAGACAAAATCATGATGCTTGAAACCCCCTCCAAAACTTTTTGGTATGTGCATTAGTTCATGTATGACTGTCTTTATTTTTTCTTCTTCATCTAATTTGTCAAATCTCTCAGAAAGAAATTCTAAAACATAAATTGCTTTTATACCAAGCGCTTTTTGAACTAATTTCCCAATTGTATGGCATCTTGCTATTGTTCCTCTCGAGGCTGTTCCGTAACTCCTATAGCATTTTACATGTTCAATCTGAACATGAGGAAAAAACATTCGAGAAATCTCATCCGCGATTTTTTGTAAATCTTCTGCAGGTTCGTATTTCAATGTTTTATCTCCAATATTTTATTATCAGAAGTTCTTCCAAAAGTTATATGAAGTGATTTTGGAGGAACACCAAGATGTTTTGATAACAAATTTATCATCTCGATATTTGCCTTGTCGTTTTCAGGAACAGACTTTACGTAAACTAAAAACCTGAAATCTCCAAATCTGACAATCTTTTGTTCAGAGGAATTAGGTTTTACTTTGACATAAATTTTCATTTTTATTATAAAATAATTAGACAATTAATAAAGATTATCGTAATTCCGGCTTTTTCCACTCTCTCTCCAAAGCATGATAAATTTCTTCTTCTGTTTTTCCAGCCACTTTTTTGTTTCTCTTAAAAAGCCCATACTGATTTAATTTAAAGCCTTTTTTTCTCGCTACTATTCTTAATCCTATGCCTGCTCCAAACTTGCTAGAATATGCAAGCAATGTTGCTCCCCATGAATCTTCTGTTGTGTAATATATTTCTACTTTTACTCCTTCAATCTTGAATGTTTCTCTTTTTTCTCCGCCCTGAACAAATTTTCCTTTTTTTCTTAAATTCTCCTCTATTTTTATCTTGTTTTCCTTGTCTTTTGGAATAAGTGCAATATCAATATCAACAGGATTTTTTTCCATTCTCCTTATGCTTCCAACAATTTGAATTTTTCTGCAATAAGGTTTTATGCTTTTTACAATCTTATTAGATAGAGTCAAAACAAATTTTCCTTTCCTTGTTATCACGAATTTTCCTTTCTTTAATACCCTTCTTGTTTCAACCATTATGCGAACAACCTCCAAGTCATGTGAGTATTTTGTTTGAAATTTCCTGTTTCAACCATAAAATATTTAATACTCTTTTAACTTATAAACTTTAAGATGGAATTACAAACAAAAGGGCTGGAATTATTAAGTGAAAAAGAGCAACAAATTGCAGACAAACTTATAAAAGAGTATTATGAAAAAATTAAAAGGCAGATAAAAAAAGATTTTAAATTTAGAATTCACTTCAAAGAATATGATAAAGAAGGAGAAAAAAAGAAATATAGCATCAATGCAGAAGTTTTAGCCTCAAAAAAATTTAGTGCAAGTGATTATGATTGGGATTTTGCAAGAGCACTTCATAAAGTAATGATAAAACTCGTTAATCAAATAGAGCATGCTTTCCATTCAAGCGAACAGAAATAGTTTTATAAAATCTAATTCTTGGTTTATTCTATGTTAATAGGACTTGTCGGAAAGCCATCTGTAGGAAAGAGCACGTTTTTCAAAGCAGCGACTCTTGCAGAAGTTGATATTGCTCCTTATCCTTTCACAACAATAAAGCCAAATCATGGAGTTGGTTATGTTAGAATTGACTGCATAGACAAGGAATTCAATGTTCAATGCAATCCAGGACATGGATTTTGCATTAATCATCAAAGATTTGTTCCTATTGATTTAATGGATGTTGCAGGATTAGTCCCAGGAGCATCAGAAGGAAAAGGATTAGGAAATAAATTCCTCGATGATTTAAGGCAAGCAGATGTTTTTATCCATATCTTAGATATTTCAGGAACAACAAGCGTTGAAGGAAAAATTTTGGCTGACGCAAGTTATGAACCTTGGAAAGATGTTTTATTTTTAGAAGATGAACTTAACAAATGGTATTATAATCTTTTAATCAAAGCGTGGAAAGGATTTGCAAGAAAAGCAGAACTTGAAGATTCTGATTTTGCAGAAGATGTAGCAAAGCAATTTTCAGGATTAAAAGTGAACAAAGAACAAGTAAAAAGAATTATTTTAAAATTAAATTTTCAAGGAAGACCAAGCACTTGGAATGACGAACAATTACTTAAATTTGCATCTGAATTAAGAAAAGAAAGCAAGCCTATGATTATTGCTGCAAACAAAATTGATATGGAAAAAGGAAATGAGAATTTAGAGGTTTTAAAGAAAAAATTTCCTGATTTGAATGTGATTCCTTGTTCTGCTGATTCTGAATTAGCACTAAGAGAAGCAACAAAGGCAAATCTTATTGAATATATTCCGGGAGATAAAGAGTTTAAGATAATTGGAAACTTGAACGCAGGACAAAAAAATGCTCTTGATAAAATAAAAGAGAATGTTCTTGATGTTTATGGAAATACAGGAGTTCAGCAGATTCTTAATTATTCTGTTTTGGATTTATTAAAATATATTGCTATTTTTCCTGCAGGTGCAACAAAATTAGCAGACAGCAAAGGAAGAATATTACCTGATTGCTTTTTATTGCCTTTAGGTTCAACAGCTTTAGATTTTGCTTATGCTCTTCATACTGATTTTGGAAAGAATTTCATAAAAGCAATTGATGCTAGAACAAAAAGGGCATTAGGAAAAAGCTATGTCTTAAAGCACAGGGATGCTATGGAAATTGTAACGAAATAAAATTATAGAAATATTTATAAACATTATAATTTATAATGAATTATAATAAAATGGTTCAAAGTATTATTGATATAGATGAGAACGAAGATAGAATTCTTAATATAGTCAAAGCTAAATTTGGATTGAAAAATAAATCTCAGTCTGTTGCGTTGATTGCTAAAATATATAGTGAAAGTTTCCTTGAGCCTGAATTAAGACCCGAATATCTGGAAAAATTAATGAAAATTGATAGAGAAAAAGGGATTCCTTTTAGAAATATGATTGAATTGAGAAAAATAATTGAGGGTTAAGATGTATGATTATGAGATTAAACCATCTTTACAAAAAATTCTTAATAAGCTATCAAAGAAAAATAAATCATTATATGAACAAGTTCTTATAAAAATTAGAGAGATTATAAATTCTTTTGATGTCGAGCATTATAAAAATTTGAGACATGATTTAAAAGAACTAAAGAGAGTTCAAGTAGGACACTTTGTTTTAGTTTTTAAACATAACAAAAATAATAATCTCATTTCATTTGAAGATTTTGACCATCATGATAAAATCTATCTTAAAAAATTTTAAATCAGAATTAATGTAATAATTGAAATCTTTTGTAGATTACTCCCAACTTCATCCATATGTTTGGGCGAGAAGATGAAATCGCTTGGTTTATGTTTTATCACTCTTTTTCATCTAAAACGATTATGTCTAAGTTGAGCAAAGTGTCAATGAACCTCAGTTATTCATTATCTTTTCCTTTGGGGGACTAGTTAACCTTTCTTTTTTCTTATCTTCCATTTTCCCTGTCTCTTCTCTTCTTTATCAACAATATTACTATCATTATGAATATCAAAAGTATAAAAATTATCAGCCAGAATATTAATTTTCCAAAAAATCCAGACGGACTTTGTTCAACTATTGTAAAATGCGCACTTGAGGGAGCAATTCCTCCTGGATAAACTAATTCTAATCCAACAATATAATCTCCTAAAGGCAGCAAACCAATATCAAAATTCTTTCTGAAATCAATCTGCTTGTCAACTAAAACAGTTTCTGACTGAGTTATGTAAATTTTTCCAGTATAATCTCTTATTGTATAATTCAAAAGAACATCTAGCCTTTCTTGATCTCCTAATGGAATAAGAGTAACCTTTGTTTTCAATTCCTCATTTTTTCCAACAAGATAATCTTTGTTTAATACAGCAATATTTGAGTCAAATAATAATAACTTCGTCTTGATATTCATAGTTACTAAAACAATCTCTCCTCCAATGAGAATTCTTCCTGTATAAATTCCTGCTTCGCTTGGAGCAACAAATCTTGAATTTAATATTTTTGTTTCTCCAGGAGTAATATCGATGGAATCAATTATATTATTCGATTCATTCATAAATAAAACTAAACCATTCAGATTGCTTTGTGTAATAAAGAGTTTTCCAGCAGATGTACCTTTGTTAGTAATTCTTATTATCTCTGTTTGTGCTTTGTCTATTGCCATTCTTAGATTAAATTCTTTAGGAATGATTTCAAGAATAACACCAGAAGGAGTTCCTGCTCCTCCTCCCCCAGGAACTCCCGGAGTTACAGGAATAGCAGTGCAAATTCCAGAAGTGCATGTAAATCCTGCTCCACAAGTCCCGCAATTTATTGTTAAACCACAGCCATCACTCCAACTATCACAATTGTATCCAAAATAAGAACATGTTTTAGGAACACATGAAAAAAATCCTTCAACATAAGCATCTGGATTGATAATCAATTGATTATCTCCTCCTGAATTCACAGATATGACATCTGCTGTAACAGAAGAAATTAGTATAACTAAGAATAGAAAAACACCTAATTTTTTCATAATTAATAAAAATAAAGATTATTAATAAAGTTATTGAGTTTTCAAATTTTATTGCTTTTAATAAGAATTATAAACTCAAAATAAGAGATACTTTTATGAAACAAAGGCTAAAATCAGCATTGCTTGGAATTTTACTAGCAGTTGCTCCAGTAGCCTGTAAAGGCTTTCTTTTCCCTGAAAAAGAATTAGTTTTTGATATTCCAAAAATAGAAGCAGTTGATTATGAAGATTTATTCAAAAAAATGGCAAACCGTATTGCTTACAAAACTGATAGGGAAATTTATGATGTTGAGCATTATTTTGCAACTCCAGAAGAAGTTGAAAATAATAAAGCAGGAGATTGTGAAGACGTGTCATTTTCAGATGTATATCAAGCATATAGAGATTTTGGGATTGAAGGTTATGTAATTAATGGGGGGCTTCCTGGAATAGGTTATTTTCATTATTGGATTGAGATTGACGGAAAAGAATATGAATCAAAAACAGGAGAACGCCAGAACTTTGATACTATAACAATGAGAAGAAAATTTAGTTATGACCAAGTTATGGAAATGTTCCGAGATAGAGAATAAAAAAGAATTAGAAAGATTATCTTAATTTCATTAATTATATTTTAAGCAGTTGAAACCCCAGAGCAAAGGCATACACCATCTGAACCAGCACTGCAAGCCTGTCTAACATAAGTTGTACCTACCCAACTACTGACACAACTTCCTGAATCAACATCAACATTTAATGGTTCTGTTGCTGAACAAACACTATCACAACTACCAGCCGCACTTGCTGTCCAAAAAACAATAGATATCTCTCCACTAGTTCCGAATTCTAATTCACCGCCGACTTCAAGTTTTCTGCTTGGATTTGTTGTATTTATTCCTACATTTCCTGTTGTATTTTGGATAGTCATATAATCTCCAACATTATCAACTCCAATAAAAAAATCCCCATTTCTTGTAAACATCTGCCATAATTTTGGGGAATAACTTGTTTTTAATTCTAAAGATGCTCTTGCTCCAGCTCCTGTATAAGTATTATTGATAAACATAGCAAGTGCAGTTGAATCTGAACCTTCTATTTGTAATTTATCTATTGGATTTGCTGTTCCTATCCCTATATATCCAAGATTATTGATAGTTAATCTATTTACTGTCGGAACTCCCCCCGCAATAGTTGATGATAATATTTCAAAATTTCCATAAGCATTATAATTATTCACAAGACGCCAATTTCTATTATTTACATCAGCACTATCACTATAAAATTCAATAGTTGGATAAGTCGCGGAATGAACTCTCATACTTGCAGTAGTAGTATCTCCCCCAAATATTTCTAATTTATTACTAGAATTGAATATTCCTATCCCCACATTTCCACTTGTTCCATTAACATACAAAACTCCAGAAAGATTAACGAATTTGGGATAACTTAAATTTAATAATGTTTGATAACTATCATTAATCCAAATTGGAAATGCTCCCCCTGTTCCACCTTGATTATATATTCCTGTTCCATTTAATAAATTCTGTATGTTTGCTGTTGTGTTTATAGATAATAATTGAGTAAAATTTGAACTCAATATTCCTATTGTCGCTGATGTATGATTATACCAAGTATTATTAAATGGATTAATCCAAGAATTATCCCAAGTTGCATTAGACATATTAAAGGTTGCGCTTGAATAATTAGTTGAACTTTCAAGATTAGCAGTTATATTAACTCCATTTACCCATAAGTCATTTGAAATGTTTGCTGAACCACTAACATCTAATTTCTGTGTTGGAACTCCTGTTCCTATTCCAACTCTCCCACTTGTCCTGTTTATAATTAAGTATGGACTTGTTCCGATGTCATCACTATTTCTTATCGCAAGATTTCCACTTGCATCAATTCCTAAATTCATTTCTCCTGCTGTATTATTAAATTCTATTGAAGAAATTGCATTTGCTCCTCTTACAATCCTTAAAGCATTTGCTGCATTATTGTTTATTTCAAGTTTTCCTGTTGGATTTGTTGTTCCTATTCCTACATTTCCTGTGCTTGTATTAACTATTAATTTATGAGTTCCTGCTGAATTTGCAAATCCTATGCTATCATTCCCTAAGGTTCTTACCTGTCCTGCAGGGTAATTATCTCTATAAAGTGTAATAAATGAGTCTGCTGAACTTCTTTGAACTGCAATTCCTCCTCCAGATACATTTAATACCCATGCAGAAGTTCCATCTCCTTGAACAGTCAATAAACTTGATGGATTTGTTGTTCCTATTCCAACATTATCTCCGATATATCTTGGAAAGATATTTGTTCCGCTTCTATTCCATAAATCTGAATTATTATAGTTTGCATAAATTCCTGTTCCATTCAATAAATTCTGTATATTTGCTGTGGTATTAATTCCATAAACCAAACTTGCTGTTGTATTTATTGCTGTATCATTAGCACTAAGCAAACCTTCAAATGCGCTGATATTCACTCCATTAACCCATAAATCATTTGAAATATTTGTTGAGCCAACTATATGTAATGCCTGTGTTGGACTTGCTGTTCCTATTCCAATTTTGCCGTCTAACAATACACAATTACCAGAAGGACTGCAAGCAAGTGGGCTGAACTCTGTTGGAATTGTTCCTCTCTGAATTTGAACATTGTCTACATACATATAATCGCTATTATTTGCTCCTTGTGCCCAAAAATATAACCAACCAGAGCCAGAAGTGTTTGTGGCTTTAAATGGAAGGACTATTCTTTGCCAGCTATCTAAAGCAGTTATAGTATTAGAATTATAAGCAGTTCCACCAATATAGAAAGTGCTTCCCCCATCACGATATTGAAGATATACACTGGTTAATCCTCCTGCAGTTGGCAGGTAAACCCAAGCTGTTGTTACAAAATCATCTTCTGTATCATTTTGTAATAATGTTCCATCATTAATCCCAAACTGAAATTGGTCAGCTCCTGAAGTGCTGATTATCTTGAGAGAAGAATTACCGCTAAATGTTATTTCATTACTTGAATTTATTTCAAGTCCTGCTCTCGGAGTCCATCCTACATTACTTTCTCCAGTAGAAGAGGCCATAGTCATTACGTTCATTCCACCACCTTCTATATAACCTCCTAATAAATTATGTAGTTTTCCACTAATAGATAGATTCCCTCTTAAATCTAAAGTAGTATTTGGGCTTACTGTTCCTATTCCTACCCTCCCACTTGTTGAATTAACATACAAAACTCCTGATAAGTTAACTTCATTTATTCCTGTTCCTTTTGTAATCATCAATGAAGAAAAATAAACATTTGTATTATTTAAAAAACTTTGAATTGTTGCCAATGTAAAATTCTGTTTGAATGTTGTGTTTGCTATCATTGAAGCAGTTGCATTGTACAAAACTCCTATATTTGCTGTTGTATTAATTCCATAGACTAATCCAGCAGTATTGTTTATTGCAGTATCATTTGCACTTAATAATCCTAAAAATGCAGACATATTCAAACCATTAACCCATAAATCATTTGAAATGTTTGCCGAACCAACTACATCTACTTTTTGAGTTGGACTTGTTGTTCCTATTCCTACATTTCCTGAATTAACTACATATAAACTATCATTCAAAGAAACATTTCCTTTGACGTCTAATCTATAAGTCGGACTTGTTGTTCCTATTCCAACATTATTTCCTAATTGGAAAATAGCAGAGTTATTTAATGAATTTGTCCCGTTCCATCTAGCAATAAAACCATTATCCCCTGAACCAATTACTGCTCCCCCACCAAGTGTTGCATCTGAACCACAATATAAAGTTCCGTTGGAATAACTTTTTACATCACAAGCAGCAGTAGTCAAAACACCAGAAGTCAAAGTTCCTGTTGCATTTATGCCTCCGATAACATTTAATTCATTTGCAGGACTTGCTGTCCCTATTCCCAAATTTCCCAAAAAATAATTATTTCCTGTGCCGTTTGAACTAATCTGTCCACTTAAATATAAATCTCTCCATCTGTATACTGAACTTCCCAAATCAAAAATATTATCAAAAGCAGGAATCATAGAGCCATTCACATTCA
The DNA here is from genome assembly GCA_030648285.1 of Nanobdellota archaeon. Taxonomy (GTDB): domain Archaea; phylum Nanobdellota; class Nanobdellia; order Pacearchaeales; family GW2011-AR1; genus JAUSIC01. The sequence continues at coordinate 2,613 of JAUSIC010000001.1, read as the reverse complement.
AATGAGTGACTACCAATGAACTTATATTATAAACATGAAGTATTTGTGCAAAGATGCTTCCACCCATTATTGAAACACCTCCATTTTGCCATCCTCCGTTAAAAGTCGCATTATATCCACCCATATTCAAATCAGAATCAATTTCAACACCGCTTAGAGTTATATTTCTCGCCCTGTAAGTGTAAGGAGTTCTTGCAATTTTCGAAGCATTAATCAATGTTCCATCCCTGTAATAACAAAGGTAATACTGCTCGGAAAAATTAAGGACAACATTCTCTAAATAATAACTCACAATCCCTCTTGAGTCTGTTGTTAAAGAACTATGATTTGTATAAACAATATTATTACAATTAGGAGTTGTTGAAATATTGAAATCAAATCTGAATGTTCCTATTACAACACTTCCTGTTGAATTAGTTGTCTGAATATTAAGATGCAAATCTTCTCCAATTGCAGCAGCAGAAATAAGAGTTATTATAAAAAGTGCGATAAAAAAGCCTAGTAACAATTGTAAATCTCTCTTCCCTCTTTCCATAATATTTAACTGGTTTTCTATTTTATAAATCTTATTGGATTTCCGAGAGTAAGTAAAATTTTACACTACATAATAAGAAAATTTATCGTCGACAAAACATTTGTAGGAAAAAAGTAAGGTAAAGAAAAAATAGATAACTTTTAAATATCTTAAACATCTAAAAAATATGCATTATGAGCCTATAGCTCAGCCTGGCTAGAGCACTGCTCTTATAAGAGTATGTTCCGATAGGAACGTATTTTCATTAAGAATCTGAAAGGATTTTTATTAAGAAAGGCAGGGGTCCTCGGTTCAAATCCGAGTAGGCTCATATTTTATTAAAAAGAAAGTTATCTATAGAAAAGACTCGCCAAATAAATCAAAAGCCTTATAAATCAATTTCTAGACACAATATTATGAGAAACTTTCAATCAAATAGTCGTGGAAAATTTAATAGTCCTAGCAGACGCCCTGAAGGAAGAGGCGGATTTAGAGATAGAAATTCAGGAGGTTTTGAAAGAGGAAGACCAGAAATGCATGAAGTTACTTGTAGCAAATGTAAAAGACAATGTGAAGTTCCTTTTAGACCAACAGGAGACAAACCAGTTTTTTGTAGTGATTGTTTCAGAAAAGGAGAAGATTCTGGCTCAAGTTCGAGGAGCAATTTTGATTCAAGAAATAGAAATTTTAATCCAAGAAGTAATTTTAGTCCGAGAAATAGTTTTGATTCAAGAGATAAAAATACAACTTCTCAATCAGGAATATCATCAGATCAGTTTAAACAGATCAATACAAAACTTGATAAAATAATCGCCTTTTTAAATAAAATAGAACTTGAAGAAGAATCTGACGAGGATAATGAAGAAGAGGACGAAGAAGATTCAGACGAGAATTAAGTTAAATAAAATAATTTTTTAAACGCCCCCTACCGAGAACTAAACATTTCCGTTCTTTTTTATGGTTTTCTTCTAATCAAGGTTCTCTGCCCTCCATAATTGAAGTGCATCCCAACTAGGAAACCCATGTCTTTTTGCGTGGTTATCTTTATGTAATACTTCTAAATTCTTCTTTCTATTATTTTTTTGATTCAAATCTATATGGTGTACGTGTATATCTCCTAAATCACAACCAAGGTCTTCTGAGAGTTTCTTTCTTTCTATCAATTTTAATTCTGTATGAATTGGATAATCCCAAGAACAAAGATAACCTCCATCATTTATATTTAAACTGCCTATACTGCCTATCCTTAAGAGTATAGGTTTGAATATTGAATAACCTACCTCGTTTATATCTAAATTGCGTATATTGGATAATACAGATAATCTTTCTATTTCTTCCTTTTCATTATCAAATAAAAATTCCACCCCAGAAACACTTATGGTAAAATATGTTTTATCTTCACTTAAATTAACAAATGGTTTATTCATAAAATCCTGAATTATCTTTTCTTGTTCTAATTTCTTTTGTCTTTCCTCCTCCTGTTTTTTTAACAATAAAAGCTTTTCCTTTAGTTCCAATCTTGCGGTTATATCTATTCTTTTTTGTTCAACTATTGGATTTCCTCGACATGTATGAGCCAAACCAAAATTAACATTTATTAGATTTGATTTTAAATCTGCTACTTCTCTTGCTAAACTATCTTCCATAAATCTCCTAAGAGTCCGTCAATTTTATACTCTTCCAAACTGAACGATTATGTTAATCGCCCCGTACGGAATTTGCATCCGTGTTTCAACCTTGAAAGGGTCGTGTACTTGTCTGCTATACGAACGGGGCTCAAGAAATCAAGCAAAAATTAGTTTAAAAACTTCACCATATAGCTTTCTTCCAGTTCATACCCTAATTTTCTGTAATATTCCTTTACTCCTACTCCAGAGATAACACTCAGTTTTTTTATCTTGTTTTTTTGAACAATTTTCTCTGCTTCATTCATCAGCCATTTTCCAAGTCCAACATGCTGCCCAATCTTACCCTTTTCTCCTAATTTCAAGGATTGCCCATAAACATGAAGTTCTCTTATGATAGCATTATTTAATTTGTCTCGCTTTGCTCGAGATTTTTTAGATAATTTAATAGAATTCGCTGGGTGGGTGGCGAGC
>JAUSIC010000018.1 GCA_030648285.1 Nanobdellota archaeon | reverse complement strand
TTCGCTGGGTGGGTGGCGAGCATGTTACCTGAATAATCCATGGTTGAGTGGGCTTGTGGGGTGGGGGTTTGGTTGGGGGGATTAATTAAACTTTCATATATTCTCAATCTCAACAACCCAAACAAAATATCATCTTTGTTTATAATTTCTAAAAAGTATTCCTCTCCTCCTGATGCTTTGTATTTTGTTATCTTTAATTTCAAATTTTTATCAATTTTCTCTAAATTAAAACCAACTTCTCTGTATCTTATTTCCTTTAATTTGGAATTCTTTTTTCTAAGTTCTTTTTCAATATCTTTTCTTAAATCAATCTTAGTTGTTCCTGCAATAAGATATTCAGGAGGAATTTCTCTCATGACTCTCATAACCCTGCAGTATCTTGGAACTACTTTCAGCATTTCAACAAGAATTTTTTCTGTTTGTTCTTTTGTATATGGTTTATATTCTCCTTTGAAATATAATCTTTCTAATTCAGAGCTTTTCAAAACCTGGCAAGGATATAATTTTAATTGGTCTGGCTTGAAATCTTCATCTGAAAATAATTTTTTGAAAATCTGCAAATCTTTTTTTAAGTTGCTGAAAGGTAAACCAGGCATTATATGATAACCTACTTTAAATCCTGCATTTTTCAAAACTCTTGTTGCTTCAATAACATCTTTTACTTTGTGTCCTCTTTTAACTTTCTTGTAAATTTCTTCATCAGGCATTTGAACTCCTAATTCAACTCTCGTGCATCCAAATTCTCTTAATCTATCAATATATTTTATGCAAACATCAGGACGTGTTTCAATGCACAAGGCAACGCATCTGTGTTTTGTTTTTTCGTTTTTCATTTGTGCTTCACTTAAATCTTTAGAAATATTTCCGTTCAAGGCATCATAACAATCTTTAATGAATTTATACTGGAATTCTTTTGGATATTCTAAAAAAGTTCCGCCCATTATTATTAATTCTATTTTATCAGTAGGATGATTCATTAAAGTAAAAGCCTTTAGTCTTCCGACAACCTGCTTGTAAGCATCATACTTTACTTCAGAAGCTCTTAAAACAACAGGACTTTTTGGAGTATAACTTTGAGGAACATTTAATGAAGGACAATATGTGCATGTTCCATGCTTGCATTTTCTTGGAGGCAGCATAACTGCTACAGGAGTTATTCCTGAAATCGTCTTTACAGGTTTCCTGATTTCATTCATTAATGGTTTTAACATATATTTTTCATCAATATAATGCTTTTAAATTGTTTCTTCGATTAATATCTAATAGAGGTTAAAACGAATGAAAATAGGTGTAATTGGAGGTACTGGTTTGGATAATCCCCAGATTTTGGATGATTTCAATGATTTAGGAATATTAGAAACTCCTTTTGGAAAAACTTCTTCTCAAATAATATCTGGCAAAATAAAAGGAATTGAAGTTTTCATTATTTCGCGTCACGGAAGAAAGCATGAATTTCCACCCACACAAGTAAATAATCGAGCAAATATTTTTGCATTAAAAGACAAAGGATGCAAATTCATAATTGCTACAACAGCAGTAGGTTCACTAAGAGAAGAAATAAAACGCGGAGATTTTGTAATTTTAGACCAGTTTATTGATTTCACAAAGCAAAGAAAACTTACTTTTTTTGATAAATTTGAATTTGGTGCAATACACACTGCAATGCCAGAACCTTTTTCAGAAAAATTAAGAAAAAAATTAATTGAATCCTGCAAAAAAACAAATTCTCCTTTTCATGAAAAAGGAACAGTAATAACAATTGAAGGAAGCAGATTTTCAACAAAAGCAGAATCTCATATGTTCAGGCAGTGGGGTGCAGATGTAATCAACATGTCAATTGCTCCTGAATGCATTCTCGCTAATGAAGCAGAAGTTCCTTATGCGGCAATTGCTCTTTCAACAGATTATGACTCCTGGAAGAGTGATGAAGAGCCTGTCTCCTGGGATATTATATTAGAAACATTCAAAAAAAATCTTGAGAAATTAAATCAAATCATAATAAAAACAATTGAGTCTTTTTCTTATGATGCAGAATGTGAACAGATAAAAAATAAAATAAGAACAGTTCCTGATTTTCCAAAACAAGGAGTGATGTTCAGGGACATAACAACTCTCCTCAAGGACAAAGAAGGAATGAGAAAAGTAGTTGAAATTTTTTATGACAGATACAAGGATGAAAATATCGACATTGTTGCTGGAATAGAATCAAGAGGATTTATTCTTGGAGGAATTCTTGCTGAAAAATTAAATGCAGGATTTGTTCCAATAAGAAAAAAAGGAAAACTTCCGGGAGAAAAAATTTCTGAAAATTATTTCCTTGAATACGGGACTGATTCTGTGGAGTTGCACAAAGATGCAATACAGCCAGGGCAAAAAGTTCTTGTCATTGATGATTTGATTGCAACAGGAGGAACAGCGTTTGCATCTTGCAGTTTGATTGAAAGACTTGGAGGAAGAATTCATGAAGTTTCATTTATAGTTAATTTGTCAGATTTGAAAGGAAAAGAAAAGCTATCAAGATGGAAAGTCTTCTCAATTGTGGATTTTCTGGAAAGCGAAGGATAAGAAAGAGGGTTAATGTAATAATTGAAGCCTCTTGTAAACTATGTTCAACTTAACATCAACGTTTTTAGATTAACATATTATCAATATCTGCGAAGCAGACTATTTTCTCGTCTGGAAAATAATAAAAACCATATTATCTTAATATAATTATGACCACTCAAAAGCAGGTATGGAATGAAATAGCTCCAGAATGGTATAAATTCAAGACAGAACCAGCAGAACATGTCTTTGATTTTCTAAAGACGAAAACAGGAAAAGTTCTTGATTTCGGAAGCGGAGCAGGAAGACATTTGAAGAAAATAAAAAAAGGAAAAATGTACCTAGTTGATTTCTCTGAAAAAATGATTAAATTAGCCAAAAAAAGAGCAAAAGAGAGAAAAATAGACGCTGAATTTTGCGTTTCAGATGTCAAAAAACTTCCCTTTGAAAAAAACACGTTTGATTCTGCTATTGCAATTGCAATATTCCATTGTCTAAAACCAAAAGACCATAAGAAAGCAGCAAAAGAATTATTCCGAGTGTTAAAACCAGGTGCACAAGCAGAAATTGCAGTATGGAATAAAAATTCAAAAAGATTCAAAAATGCAGGAAAAGAAAAATATGTCAGATGGAGAGATAAAGGAATAAGATATTATTACTTGTTTGATGAAAAAGAAATTCATAATCTGTTCAAAAAAGCAGGTTTTAAAATTGTTTCAAAACAGGAACCAAGTATGAAAATTGTTTTTATTGCACAAAAGCCAAAAAGATAACTAACCGTCTCTATTCTTTACAATTTTTATCATGTCAAAAAAAGATTTTTTCTCAAAAGAAATGATTTTCATTTCGGCTAAATCAATTTCAACTTTTATCATAGCCATTGCAGAAACAAAAATGCTTCCAATAAGAAAATCCTGGTTATTTTTTCTCTGCAAAGACAAAAGTATCCTCTGAACCTTGTTGCTGACTTTTTCATCTATTATTTTTTTAACAATTATTTTTTCAATCTCATCAAAACTAAAATCAAAATCTTCTTGAATTTTTTCAGGAGTTTCTACTATTATTTCAACAGGAATTTTTTCTATCTTTTCCTCCATCTTAAAACTAAACATTTGATTTTTTTCAGGAATGTAGAAATCAAAGTGTGTCTGATTATTATTTATCTCTTTATCAATTACAAAAAATCCAGAGCACAAGAAGGCAGTAGGATTTTCTTTTATGAATTCTTTGAATATATCAGAACTTTGTAATTTCTCGAGGTAAAATTGGAGGTTCATGTTCTCTCCAAAATCTCTTTTTTCAGTTTTTCAATAAAACTATCTGTTTTCAAGGATTCAATCTTTCCTTTTACACGAACAGCAATTGTTTTTTCTTTTTCTTCTTTGTCACCGACAACGATTATGTAAGGAATTCTCATTATTTCAGCATCTTTTACTTTTGATTGAACAGTCGTTTGGTCGAAATCAGCATCAACTCTTAAATTAGGAATTTCTTTTCCTAATTTTTCAACAATTTTCTTTGCGTAATCAGTATTTCTATCAGTGAAACTAAGAACTCTAACTTGCATTGGAGCCAACCATGTTGGAAATCTTCCATTTAGATGTTCAATTAAAATTCCCA
>JAUSIC010000014.1 GCA_030648285.1 Nanobdellota archaeon | reverse complement strand
GATGGAAAAGAGACAATGTATAATGGAATAAATGGAAAAAGATTTGTTGCAAAAATATTTGTCGGAAACTTATATTATTTGAAGTTGAAGTATATGGTAGGAAACAAGTTGCATGGAAGAGCTTCTGGAAAGATTGCATTATTAACAAGACAACCAATTGAAGGACGTTCGAGAGGAGGAGCATTAAGATTAGGAGAAATGGAGCAAGAAGCATTGGTTGCTCACGGAGCATCATTGTTATTGAAAGAAAGGTATGATTCAGACAAAGTTGTTCTTCCAATATGCACTAAATGCGGTTCTCTTGCAATTGATGACAACATAAGAAACAAAGTAACTTGTCCTATGTGTAATTCAGGAGAAATTGAATTTATTGAAATTTCATATGCATTTAAATTATTACTTGAAGAACTACAAGGCTTGCATATTCACACTGCATTTAAACTGAAGAATAAGTATGAATAAAAATGGAAAGAAAAAATAATGATATTAGAACTGTAGAGGATAATCCCAGAATGCCTAATAGAAATTATGAAAAACCTATTGTTGGATGTGCTACAGATGTAAGAGTAGATTATAATGATCATGTTAGAAGTGTGAGGGATAAAGAAAATATAATGATAATGAATCATACTCCCAGAATGCCTAATAGAAATTATGAAAAACCTATTGTTGGAGAGTGGACAAATCTTCCATTAGATTATAACCCAAGAATTGGAGGAAAACATTAACATGCCTACATCATCCCCCAATTTCAGATTAATAACTAAAAATAGTAAAATTGAAAGATGACGGAAATAATTAGAAAAAAAGTTGAAAGCATAAGATTTTCATTGCTTAATCCAGAACAGATAAAGAAATTATCTGTCGCAAAGATAGTAACACCTGAATTGTATAACATAGATGGTTATCCTGTTGATGGAGGATTAATGGACTTGAGATTAGGAGCAATTGACCCTGGTGTAAGATGTAGAACTTGTGGTGGAAGATTAAAAGAATGTCTTGGACATCCAGGAAGCATTGACTTGGCTCGTCCTGTAATTCACTTGAAATATGTTCCATTGATTGAATTAGGCTTGAGAGATTTTTGCCATGAATGTGGAAAATTAATGATTGCTGAAAAAGACTTGGAGAGATATTCTGCAAGTGAAAGAGCAAAAAAAGCAAAAGATGCTAAAAAATGTCCTTACTGCGGTGTTGCAAATGAGAAAGTTAAAGTTGAGAAGCCAACAAATTTTCACATTGGAAAGAAAAGACTTTCTCCTATTGAAATAAGAGAAATGCTCGTAAAAATTCCTGACAAGGAATTGAGAAAAATTGGAATCAATGCAGAAACATGCCGTCCTGAATGGGCTGTTCTTACTTCTCTTTTGGTTCCTCCTGTAACTGTACGTCCTAGTATTATTCTTGAATCAGGAGAAAGAAGTGAAGATGACTTAACACATAAATTATCTGATATTATAAGAGCAAACCAAAGACTTTGGGAAAATCTCAATGCAGGAGCACCAGAAGTTATTATTGAAGACTTGTGGGATTTACTGCAATATCATGTTACAACATTCTTTGACAATGCTGTTGCAAGAGTTCCTCCTGCAAGACACAGAAGCGGACAACCATTGAAAACAATAATGGAAAGAATAAAAGGAAAAGAAGGAAGAATAAGAAAAAACCTTGCTGGTAAAAGAGTTAATTATTCTGGTAGAACAGTTATTTCTCCTGATCCTCATATTGGAATAAATGAAGTTGGAATTCCTTATGAAATTGCAGTTGTTGTAACAGTATGCGAAACTGTAAATGACTTGAATATTGAAAAATTAAAGAAATTAGTTGAAATGGGAGAAAAATATCCTGGTGCAAATTATGTAATTCGTCCTGATGGAAAGAGAAAGAAAATTACTCCTGAGTTGAAAGAAGAGATTATTGCTGAATTAATAGTAGGATACAAAGTTGAAAGACATCTGCAAGATGGAGATGTTTTGTTATTCAATCGTCACCCTTCCTTACACAGAGGGAGTTTAATGAGCCATTATGTAAGAGTTCTTCCAGGAAGAACATTCAGACTACATCCTGCTGCAGCTGCCCCTTATAATGCAGACTTTGATGGAGATGAAATGAACATTCACTCACCACAAACAGAAGAAGCAAGAGCAGAAGCAAAAATATTATTGGATGTAAAGAAAAATCTTATCTCTCCTAAAAACAACACAATTCTCGTAGGTTGTATAGGTGATGCAATAACAGGAAACTATCTTTTAGGAAAGGATAAATTCACTTCTGATTATGCTAATCAGATTTTATTCAAATCAGGAATAAATATAGAAGCAAAAAAGAAGAATATTTCAGGGGACGAATTATTTTCAATGATACTTCCAAAAATAGATTTTGAGAATGACTCCATAAAGATAAAAGATGGAAATGTCATTGAAGGAAAGATTGACAAGACTCTTTTTGGAAGTGAAGATGGAGAATTAGTAAAAGAAATTGACAAGAAATTTGGAGAAGAACAAACATTAGATTCAATAAGAGATGTATTTAATCTTGGAATAAACTACCTGTCTGACAGGGGAATTACAATTTCACTTGAAGACTTAAACCTTAATGAAAATGCAATACAAGCAGGTGAGGAAATAATAAAGAAGGCTGAAAAAAGAACAGAAGAAATCATTGAAATGTACAAAGGAGGAAACATTGAAAAGATTCCAGGAAAAACAGAAGAAGAGACAAGAGAAATAAAAATACTTCAGGTATTAAATGAAGTCAGAACAAAGATTGGAGAAATTGTAAAGAAAGAATTCCCAACAGATAATCCTGTTAATCATATGATTGCATCTGGTGGTGGGGGAAATGTTCTTAATATTACCCAAATGGCATCTTGTGTTGGGCAACAGGCTTTATCTGGAAAAAGAATTGACTTAGGATATAATAAAAGAACATTATCATTTTTCAAGAAAGGAGATTTATCTCCTAAATCAAGAGGATTCATAAGAAGCTCATTCATAAAAGGATTGCGTCCTGATGAATTCTTTTTCGGAGCAGTTACAGGAAGAGACTCTCTGATGGATACTGCACTTAGAACTCCAAAATCAGGATATTTATACAGAAGACTTGCTAACGCATTGCAGGATTTGAGAGTAGAATATGATGGAACAGTAAGAGACAGCAACAACAATGTAATCCAATTTGAATATGGTGATGATGGAATTGATGTTTCAAAGTTGCACAAGGATGGAAAAATCAGTTCAGGAGAAGCAATAGGAATTATAACTGCACAATCTTTCGGAGAACCTTCAACACAAATGGCGTTGAATGTATTCCACTTTGCAGGAGTCCAAGAAATGCAGATTACAGCAGGACTTCCAAGATTAATTGAAATTTTTGATGCACGAAAAAAGCCTTCATCTCCAAGAATGGAAATATTTCTGCATAAAGATTACAACAATGAGGAAAGTGCAAGACTTTTTGCTGAAAAAATCAAAGAAGTAAATCTTGCTGAAATATCCTCTGAAATAAGTTTAGATTTCGCAAACAAGAATATTGAAATAAAAATTGACAAAAAGGGATTAAAACAAAGCCATACAACAATAAAGAAAGTTGTTGATTCACTAAAAGAAGATGGATACAAGGTAAAAGAAAAAGAAGAATCAATTGTAATCAGTGTTACTGAATTGGATTTCAAGGATATTTACAAATTAAAAGAAAAATTAAAGAAAACATTGATTTCTGGAGTAAAAGGAATAAAGCAAATTCTTATCATCAAGAGAGAAAGTGATTATGTTATTCTAACACTTGGAACAAGCTTGAAAAAAATGCTTGAATTCAAGGAAATAAATCCTAACAGGATTCTTTCAAACGACTTGCACGAAGTTGCAAGTGTTTTTGGAATTGAAGCAGGAAGACAATTAATCATGAATGAAATTCAAAGTGTTCTTAACACTCAGGGTTTGAATATTGATATTCACCATTTAAAACTAGTTTCTGATGCTATGACAAATGCAGGAGAGATAAAAGGAGTTACAAGAATGGGGATTATTGCACAAAAATCATCTATACTTGCAAGAGCAACATTCGAAACACCTGGAAAGCAATTCGTAAACGCTACAATGAAAGGCGGAGAGGACAAATTAACAAGCGTAATTGAAAACATAATGCTTAATCAGCCAGTTCCTGTAGGAACAGGACTTCCGGGTTTATTGGTAAAGATAATTGGTCCTTTAGTAAAAAAAGAATCAGAGAAGAAAACAGCTGAGAAAGATGTTGTGGAAAGTGTGAATAAGTAAGTGATGAGGGAAGAGAAAGGTTAATACTAATTGGGGTTCATTGACACTTTGTTCAACTTAGAACGATTATCTTTTAACATCGGCGTTTCAGATTAACATTTTATCAATATGCCGAAGGCACAAATATCAAACAAATAACTTTATAAAAGAAATTTATCTTCACATTTTATTCATATGACAAACACAATTAACATGCAGGATATGCGATATCTGAACTTATTTGAAAAAATTACAAGGATAAGCACAAGATTCTGCTTTATTTACAATGATACAATATTTTTCTGTGTTCCCAAACCTTTGCTTTCAAAAGCAATTGGGGAGGGTGGAAGAAACGTGAGAGAAATGCATAATATTCTTGGAAAAAGAATAAAAATTATTCCAATGCCAAACGGAATACAGCATGTAACTCCTTTTATTCAAGCAATTGTTGAACCAATAACATTCAAGAGCATTGAAGTAAAAGGCAATGAAGTAATTATTAATGCTGGCGGAACGCAAAGCAAAGCAATGCTTATCGGAAGAGAAAAAAGAAGACTTCTTGAAATGCAAACTGTAATCAAGAATTTCTTTGGAATGGACTATAGGATTGTGTAATTATAGTAATAATCCCCATTTTTTTAATCTAGATTTAATAGCCCCAGGTTGTCTTTTTAGAATTTGTGCAATTTCATTAACAGATTTATTTTCAGAATATAATTTTTTTAATATATCATCTTCTCCCTGTTCCCAAGGTTCATAAGCATTTGGAAATTCTTTTTTAATTTCGTCTATTCTTTCATGATAATCTATTCCTTTATCTGAAATTTTTTGTTCAATTATTGTTTCTCCATCAATAGAAATTATCTGTAATGGAGCATTTTTAATAATCTCTTCTTGTTTAATGATTATAGGAATCTTTTTCTTTGCATTTAGTATGTATTCAACTTTTCCTCTTATATCTAATGAGCTTTTACTTATCTTGTCGTAATAATCTATTCTTTTATCCCATATTCTTTCGTGCACTTTTTTTTCTTGATTTAATATTTCTTTCAACTCTTTCGCTTTATCTATAACTTCATTAATTGAATTTCCAAATTTACTACTATCCATATAATCCCATAAATGATTCATAAGGATATTTTTTTCTCTTTGTGTTATTTTTAAAGATTCAATTTTGATTATTGCATCTCTTAAAAATTTGACAAAATCTATTACACCTTCCGGATTAACAGCAAATATATTATCTCCAAAACTACAAAAACCCCCCTTTCCTTTTTTTAAATCAGAGGTTATAATAATTCCATATTCTCCTTCTCTAAATAAAACTGCTTCTTTTAAGGTTGTGACATATTTATCATCCCATTTTGCCATTTTACATTCATAAAGAATTCTACATATTTCTCTGCCTTTGTAAATTATAATTTGGAGTATATCTCCTTTTTTTCCTTTAGGTAATATTTTATCCTCAAGGAAATTTTTTTCTAAATCTACTTTAACTTGTTTTTCAAAATCAAAACCTTTTTCTTGAATCGTTTTTCCTTCTTTTATTGCTTCTCTATATTTTTTTTCTATTTCATATTTTTCCTTTGCCAGTTTCTCAGTATTTTTAATAAGTACATCAATTTTCTTTTGATGTTCTGCTTTTCCCTTTTCTATTGCTTTTTTTTCTGTTTCAGTAATTTCTTTCTTATGTTTATTTTCAACTTTTTTTAAAATTTCTTGTTCTGCTTTTTTTAAAATTTCTTGTTCCTTTTTCTTCCATTTAATTTCAATCTCTTCTTTTTCTTTTTGCCATTTTTTCTCTTTATCTTTGATTTGTTCTAATATTTTCTTTCTTTGCTGTTCTAATTCCAGTTTCCTTTTTTTAAATTCTTTCTCTTGTTCCTGAATTGTTTTCCATATCCCAGTAACTTTTGCAAATTTTTCTTGAGAAATAGGAGAATGACATAAAGGACATTCTGAAGATATTTCCATATTATCTAATGAGGTGTGAAATTTATAAAATTATGTAATTTTTTCTCCTCATAACATTTAAAAACTATTTTTCTCAACATAATTTATAGAAAAATGGGACTCAAAAGCGCATTAAAACTCATAAGAAAAAGAAAGAAATTCAGATGGAAAGATAGTAAGTACAAGGCAAGAACCTTGGACTTATATGCTAAATCAGACCCTCTTGGAGGAGCAAACCAAGCAAAGGGGATTGTTCTTTCAAAAGTGCAAAAAGAAGCAAAACAACCAAACTCAGCAATGAGAAAATGCTGCAAGGTTCAGCTTATTAAAAACGGAAAATCAGTAACTGCTTTTATTCCTGGAAACTTAGCTCAAAAATTCGTTAATGAACATGACGAAGTTCTTGTAGAAAGAATTGGTGGAAAGCAAGGAAGAAGCAAGGGAGATATTCCGGGTGTAAGATATAAATTAATTCAAGTAAACGACCAGCCATTGCATTTGCTTTGGAAGGGAAAGATAGAGAAAGGTAGAAGATAAAATGGGAAAAATAATTTTAGAATATAATGGAAGAAGATATTACTTAAGAAGCGGGGATATTCCTAATTTAACCGGTTCTGGAAAAATAGAGATTGTAAATAAAAAGAATAGTCAATTCCAAACAACAGAAGGTAATTTTAGAGATATTCGATGTGACCAAGTGAATGGACATTCTTATATCAATGGAGTAAATATTGAAGATTTAATTAAAAGATTAGATGCAGAAAGATAAAATGACAGAAAAAATAAAATTCAAACTATTTGATTTATACGACACAAGCGGAATTGAAGTAAAAGATTTAGGATTGAAATCAGTAATAAATCTTCAACCAAAACTTATTTTGAAAAGTTATGGAAGAAATGTTGGAAAATTCGGACAAGCAAAAGTTAATGTTGTTGAAAGATTAATGAACAGAATTGCTGTTGCTGGACACAGAGGAAAAAAGCACAAGATTGAATTAGGACACGCTACTGGAAAATATTCAAAGAACATGAAAATTGTTTTAGAAGCATTCAAGTTGATTGAAAAAAGAACAGGAAAAAACCCTGTTGAAGTTTTGGTTAAGGCAGTTGAGAATTGCTCACCAAGAGATGAAATCACAGTAATTGAATACGGGGGAGCAAGGTACCCTCAAGCAGTTGATGTTTCTCCATTGAGAAGAGTTAACTTAGCAATAAGATGGCTTGTTCATGGAGCATCTGACAAAGCATTTGGGAAAAAGAAAAGCATTTCTGAAGGATTAGCTGATGAAATAGTTCTTGCAAGTGAAAGCAACGGAGATAGTTTTGCTTATAGAAAGAAAAACGAAGCAGAAAAACAGGCAGATAGTGCGAGATAAAAATGTCAGACATATCAAGATATGAAGTTAAAGAAGGAGTGGCTTAGAGAGAACCAGTTACTGACTTTCAAGCAAGAGAAACACCAGATATAAATGAATATGAAGCAGAACCAGAAACAAAAATGTCTTGCCCAGATAGAAATTTAGAAAAAGCACTTTTAATTCATCAGCATCTTACAACATTACCAACAGAAGTTTTTACTTATCTTCAACTTATAAGTGAGTCTCCGATTATCAGGTTTTCTTCATTTGGAGATATGAACCCTCTTGATGGCAGCAGATAAATTCTATAATCTTTTCCACAAAGCACAAGTATACACCATAGCGTCTAAATAAGCTCCTTCATAAGGTCTTTTGATAGTAACAATAACAACATCTGCATCTCTTGCTTTTTTTTCAAGACGTTCCTTTAATCTTTCGCCAAACTTCTCAGGAGCTACTCCCCTAAATCTGCAAGTCATGTCTCTAAGATATTTTAATTTACTAAAATCAATATCTAGGCTCACCATTTCTTTAGATGTAAAAAAATAATGAATTTCTAAATTTCCTCTTCTCATAATCTATAAACTAAAAAGTTGGTTTTTAATATTTTAGATGATAAAAAATAATTTTCCACAACCTTTTTAAATGATTTTTCTTATTCATATTTATTCTAAATAATTTACTTATTTACAATGGCAGAAAAGGAAACACAATTTCAGAAAATACAGAGAATTGGAAAGAACCAGAAGAACATAAGAAACATAGCGACAAGCGCGCACATTCACCACGGAAAAACTGCTCTTACAGATAACTTGCTTGCTGCATCTGGTTTCATGGCTGAAAAGAATGCTGGAAATCTTGATGAAGGAATGACAACTTGGCAACATTCTGATGAACAAGAAAGATTAATGACTGTCGACGCTGCGAACGTTTCTATGGTTCACGATTTCCATGGAGAAGAATATTTGATTAATCTGATTGACACTCCTGGGCACGTTGATTTTGGGGGAAATGTTAC
>JAUSIC010000024.1 GCA_030648285.1 Nanobdellota archaeon | reverse complement strand
CATGTTAAACTGAACATTTTGCTTCACAGCCATTGTATACATGAAAACACTCCCAAGTATCATGAATATAAGAACAAAAGAACTCAAACCTCCAATGATTATTTTATGATGTCTTTTTAGTGTCATTTTAATATTTATTTTTTCAAGTTTATTAATTTTCCCTCTTTCCAATATTCATACAGAGGACCAAAAAGCATACCCACAAAAAAATACCATATAACATCTTCTAATGGAACATGAAAAATCATAACCTTCGGAATATTTTGAAAAAGCCAGAATTTTTCTACCCAACCAGGAGTTATAAGATTTAACAGAAAATATGCAGAGAATGTTATGATAAGCAATAAAAATCCTGTTACTATTGAATCAATTACCAAATCTTTTCTATTTATCCAAATTACTAATGTTGGAATAAAAAGTGCTATAATCGATGAATAAAAACTATTCAAGCCTAAAAGATAATATGATGCAAAAAATAAACTAACTACTAACCCAGATAATAATAAAAAATTAATGTTTCTTTTTTTCTTAGCATTCTTTATTTTTTTTACTTTTACTCTCTTTTTATAAATTACTTCATAAATCACTTCTGCTATACCCCCAAGTAAAAATCCAAATAGGATATCTTCTATTATAAGAGAAGTTACTTTTAGTGGTGTCCACCAATCTCTATAAAATGGTTCTAAGATTAATGCGGTTATACTAAATATTGCAGAGAAAAATAACATCCTTTTTCTTATATCTTTTCTCCAGATAAAGAGGAAAATCCAAACTATAAATAAGATTAAATCTAGCATTAAATAAGTATATTGATAGTTTATCATCTTCTTTTTTATGGGCTTGCAAGGAATCGAACCCTGATTAACCGGTGTCTTCTTCTTTCAACTTCCTGTTGGGATGCAGGAGGTATTAGGAACCAGCAGGTGGTTCTTATCCGAAGCCGGTTGTGCTATCCGTTGCACCACAAGCCCAAAAATATACAATTATTTGGCTTTTTATGTTTTTAGAATTATCTCAATAACTTTTCCAACAAATCTTTTGCTGTGCGAAAGTCAGCACGTTTGTTTGTTGCTTGCATGACTTTTCCAACTAAGAAATTCAGGGATTCTTTTTTTCCGGCTTTATAGTCTGAGATTGCTTTTGGATTTTCCCCTAAGATTTTTTTGCAGATATCTTCAAGCTCATTTTTGTTTGAAATCATTTTCTGTTGTTTTAATGGCAACTTATTAGAAGGTTTAACCCAACTTCTTAGAATATCTTTAGCATACAAAGGAGTAATAGTTTTGTTTTCTATTTTTTTTAACAATTCAATAAATTTTTCAGGAGAAATATCTACATCCTCAATTTCTTTTTTATTGTAATTTAATACTGAAAGAAGTTCAACAGTAACCCAAGGCAATGCTAATTTAGGATTTGCTTTTTCTGCAACTTTTTCAAAGAATTCAACAATCTCTAATTTCTTTGTAAGAACTTCTGCTGATTTCTTATCTATCTTGTGCTTTTTAATTATTTTTTCTAATTTTTGTAATGGAGTTTCTGGAATAGAAGATTTTATTTTTTGAATTCTTGATTTTTCTAGTTTTATTATTGGCAAATCTGGTTCGTGAATAAATCTGTAATCTTGTGCTTGTTCTTTTTCACGCATTTTCTTTGTGATACCTAATGCTTCATCAAACATTCTTGTTTCCTGCTTTTTTGCTAATTCACCTGGCTTTTTTTGCCTTTGAGTTTCATATTCAATTGCTTTTTGAATATTTTTTAATGAGTTGACATTTTTTACTTCAATTCTTTCTCCTTTTAATTCAGGAAGAGAAACATTCACATCTGCTTTTATTCCTGAGTTTTTGTCAAATGCTTTTATGTAACCTAAAGTTATTACTAACTGTCTTAACCATTCCACAACTCTTTCAGATGAATTAAAATCTGGCTCTGTTACAATTTCTATTAAAGGACTTCCCGAACGATTGTAATCTATCTCTCCTGTTTTTGGATTCCAAGCAGCAGGGTCTTCTTCCAAATGAACTTCTCTTATTCTTATTCCTAAAAATTCTCCTTTTTCTCCAAGAGGAGTTGCATGAGCTCCTGAAATTGTATTTTGATATCCTTTTGGCAAATCAGGCCAATCATAATGTTTTCTCTGCCAAACAAGTTCTGAATTAATTTTGCAATTAAGAAGAAGAGCAATTTCTATTGCTTTTTTTATTGCTTCTTTGTTTGGAAGCATTGGTTTTGCTCCTGGTTGTGCTGTACAAATCGGGCAGATATTTGTATTTGGTTTTGCTTGTTTTGTTCCATGCAGTGCTTTGCAAGGGCAGAATAATTTTTCCTCTGTCAGAATATATCCATGAATTTCTAAACCCACTTTAACCATCTTAGAAGAAAAGATTAGGAATTTATTAAGTTAATTGTATCACATAAATCTTTAAATAAAATAAGGGCTATTATTTTTTATGGTTACCGAAGATAGCATAGCAAAATCTTTTGCAAATGTTAAGAAAGATATGATGAAAATACAGGCAAATATCCTTGAAATTTCAGGAAAACAAGCAGAATTTTTTGAGATGCTTAACAATCTTAAAAATTCATTAGAGACTAAGAAACCAATAAAAAAGAAGAGGTAATGTTTTTATATTTCATTTATTCATTCTTATATATGGAGAAAGTAATATGTATTTTTGGTGCAAGCACAACCTCTGGTTTTTGGGACTTAGAAAAAGGAGGGTGGGTTAATCGACTGAGGTTATATTTTGATTCAAAAGTAAACGATGATTTTTATGTCACAGTCTATAATTTAGGAATAGATGGCAACAATAGTGGAAATTTATTAAAAAGATTTCAAGGGGAGTGCGAAGCCAGAGAACCTGATATTATCATTATTTCAATTGGAAGCAATGATTCTTTTATAAATTCAAAAGGAAAATCAAATAGTTCTTTAAAAGATTTTGAGGAGAATATTTTTCAAATAATAAAATTAGCAAAGAAATTTACTAAAAAGATTATATTTTTAGGGTTATATGATTTTGATGAATCTAAAACAAAACCTGTTTCTTGGGATGCAAATGTTAATTATATAAATTCAATTATGAAAAAATATGACTTAGCATTAAAAGAGATTATAGAAAAAGCAGATATTTCTTATATTGATATGAATGGCTTGCTGGAAAATAAAGATTTCGAAGATGGGGTTCATCCTAATTCTAGGGGGCATGAAAAAATATTTCAAAAAGTTAAAGATTTTTTAATTAAAAAGAAATTAATTACAAATGAATAAGACAAACTCGAAACCAGGGGATTATGTTGAAATACACTTATCTAAATTAATCTATGAAGGAGTGCTTCTTGAAAGTCCTGAAACAGAAACAGGAATTGTTCTTTTGAAATTAGATTCTGGTTATAACATTGGTTTTAACAAAAAAGATATTCTTGAAATAAGACTAAAGAAAAAAGCAAAAGAGACTGAAGAGAAAGTTGAAATTAAAAAGAATAGCGAAAAGCCAAACATAGCAATGATTATCACAGGAGGAACGATTGCAGCAAGACTTAATCCTAAGAAAGGCGGTGTTGATTGGTTGACTTCTCCTGAAAATTTATTTAAATTTTATCCTGAACTTTTTGAAAAAGTTAATGTTGTGAAAATTGAAGTTCCATTCATGAAAGCATCAGAAGACATGGATTACAAAGACTGGCAGAAAATTGCAAAGATAGCTGAAAAACTTTTGAACGATGATAATATCAAAGGAATAATAATAACTCACGGAACAGATTTTTTACATTACACAAGTTCTGCATTGAGTTTCTTTTTGAAAGATATAAATAAACCTGTTGTGCTAACTTATTCACAGAGAAGTATTGATAGAGCAAGTAGTGATGCAAACTTAAATCTCCAATGTTCTGCTTTAGCTGCAATCTCTGACATTGCAGAAATAATGTTAGTAGGACATGCTTCTTCTAATGATGATTTTTGTTATGCAATGCCTGGTGCAAAAGTCAGGAAATTGCATACTTCAAAAAGAGATGCATTTAAGGTTGTTAATTCAAAACCATTTGCTAAGATTTTTCCTGATAGAATTGAGATTATTTCTGATTACAAAAGAAGAAACAAAGAAAAAGTAAGAATAGATGTAGGGTTTGAGGAAAAAGTTGCTTTAGTTAAAGTTTATCCTGGGCAAGATGCAGATATTTTAGACTATTATTTTAAAAATAAATATAAGGGAATTGTTTTAGAAATGTCTGGATTAGGACATGTTCCATCAAGAAGAGCAAGAAATGCTTGGACAAACAAATTAAAAGAAGTTCAAGACAAGGGAATGATTGTTTGTGCTGTTTCTCAATGCATTTTTGGAAGAGTTGATGCTTTAGTTTATTCTAATGGAAGGGAAATACTTGAAACAGGAGTTATTTATTTAGAGGATATGTTGGCTGAAACTGCTTTTGTAAAGTTAGGCTGGGTTTTAGCTAAAACCTCAAAGAGAGAAGAAGTGAAAAGATTAATGCTTGAAAACTTCAGTCATGAAATAAACGACAGGCTTGAACAGTAGTGTTGTGACTTCTTAGGGGTTACAATAGTAAGGTTTTTAAGGAGAAAAGTGAGTTAATATTTATGACTGTTTTAACATTAAAAGAAATTATGAAAGAAACAGATAAAGCACTTGTAGGTGGAACTTTGCCTATAGTTTTTTTAGATACAAGTTCACTTATTGATATATGCAAATCTGCGAGAGAAGAACAGATGAGACAAAAGGGAAAAACAGACTTGCCTCTTGAAGAAGTTTATGCAGATCATTTTTTAATGTCTTTAGCAGGAAAATATCAAACACTTGTTTCTCCTCTTACTTATGAAGAAATAAAGAGACATTATTCTGTGAGACTTAATGGGCATACTAAAGAAATAAGAGAGACAATATGTCCCTTAATAGAAAAATTTGCAGCAGATTATGAAAGATTAAGAAAATTTATACCTGATAATGAGACTGTTGATGAAGATAGATATTTAGCTTATTGGATTTCAAAATTTTTATGCGGTGAAAATAGAAAAAGAGATATGGATGATATTTCCAATGTAGATAGAGAAATAGTTGAAAATGCTCTTTTATTTTCAAAACATTTTTCTAAAGATGGAAGAAAGGCAGGACCTGTTGCAGTTCTTTCTTCTGATGAGCATATTCGAAGACCAGTAGTAACTCTAAATTATGATTGGGGATGTAATAATCTGATTTATCTAAACTCAAAAGAAAGATAAAATGACAGATAATCAATTCATTAAATATCAGAGAATTCCTCATCTGGAGGAAGTTCCTCATATATTAGATAATCCTGTTGAAATTTATGAAAAAATTGATGGGGGAAATGCCCAGGTTAGAAAAATTGGTGGAAGAATCTTTTGTGGAAGCAGGGCTCATTTTTTGACAAGAGAAAAATTATTTACTCAAGAATGGTTCAAGGATTTTCAGAAATGGGCTTTAGGAAATCAGAGTTTCTATGGTCTTCTTGAAGATTTGGTTATATATGGAGAATGGACTGCAAAACATACATTAACTTACAAACCTGAATTTACAAATAGATTTTTTCTTTTAGATGTTTTAGACTTGAATAGTAGAAGATTTATTCCGTATGCAGAAGCGAGACAAATTCTTTCTGATTTAGGAATTGAGAATTTACTTTATCTTGAAAATTTATCCGAAGGAAAAGTTAGCAGAGAACAACTTGTAAAAATGCTTACTGGAAATGAATATAGATATAGCGGAGAGAGAGAAGGACTTGTTGTAAAAAATTATGAATTGCAAGAATTCGCAAAATTACGGGCAAGTTCTATAAGAAGAAAAGGAATCATTACTGCTTCGGACATAGGAAATATAATTCATGGATTAAAAGATTCAGGAAAAGATATTACAGAAAATAGAGTAGTTGATGAATTAGAACTTGATTTTAGAAGAAGCAACAGACAAGTTCCTCTTTCTGTTATTCAGTCATCAGTAAGTAATTATTTTAAAAAAAATCCCGATAATTAATTTAATAAACTCTTCCCCCTTTTTTTCTCTATGCCAGAACAAGAACAAATTTTAGATTACAAAAAACTGAAATTCAAATGTGGACTTGAGATACATCAGCAGTTAGATGCTGATAACAAAAAATTATTTTGTGATTGTCCTGCTCTCTTAAGACAAGATAAGGCTGATTACATTGTTCAAAGAAAACTTCATGCTGTTGCAGGAGAAGAGGGAAGTGTAGATTTGGCTGCACAATACCAATCAAGGCTTGATAAAGAATTCTTTTACGAAGGGTATAACGATACTACTTGTCTTGTTGAATTGGATGAAGAACCTCCTCATGAAATTAATGAAGATGCTTTGAAGATTGCATTGCAAATTGCACTTTTAATGAACATGAAGATTCAGCCAATCACACAAGTAATGAGAAAAACAGTTATTGATGGTTCAAATACAGGAGGATTTCAGAGAACAACATTAATTGCAAGAGATGGATTTGTTGAAACAGAGGAAGGAAAGTTTGGAATAACATTTCTTTATCTTGAAGAAGATGCAGCAAGAATAATTTCTCGTGAAAAAAACAAAGAAACTTATAGATTAGATAGATTAGGAATTCCTTTAGTTGAAGTTGTTACTGAACCAGATATTAAAACTTCAAAACAAGCACAGAAAGTTGCATTGAAGATTGGAGAAATTCTTAGAAGTTGCAAGGTTAAAAGAGGAATAGGAACAATAAGACAAGATGTTAGCGTTTCTATTAATAATGGGAACAGAGTTGAAATAAAAGGAGCACAGGATATTGATTTGCTTCCTACAATTGTTGAAAAAGAAGTTCAAAGACAAGAGAAAGAAAAAAATGTAAAAGCAGAAGTTAGAAATGCTCTTCCAAATGGAGAAACAGAATTTTTGCGTCCAATGCCTGGAAGTGCAAGAATGTATCCTGAAACAGATTTATTTTTATTAAAGATTTCAAGAGATTTAATTAATGAAGTTAAAAAAACACTTCCTAAGTTAAGAAAAGAAGTTGAAGAAGAATTAATGGTGAAAGGATTGAACCACGAAATGATAAAATTATTGTTCAAAGAAAATGCTGTTGAAGATTTCAAGGAATTTTTGAAAATATTAGACAAGCCTCAATTAATTGCAAAAATACTTTTGGTTCTTCCAAAAGAAATTGCTTCTCATGAAAAATTATCTGATGAAAGAATAAATGAACTCTTGAGCAAAGATATTTTGAGTGATGTTATCTTAGCAGTTAAGAAAAAGAAAATATCTGAAAGCCAGATAAAAGAAGTTCTTGAGAAAATAGCAAAAGGAGAGGAATTGGGGGAAGCAATCAAGTTTGAAAAGAAAGAAACAGGAGAAATTGAAGAAAAAATAGCAAAGATAATCAAAGAAAAACCAGGCTTATCAGCAAATGCTTATATGGGATTAGTCATGAAAGAAGTTCATGGAATAAGTGGGAAAGAGGCGATGGAAATTATTGGGAAGTGGGTGAAATGACAGAACTAACGTTCAGCACAAATACAAAATTGGTTAGGAGGTATTTTGCATAATGAAAATCTTAGTAATTGGAGACCCTCACGGGGATTTAGAAAAAATCAAACAAATTCCAATAAAAGGAGTTGATTTAATTCTCTTAACAGGAGATATCGGAAAAGCTGATTTTGCAAGAAAAAGGTTTTTTGAAAATGTTGAGAGAAAGAAGCAAGGATTAAAGGAATTAAAATATGATGGAAAAGCCAGCAAAATTGCTTACAAAGAAATTTCTGATTCAACTTTGAATGTTTTAAAATATCTTTCTAAATTTTCTCCAATTTATTCTATTCTTGGAAATGTTGGCAATAATATGGTGAAAGATTACGAGGTTAAGAAAGATGAAGAGAAATACAAGATTAAACTTCCATATCTTGGCAGAGAAATAAAAAAGATAAAAGAATTTCATCTTACTATAAATAGATTGAGAAAAATAAATGAATTAAGAATCGGTTTTTTAGAATATTTTTCTGATGTCTCGTGGGTTAAAGAGTTTAAGCCCAAAGATTATAAGAAGTCGATGAAGAGAGCGAAAAAAGAAACAGAAAAAGCAAAGAAGATTTTGAAAAGATTTGGAAAAATTGATATCCTTATTTGTCATCAACCCCCTTATGGAGTTTTGGATAAAGTTGGAGCACCTGCACCCATGCATTGGAGAGGAAAACATGCAGGAAGCAAAGCAGTTTTAGATTATATTAAAAAATATCAGCCGAGATATGTTTTTTGCGGGCATATACATGAAGGTGAGGGAAAAGTAAAGATTGGAAAAACTCAAGTTTATAATTTAGGAGTTGCTGGGCATAAGATAATTGGATTATAGTTTAGCATCTCCGAAAAACATTTAAATATCACATCTTCGATAATTAAACATGGTTAGCCTTAAAGAAATACATGAGAAAAGAATTCTTATAGAAGATGCTTTCAAGTCTAAAAAAGACGAAGTTCATATTGCTGGATGGGCTGATAATATAAGAGAGCTAGGGAAAATCAGGTTTCTTGTTATAAGAGATGCTTCTGGAATGATGCAAGTTACTGCTGTTCGTGATAAAGTTGATAAAAAGGTTTTTGATGCAATTGGAAAAATAACAAGAGAAAGCATTGTTTATGTCAAAGGAAAATTGAAAGATACAAAACAAGCACCAGGAGGAAGAGAAATTGTTCCTGATGAAATTGAAGTTTTGAATTCTGCCGAGGAAATTCCAATAGATATTTCAGATGACACAAAGACAGAACTTCCAAAGAGATTAGATTTTAGATTTCTTGATTTTCACAGAGAAAGAACACAAGCAATTTTCAAAATACAAAATACAATATCAAATTCTTTTAGAGAATATTTTTACAACAAAGGATTTTTGGAAATGCAACCTCCTTGTGTTATTTCTGCTGCTAGTGAAGGAGGAACAGAACTTTTTCCTGTCCAATATTTCGAACAAAAAGCTTTCTTAGCTCAATCACCACAATTATACAAACAAATGCTAGCTTGTTCTATGGAAAAAACATTTATGATTACTCCTGTTTGGAGAGCAGAAAAACACAATACACCAAGACACATTAATGAAATAAGACAAATGGATATTGAAGCTGCTTATTATGACCAAATGTCTATTATGAAAGAACTTACAGAAGTTGTTCAACATATTGTCAAAAGAGTTTTGGAAAAAAACAAAGAAGAATTGAAACTTCTTGATGTTAAAGATTTGAAAGTTCCAAAAGCAGTTTATCTTGATTACGAAGATGCAATAAAAAAAGTAAAAGGAAAAATTGGAGAAGATTTCACACCAGAACAAGAAAGACAATTATGCGCAATGTATCCTGATACAATTGTTTTTACTCATTCATGGCCTGCATCAATAAAACCATTTTATATAATGCCTCAAGGAGAAAAGAAAGATGCAAAAACAAGCCAGGGTTTTGATGCTTTATTCAAGGGAGTTGAAATTTCTTCTGGAGGACAAAGAATCCATATTCCTGAATTATTAATTGAAAGATTGAAAATGAAAAAATTAAATCCCGCTAATTTCAAGAGTTATATTGATAGTTTCAGATTTGGTGCACCTCCTCACGCAGGATGGAGCATTGGACTGGAAAGACTGACACAGCAAATCTGTGGTTTAGACAATGTCAAGGAAGCAACTATGTTTCCTCGTGATCGTGATAGGTTGACGCCGTAACAACGAAATCTTTAAATACTACTTAGTAATACTTAGTAATACTATGGAAAATGTGAGTTTAAAGTTAGAGAAAGGTTTTTTACAGGCAATAGAACAAGTCATGAAAAAACATAACTACATGACTAAAACAGAATTTATTAGAGAATCAATCCGCGATAAAATAAGAAAATTAGAGGAAAAAGAAATACTTGAGGATAAGGATATGATGGGTCAAATTATTGCAAGCGAAAAAAACTTTAAAAAAGGAAAGATAAAAGAGTTCAAATATTAGTATATCTTGTGAGTTCCAACAGCTTCAACAATTATACTCTTTTTTACTTCATCAATTATGTAAATAATTCTTATGTTTGAACCGAGCCAGCAGGCAAATTTGCCTGTTAGTTTTCCGTGCAGTTGATGAGCTCCATTTGCTTTATGAGGATTTTCTCTTAATCTATCTAATTTGTCTCTGATATCATTTCTTGAGGAAATATATTCCTTTAATCTTTTTTCTGTTTTTGAATTTGCTATGAATAAATCATACATTAAATTTTACAATAGATTATTACTTAAATATTCTCTATATTTTTTATATTCTAAATATTGACAAAGCCTAAATAGAATTTTTTTGTTTAATTTTGATGTCAGACTTAAGTGATACAGTAAAAGAACAATTAGAAGTAATAAAAAGAGAACGTTCTGAAAAACTGAAAAAATATTCCAATTTAAACAGGAGAAATAATTTTCAGATCAGATTAATGTATGATAATAGGGGTGTAAAGTTAGTCAAAATAGGAATTTACATAGGAGAGAGAATGGCTGCTTATGAATTTGTTGAATTCGGACTTGCTGCTCAATTTGCAAAGGAATATAGATTTTATAGAAGTTATAAAAAAATGTTTAAAAAAACAACAGGTTTTCCATGTCCTTCATACCTTAGATAATCCTAACTAATTTTATAAATATCTTATTCTTCTCTTTATTATGGATTTTTTATTTCACAAAGTTTCTGAAGAAGAAAAAGGAAAGATAAAGGAACAGGCTAAGAATATAATAGATGATTTCTCAAAAAAACTTTCAAGAATTGACAAAGGCATGAAAGAGCCTGTTATTGAAGGAAAAGAATTTGAAAGACAAGAAGGAAAAAACAAGATAGACGAAAGTTTTTCAAGAAAAAAGATGTTTGACAATGCTCCAAATAAAACAGATGATTTTATTGTGGGGGAGAAGGGGGGATGGGGATTATGAGACCTGAAGAGAGAGCCGAAAAATTAAGATTAGAAAGAAAAAAGATAGAAGAGAAATTAGGAAGAAAACTGACACCAACAGAAATAATTGAATCTGTAAAAGAACCTCACTTAGAAAGCACTTATGTAAAAACTCTAGGAGAATTATTTGATGTTTCTAAAGTAAGAACCCCAATACATTCGGAAATGGATAAAGAACTGGCTAAAAAATTAATTAAATCTAGAAGAGGAGGGGGGAAATATATACAACTTTCTGATGAAGAAATTCAAGAGTTTGGAGATATTATTGACCCAAAATTAAAAGTATATCCGTGGACTCTGGTACATGTTCATTCAATTAAGAGTGATAAATTTGAATTAGACGCTCCTTCAAGATTAGATTTAGCACAATTTCTTCTTAACGAGATTGAATATCCCGAAGGGGCGATGTTTATAGCAGTTACAAATGAAAAAACAGGAAAAGATTTAGGATATATTTTAATAAGAAAAACCAAAAAAACTCCAAAGATGCTTTTGGATTATCAAATTGAAGGGGCATTGAGTGCTTACATGAAAGATATTAAAGAATTAGGAGTAAAAAAAGCATTAGATGAATTTAGCAGAAAAGCATACTTACAATGGGGAGCTGTTTCCAGAACTGGAGAGGGAAGTGTCAGAGGGAAATATAATACAAATATAGGGGGGCTAGAAAGAACTGCAAGAGCAGTATCTATAATTGCGATTCTTGGCAGCATGTTCTTTTTTTCTTTTAATATTACTGGAAATGCAATTTCTAATTTAAGCCGAATTTCAAGTAATTGGATTGGGGGAGTTTTATTTTTTATTGGTGTGGTTGGAAGTTTATTTTGTTTTAGAAATAAATTGAAAACAAAAAAAAGAAAAGGTAGGAAGAAGAAAAAATGAACAAAGAAGAAAGACTTACAAAGAAGATATACACTGAACAAGCAGGATATGAATGGACAAGATTAGTCAAATCTCCATTTAAAAAATTAGAACTAAATACTACATTGCATTTCTTGGAAAAATATTTGCCTAAAAAAGGATTAATCTTAGATGCAGGCGGAGGACCTGGAAGATACACTATTGAATTGGCAAAAAAAGGATATAATGTTGTTTTATTAGATTTGGTTAAAGCAAATTTGGAAATTGCAAAAAAACAAATTAAAAAAGCAGAAGTAAAAGATAATGTTCAAGAGATTGTAGAAGGTTCTATTCTTAATTTATCAAAATTTAAAGATAATAGTTTTGATGCTGTTCTTTGTTTAGGCGGACCATTATCTCATGTTTCTCCAGAGAGTAATCGGTTAAAGGCTCTTTCTGAATTAAAAAGAGTTGCTAAAAAAAATGCCCCAATTTTTGTTTCTGTTATGGGGAGATTTGGGGTTTTATCACAAGCACCTGCTAGATGGCCTGAAGAAATTGCAATGAACAAACATTTTAATGAACTTGCACTTGAAGGAGAAGACTATAATTGGAGAGGAAAAAATTATTACTGCCATTTTTTTTCATTAGAAGAATTAGAGAAATTATTTGATAAAGAGAAGATAAAAATAATTGAAAAAGTTGGATTAGAAGGATTTGGAAGTGCTAATGAGAAAGCAATAAATAGACTTTATAAAAAATATCCAAAGGCTTGGGAGAATTGGATTAATGCTCATTATAAACTTTGTACTTATCCAACTGTTGTCGATATAAGTCAACATATATTGATTGTTGGGAGGAAAAAATGACAACTCTCTCTAAACTCCAAAATTATCTTGCAGAAATTGCAAAGAATGACAAAAAGGGCAAGAAGATAAACGCATTTCTCCAATTAAATCCTCATGCTGTTGAAGAGGCAAAAAAGATTGATGCTAAATCAAGAAAAGGAAAACTTGCTGGAAAGATAATTGGGGTGAAGGCAAACATAAACGTACTTGGGTTGAATGCTTCATGTGCTTCGCATGTTTTAGAAAATTATGAATCAACTTATGATGCTTCTGTTGTTCGCAAAATAAAAGAAGAAGATGGATTGATTATAGGAATGCTAAATTGTGATGAATTTGCTTGTGGTTGGAGTGGAGAAACATCTGCTTTTGGGCCTGTAAAAAATCCACATGCTTTGGATTTAGTTGCGGGAGGAAGTTCAAGCGGAAGTGGAGCAAGTGTTGCTGCTGGTTTTTGCGACATGGCTTTAGGAAGTGATACAGGAGGGAGCATAAGAGTTCCTGCTTCACATTGTGGGGTTGTAGGTGTTAAGCCAAGTTATGCTTCTGTTAGTAGATATGGGTTAATTGATTTGTCAATGTCTTTAGACCAGATTGGAACATTAACAAAAAATGTTTCTGATGCTGCATTATTATTAAGTGTTATTTCTGGAAAAGATGAAAATGATTCAATAAGTGTTGAGACTAAAAAATTAGACTTCAAAAAAATTGAGCAAGTTCCAAGAAATATAACTCTTGGTGTTTTGGATTTTCAAATAAAAGATGAAAGAATTCAAAAATTAATTGATAAAAGAGTTGAAGAAGCAAAGAAAAAATATGGTTGGAAAGTTCAAAAAATAAAAATAGAACATGTTGATTTGGCTATTGCAACTTATTTTCCGTTGGTTTATACTGAATTTTTTTCTTCAACAAGAAGATTAGACGGAAGAAGATATGGAAAAAGAATTGAACAAGCTGCAGGGCCAGAAGTTTTGAGAAGAATTTTAGGAGGGGCAGAAATATCGAAAGCAGAACATTCTGGAAGATATTATTATCTAGCATTAAAAGCAAAAAAAATAATTGAACAAGAATTTGAAAAAGCATTCAAGAAAATTGACTGCATTATTTCTCCTGTTGTTCCTCGTTTGCCTCATAAAATTGGAGAAAAGATTTCAATGGAAGAAATGTTTCAATATGATGCCTTGACTTCTCCTATGAATTTAGCAGGGAATTGTGCATTGAGTTTGCCTGCTGGAAGAATTGATAATATTCCTGTTGGAATGCAAATTTCATGCGCGAAATTTGAAGAAGAGAAGATGCTTCAGATTGCGAGAAGTTTTGAAAAGTTATAATAATCAAAAATAATAAGATTTTTAAAGTAAGGATTTTTATTATGATTATCAAAAGAGGAAGAGAGATGGCAAAAAGACAAAGAAACGGCACATGGGTTTTATTCGTAATATTTGGATTAGCTGCTGTTGTTGCATTATTTATGATGGCTGGAAGAGGTAATTTAACTGGAGGTGTTATTGGTTCTGGAGAAGTTTGTAATGATGGAAATATTAATAGCGGAGATGGATGTTCTGATGCCGGATTAGTTGAAGTGGGATGGACTTGTGATGAGACTACAACACCAAATGTATGTACCCTTATACCTGCTGCTGATACAACAGCACCTGCAATAACTTTAATAGGTAATGCTGTAGTAAATATCTTGGTTGGAGGTTCTTATACTGATGAAGGTGCCACTGCACTTGATGATGTTGATGGAGATTTAACTGCATCAATTGTATCTGTAGGAACTGTAGATACAACAACAGCAGGAACTTATATTATAACTTATGATGTTAGTGATTTGGCTGGAAATGCAGCAACACAAGTCATAAGAACAGTAAATGTTGTTGAGGTTTTACCTGATACAATAGCACCTGTAATAACTTTAATTGGTAGTGCTGCAGTAACTATTAATGTAGGAGATTTTTATACTGATGAAGGTGCCACTGCAACTGACGATGTTGATGGAGATTTAACTGCATCAATTGTATCTGTAGGAACTGTAGATACAACAGTTATTGGGGTTTATACGATGACTTATGATGTTAGTGATTTGGCTGGAAATGCAGCAACACAAGTCATAAGAACAGTAAATGTTTTGGTTCCTTGTACACCAGATTGGACAGATGAAGCTTGGGGAGCATGTTCTAATGGGGTGAAAACCCGAACTCCTGTTGATAACAATGATTGTGGAGTAGATTATCCTAGTCCTTTATCAACTACTTGTTCAGAAGAATCTACAGCAACTTCAACAACAACTGAAGCTAATACAGAAACAACAACTACAACAACAACCACTACAGGGTCTCTTTGTTCTCCTAATGAAGAGAGTTGTGCTAATGGAAATTTATATATTTGTAATGGAGGAACTGGGTGGGATTTGAAGCAGACTTGTGAATTAGGATGTTCTGATAATAAGTGTATTGTAAAGGCAGAGACAGCAGAGACTACAAATACACCTCTTGCAGGTAGTGTTGTAAAAGGACCTGTTGAATCAACAAAACAGTTCTTTACAAATCTATACGCAAACTTTTCAAGCAATAAAACAAGAATGTACTTAATCCTTGGGGGAGTTGGAATTTTAGCTGCAGGACTTGTTTCATACCTTGTTTACTTCAAGAAGAAATTGATGAAGAAATAAGTATTTTATTGTATCACAATCTTTAAGAATGGTTTTTTGTTTTTCTTTGTATGAGTTTAAACATAGGAAATATTCAGATTAAGTGGTTAGGGCATTCTGGATTTATGATTAAGAATTCCAAAATAATTTATATTGATCCTTATAAAATATCTGAAAATAATGAAAAAGCTGATTTAATATTAATAACTCATGACCATTTTGACCATTGCAGTGTTGCTGACATGGAAAAAATTGTGAAAGAGGGTACTAAGATAATTGCTCCTGCTGATTGCCAAAGTAAAATAGCAAAATTCAAAACTCCTGTTTCTATTGAAATTGTTGAACCTGGAAAAGAATTAGATTATGGAAGCGTTAAAATAAACGCTTTAAGAGCATATAATATCGACAAATCTTTTCATCCGCAAGAAGAATCTTGGGTGGGGTATTTAATAAAGATAAATGGATTATTAGTTTATCATGCAGGAGATACAGATGTTATTCCTGAAATGCAGAAACTAACAGGATATAAACAGCCCGACAAGACTTTTATTGCTCTGTTGCCTATTGGAGGAAGATTTACAATGAATGCAGAAGAAGCTGCAGAAGCCGCAAAGATAATAAAGCCTTCAATAGCAATTCCAATGCATTATGGAAGCGAGATTGGAAC
>JAUSIC010000016.1 GCA_030648285.1 Nanobdellota archaeon | reverse complement strand
TTTTAGAAAATTTCCTTTTCTACTAGAAGTAACTGCTCCTGTTATTGGAGAACTTTCAGATTGAGAAGGTTCTTGGGAAGGACTAGTTCCGTTTTGTTGAACCTCCTCAATTTCTGAATATGAATTGTCTGAATTTTCTTTTAATACTGAAACTTTTTCTGCTTCGCTTGGAATATTAATTTTTATTTCTCCTGAGAAATCTGAAGAAAATTTTTTTGTCCATTTGACTGGTTGATTTAAAACTGCTTCATACTGGATTGTGTTTATTGTTCCCACATTTGAACTTGTTGTAGTTGATGTTTCTGATAAATTTCCTTTAACTGCAAAGCCCGTGAAATTCAAGTTCAAATTTAAATTTGAGAGAGCAAAAAACAAAACACCAATAATTGCCAAAGAAAAAAATATCAAAACAAATCTTTTTCTTGCTTGAGATTTTTTCTGATTGCTGATTTCTTTTTTGCATTCTTTCTGATGCTTGTCCAAATGCTCAATCCACTCATTGATATTTCTTCCATTTCTTTTTTCGTGAAGAATTTCTACGTATCTTGAATAAGAAATTCTTCCTAAAGAATGATAGTCTTTTAGTCTTTGAAGATAGTTTGAATATTCTTTTTTTGATTTCTCTACAGAATTGATGTTATTTCTAAGAGCATCTATCCTAGTTCTCTCTCTTCCAGTCCTTCCCATTACTTACTATGTGTGTATTTATATTTATAAATATATGTATATATATACAAAATACTTATCCTGTGTGTATAATATTAGAAAGAAAGAAAAATTTAAATAGTTTGTAGTGCCTAAGACTTTTATATTAAGGGAAAAATAGGAAATTATTTATGGCATTCATTGTTAAAAAAAAGATTAATAAGAAAGATTATTATTATCTTAACGAAAATAAAAGAGTTGATGGAAAGGTTAAAACCAAGACAATCGCTTATCTTGGAAAAACAAAAAAAGAAGCTGACGAAAAAGCAAAGGAAATGATTGAGAAAATGAAGGAAGAAAAAGTTGAATCATTAGAGAAAGAAGAAACAAAAAACATTGAAAAGACTGAAGAAACTTCTAAAACAGAAATAACTATCGAAGAGTTAGCTAATTTTTGCAAGAGCAAGGGATTTATTTTTAGAGATTCAGATATTTATGGGGGATTTGCAGGATTCTGGGATTTTGGTCCTTTGGGAGTTGAACTTCTTAATAACATAAAAAAAGAATGGTGGAATTTTTTTGTTCATGAGAAGGAAAATATTGTCGGAATGGAAGGAAGCATAATTTCTCACCCAAAAACATGGAAAGCATCAGGACATATAGCCAACTTTAATGATGTGGCTGTTTATTGCCCAAAATGCAAAATCTCTACCAAGATTGATAAAAGTGAAATTGGAAAAGTAAAATGCGAAAAATGCGGGGGAGAATATGAAGTTAAAGGAGAATTCAATTTGATGTTCAAGACAAAAGTAGGAGCTTTGGATGCTGTTGATGCTTATCTCAGAGGAGAAACTGCACAAGGAATGTTCATGAACTTTAGATTAATACAACAGACTTCAAGAATGCAATTACCATTTGGTATTGCTCAAATTGGAAGATGCTTTAGAAATGAAATTGCACCAAGAGATTTTTTATTTAGAAGCAGAGAGTTTCATATAGGAGAATTTGAATTTTTTATAAATCCGGAAGAGAAGAAATGCGAACTGCTTGATGACAAGCATCTTGATACAGAATTTGATTTTTTAGATGAAGAAACACAAAAGACAGGAAGCGATTCTCTGAAAAAAACAAGCATCAGGGAAATTTTTAAAAAAGGAAAGTTGGACGAATGGCACGCTTATTGGCTTGCTGAACAAATCATCTGGTTTAGAAAAATTGGCTTAAATGAAATAAAAATTAGGGAACACACAAAAGAAGAACTTAGCCATTACAGCTCTGCGACATTTGATATTGATTATATGTATCCTTTTGGTTCAAAAGAGATTGCTGGAATTGCAAATAGAGGACAATTTGACCTGACAAATCATCAGAGAGAAAGCAAGACAATCATGGAAATCTACGACGAGAAATACAAGAAAAAGGTATTACCAAGGGTTATTGAACCAACATTTGGAATTGAAAGAATATTTCTTGCAGTCTTGTCCAAAGCATATTATTATGACAAGAAAAGAGAAAATGTTGTGCTAAAACTACCTCCAATACTTTCTCCAATAAAGGCAGCAATTTTTCCAATTATCAAGAAAGAAGAGTATGAAAAATTATCAAAAGAAATTCTAAATAACTTGAGAAAGGAATGGAATGTTCTCTATGATGTCTCTGGAAGCATCGGTAGAAGATACGCGAGGAATGATGAATCTGGAACTCCTTTTTGCATAACCATCGACGAGGAATCACTGAAAAATAAAGATGTAACAATAAGAATCAGGGATACTACCGAACAAATAAGAGTGAAAATTAAAGATCTCCAGGAAGTTTTGAGAAAAGGAATTCACGGAGAAAATATTTTGAAACTTGGAAAAAAAATTGAAACAAGAAAAAAAATCTCTGGAGAAGAATAAATTCTCCGACGAGAAAAATATTTCTTTACAAAACTTTATAAACATCATTATGCTTGTATAATCAATTAAAAAGAGGTGCAAAAAATGCCTAAAAAAAGAAGAACAACTGCTAAGCAAAAGGCTGCTGCTAGAAGAAACTTGGTGAAAGCTAGAAAGAAGTGGAAAAGCATGTCACACAAGAAAAGAAAAGCCGTAATGCCAAGCAGAAAGAAAACAAGAAGAAAAACAACAAAAAGGAAAACAACAAGAAAAAAGAAAAGAAGATAATCAAATTTATTTTTTTATTTTATTTTTAATTTGGTTTTCTAAAATCAGAATAATTTTTAAATTCTATTATTTTTAAGTTGTTATGGAATGCATATTCTGTAAAATTGTAAATGGAGAAATTCATTCTAATAAGATTTATGAAAATGATAATTTCTTTTCTATTTTAGATATTAATCAGAAAGTAGATGGACATAGCTTAGTTATTTCTAAACAACATTTTGTTACATTATTAGATATTCCTGAAGATTTATCTTCAGAACTTATTGATTGTATTAAAAAAACTGCTGAAATAATTATAAGAGGAAAAAATGCTGAGGGATTTAATATAGTAAATAATAATTCTGAATCTGCTGGACAATTAGTAAATCATTTTCATGTTCATCTTTTTCCTAGAAAGAAAAATGATAATGCTAATATTTTTTCTTAATCTTTTTATTCAAAATGTTTCTGGGTCCTCGCTTCGCTGCGGGCGAGAATTTTACTTTGTAAAATGTTTCTGAGGAGATTTTAACTCTTGCTCGACACCACGCTCGACTTTTCAGACTATCTCGCGTAATCTCTCGTGACCTCTTCTCGGTCAGGAGGAAAGGTTATGTCTCTGAGGAGATTTTAACTCCTGACCTCGGCCTGCCGCAACTTCACAAAATAAAGTTCAAGACTCAAAATCTTGCGATTTTGGTCAATGAACATCACTTCGTTCTGTTCATGAGAGCCGCGCTCTAAACGCTGAGCTACAGAGACAATGTTAATAAAAAAAGATGGATTTAAAAGGGTTTTTATCAGAATTATTTCTTTGCTTTTATTGCCAATTCTCTTTTTTTCAACTTAGCCAAAAGCCCTGCCATTTGATTTCTAAGTTTTTTACTAGGAGTTACTCCTTCGAGAATTTTCTTATTCTTTTCAAAACTATCTGTGAATTCTACTCCTTTTTCGACGAGAACTTCTGCTGCTCTCTTCACTGACTTTGATTTAATCTTTCCCATACTTATTGTTTTGTTTTTAGGTTTTTAAAGATTTTTATTACTCAAGTTTCTCTATTTTCTCGAGTTCTTTAGAAGCATTGATAAAATTTTCAATGTTTTTATTCAATTCTCCCAACATTAATATCCTATATTTTAATCCAACAGAGGATGCTCTTTTATGGGATTTAATTATATCAATTTCTGTGAGTCTTTTTTTATTCAAGGCAACAAGAATAAACTCATTTCTGTTCTCTTTTACTCTTAAGACAAGCTCGCCTTTTCCAAAACTTTCTATATTAATAATTTCAAAAGATTTTGATGAAAGAAAATCTTTAACTTTCTCAAAAAACTTTTCATCATTCTTCTTTGAAGCCTTTCTCTTTTCTTTCTTTTTTGGTCTTGCTTTTATTGAATTTTCCAGGGCTTCTGATATAACTTCTTTTATTTCGGCAAGAGGTTCTATTACTGGTTTTTCCTTAATTATCTCTTCTTTCACAATAGGCAATTCTTCTACTTCTTTCTTTTCTATAAGAACTTCTATTGCAGGTAATTCAGATTCTGGAACTAAAAAATATCTCCAAATGATTTCTTCTCCTCTTTTGAATGGAACTGCAAAATCCTTCATTTCTCTCAAAGCAACTCTTACTGAAGGAAGTTGTTCTAAATCAAATAAGAATCTTTTCTCTTTCAAAATAGCAAATACTTCTTTTTCCTTGTTTCCCAAATATTGTGAAAAATTCTCCAATAAATTTTCCTGTCCTGGAACAAAATAAATAGGAGAACCTCCAACTTTCATGTGGCTTATTTTTATTCTTGTTTCAGAAAGAAGTTCTGATAAAAATGCAGATGCAAACAGCATGCTTAATCCTGCTTCTTTTGCGACTCTTACAGGAATGCTTGGGCCTTTAATATTAATAAATGAAAAAATCTTTTCCTTTACTGCTAAAGGGTCTTGAATAGGCATAATGGAGTGAAAATTGACAAAGTTATAAGGTTTTTGATGATTTATTATTCAGATTGATAATGAAGAATTTTTATGGAAAGGTTAATAGAATAATTGAAGCTTTTTGTAAAAATTTGTCTGCTTCGCAGAATAGATAAAGAATAATTAATGAGATAACTGAAGTCTGTTGTAAATGTTTTAAAATAATATTAAATTGAATACATGAGTATCTAGATTATCCTTATATTAATATCGAGCGATAGTGAGACAATTTAGAAGTGGACAAATACTATTCCTAAGCCAAATCAAGGCTTTATCCACTTAACTTCATAATAACTAATATCTCCTTCTTCATCTACTACTGCAAGAAGAAGATTCTTTTTTGTTGAATGTGCGACACGATTTTTTGCAGAGAATTCATGCCAAGTTAACTTGTTTGATTCATAATCTGTAAAGACAATCCATTTAGCGTGCTTGTCTCCTGGTTTTTCTCCTTTTTCATAAACCCTGAATTCTGCTCCAAACTTCAATGCTGTCTTTACAATATAACCTCTCTCTCTCAAATCCTTGAAGACAGAATATTTTACATGAATTTTCTTATCAATTTTTTGCAGTTTTTTCAACAGTTCTTTTTTTGGAATTTTCTTGTCCTTTGAAAAAATATCCATCTTGTCTTTTTCTGATAAAAAAATTGCTTCTGGTAAAGAATATTGGATTTTTTCTTCTATAGGTGTTCCAAAATGGCTTTTTTTAAATAATGAGAATGCTTCTGCATCATTGCTTGAAATTATCTTTCCCATGAGGTGTGCTCTTATTTTATCCATATTTACTCAAGTAAAGAAGAATATTTAAAAGTTTATTATTCTTGTTTTTATCATAATGAAACAGGAATTCAATTTTTCAAAAATAGAGAAGAAATGGCAGAAGAAATGGGAAGAGAAGAAGGTATTTCGAGTTAAAGAAGACAAAAAGAAAAAGAAATATTATGTTTTAGAAATGTATCCTTATCCTTCTGCAAGTTATTTGCATATGGGACATGTAAGGAATTATACAATAGGAGATGTTTATGCAAGATTCAAAAGAATGAATGGATTTAATGTTCTTTATCCCATGGGTTTTGATTCTTTTGGAATGCCTGCTGAAACAGCTGCAAAAAAAGAAGGAATTCATCCAAGGAAATATACAGAAAATTCAATTAAAAAAATTACAGAGTATATGAAGGCACTTGGGAATAGTTATGACTGGAGCAAAACCCTAGCAAGTCATGAGCCAGAATATTATAAATGGAACCAGTATTTCTTTTTGAAACTTTTTGAGAAAGGACTTGCCTATAGGAAAAAAGCACCTGTAAACTGGTGTCCTACTTGTGAAAGTGTTCTTGCAAACGAAGAGGCAGAAAAAGGAAAATGCTGGAGATGTGGTGGAGAAGTCATTCAGAAAGAAATGGAACAATGGTTTTTGAGAATAACTTCTTATGCAGACCAACTTCTTAGAGATTTGAGCAAGATTGAATGGCATGAAAAAATAAAAAAAATGCAAACAGACTGGATTGGAAAATCTTATGGAACAAAAATATATTTTGAGATTGATGGAAAAAAAATTCCTATCTTTACGACACGTCCAGATACTATTTTTGGAGTTACTTTTTTAGTTATCTCGAGCCAACATTCAGAATTAATGAATATTGTTACAAAAGAACAGAAAAAAGAAGTTGAGAAATTTTTGAAGAAAATCAAGAGCTCAAAAACAGAAGATATGGAAAAACTTAGTAAGGAAGGAGTTTTCACAGGAAGTTATGCCAAGAATCCAATGAATAACGAATTAGTCCCTGTTTGGATTGGAAACTTTGTTGTTGCTGATTATGGAAGCGGAGTTGTAATGGCTGTTCCTAGCCATGACCAGAGGGATTTTGAGTTTGCGAAAAAATATAATCTGAAAATAAAACCAGTTATTCAGTATATAAAAGAAGATGTTAAAGAAATAATTAAAACAAAAGCTTATGAGGGAAGTGGTATCCTTATTAATTCTGGAGATTTTAATGGTTTAAGTAATGATGAAGCAAAAGTTCACATAACAAAATATTTGGAAGAAAAGAAATTAGGGGGATATACAATACAATACAAATTAAGAGATTGGATGATTTCACGGCAAAGATATTGGGGAACACCAATACCAATTATTTATTGTGATGAATGTGGAAGCAAGGTTCATTTTGATAATTATAAAAGTTATTTGATGGGGGGTTCTAAAATTACTGGAAATGATTTAATTAAAATTGGAGTTAAAATTGTTGATACTACCCAAAGTGGAAGCAGAAAATTGTTAATACCAAATAATAAAATTGAAAGATATCTTCAGTTAATTGCGAAGAGGTTAGATAAAGGATTTTGGAATGAAGTGGTTGGAAATGAAGTTATTTTTTTATTTAAGTTTAAAGACGGAAAAACAGAAAAGTTTGTTTTGAATGATAAAAATTCTGAAAAGATAGCCGCACTATGTGCGGAGTTTAATAACAAACCTTATGAAAAAACTTCTGATTTGCTTGGATATTTACTTGATAATGATTTTTATAACGACTATGTTGCGAAAATTAAAAATAAAGGAAAACCTGCAATAATTCCTGTTCCTGAAAAAGATTTACCTGTTTTATTACCTGAGAAAGTTGATTTCAAAACAAATGCAAATCCCCTTTCAACTAACAAGAGTTTCGTTAATGTAAAATGTCCAAAGTGCGGGGGAAAAGGAAGAAGAGAGACAGACACAATGGGTGGATTTGTTGATTCCTCCTGGTATTTTCTAAGATATTGCGATAACAAAAATAAGAAAAAAGCATTTGATGAAAAGAAAGTAAATTACTGGATGCCTGTTGATCAGTATATCGGAGGAGCAGAGCATGCAGTTATGCATTTAATGTATGCAAGATTTTTTGTTAAAGCTTTGAAAGATTTGGGGTTTTTGAAATTTGATGAACCCTTTATGAAATTATTCAATCAAGGAATTGTTTACAAAGACGGAGCAAAAATGTCAAAGAGCAAGGGAAATGTTGTTTTCCAGACAGATATTTCAGACAAATATGGAATTGATACTGCTAGGTTATTTTTGATGTTTGTTTCTTCTCCTGACAAGCAAATGGAATGGAATGACGAAGGAGTTGAAGGAAGTTTTAGAATAATAAATAAATTAATCAGATTAAAAGATAATTTGCAGAAGAAGCCAGATGCAAGAGAAGATAGCAAAATAAATTTTGTAATAAAGAGAGTTACAGAATCAATAGATACTTTTGAATATCCTAAATCTGTTGTTTCTATGATTGAATTTTTAGATTATGCAGCAGCAAATGGAATTGCTAAAAATAATTATGAAAGTTTGTTAAAACTTTTTAGTCCTTTTTGTCCACACATCACAGAAGAGCTTTGGGAGAAAATTGGAAATAAAGGGTTTATTTCTTTAGCAAAATGGCCTGTTGCAGATGAGAAAAAAATTAATAATAAGTTTGAAGAGCAGGAAAAACAGGTTGAGAAAATAATTGAAGATATAAATAATATATTGAAGATAGTTGGAGCAAAAAAGAAAGTTTCTATTTACACTATTCCTAATGATAAAGAAACTTATTCAAATTCCTTGGATTTGATAGAGAAGAGAACAAATCTTGTTGTTCAAATTTTTGCTGTTAATGATAAAAACAAATATGATCCAACAAATAAGAGCAAAAATTCAAAACCAGGAAAACCTGCATTGTATTTGGAATGATTTTTTGGAAATGTTAATGTAGGAATTGAAGTCTTTTGTAGATGTTTTAAAGTGATAATAGTCGTTAGGTGATAATTCGTTAGATTTTTATAATTCTCTTTGCATTTTTATATATGGTTAAAAAAGAGATTAAGAAAATTTCTAAACTTGAAAATCTCAAAGAAGAGCTTGAAATTTTATTAGAAAATTTTCCATTGAAAAAATTCGTTGTCGTTGTTTTTTCAGTTGGTTTTTTGTTCTTGCTTACTGGATTATTTTTGATTTTTTTTCTTAAACCTTATTGTGGAGATGGAACTCTTTATGGACAGTGTTCAAAAAACAAGCCTTATTTTTGCTCAGAGGGAGTTTTGGTTGAAAAGGCATCTTCATGCGGCTGCAATTCAAATTTGACTCTGACAGGAAATTTATGTATTTCCAAATACCAATTAGAATCCAAAGAAGCAACTTTCAAGTATATATTGCGTGGAGAAGAAAAAGAAATTAATCT
Source organism: Nanobdellota archaeon (assembly GCA_030648285.1). Classification (GTDB taxonomy): domain Archaea; phylum Nanobdellota; class Nanobdellia; order Pacearchaeales; family GW2011-AR1; genus JAUSIC01. Next base: position 9,965 of record JAUSIC010000016.1, on the reverse strand, counting down.
AACTCTTTATAAAGAAATGGCAAATTATCTCTCTAGTCTGCCTTCATCCATTTCTCCAAAGAAGGGAGAAAATTTTTCAAGAGCAGATTTTAAATTCAGAGCTATTAATAATGAAGAACAAAGAAATCTTCTAATGCCTCTTGTGATTAAAATTCAGAATATTGCAAAAGATAAAACAGAACAAATGAGGATTGCTGTAAGCCTTGTTCAAAAAATTCCTTTTGAAGGTTCTAAGAAAACTTTTCTCTTTGGTAATACTGTCCTGAATTATTCCAGATATCCTTATGAAATTCTCTATGAAAAGCAAGGGATTTGCGAGGAAAAATCACAATTACTCGTTTTCTTATTAAGAGAACTTGGATATAAATCTGTTATTTTCTTTAATATTTTTGAGAATCATGAATCTGTAGGAATAAAATGTCCCATGGCAATTGATTTCAAAAATACAGGGTATTGTTTTGTTGAAACAACAGCCTCTTCTATAATTACAGATGATGAAGTTGAGTATGTTGGTGTCGGAGGTTTATACTCTACTCCTGAAGTTGCTCTTATTTCAGAAGGAATTTCACTTGGAAGAAACCTTTACGAATACAAAGATGCAAATGATTTGAAAGTAATAAGAAATACAATCAATGAAAATGGGCAATTAAGTTCATTTCAACATCAAAGATTTGAAGAACTAAAGAAGAAGTATGGGTTGGAGAGAGTTTGATACTTGGGAAAATAGCTGCTCGTAAACTCGCAGAATTGATTCAATGATAACCTAGAAACGATGTTATTAAGTTGCTCAAGATGTCAATGAACCTCAATTGTGATTAACTATCGCCTATTCTAATACCGCCTTTATTCTTCTTACGCCCGAAGAAGAAGATTCTTCTTTCTGAATTTTGAAATGCCCAAGTTCTTTCAAGTTTTTAACATGGGGACCAGCACATATTTCTTTTGAAAAATTATCTACTGTATAGACAGAAACTTTATTTCCATATTTGCTTTCAAAAACTCCTGTTGCTCCTGATTTTCTTGCTTTATCTAAAGACATTTCTTCTTTTACTACAGGAATTGATTGCTTTATTTTTTCATTAACCAAGTTTTCTATTTTTTTTATCTCTTCATCTGTTAGTTTTCTTGGAAATGAAAAATCTAATCTTAATCTATCTGGAGTTATGTTGCTTCCTTTTTGATTTATGTTTTTGTCTTTCAAAACCTGCCTTAATGATGCAAGCAATAAATGTGCAGCAGTGTGAAGTTTTGTTGTTGCTTCTGAATTATCTGCCAAGCCTGATTTGAATCTTCCTGCAGCAGCTGTTCTTGAGAGTTCTTGATGCTTTTTGAGTTCTTGTTCAAACCCTTTTTTATCAATTTTTAATGGTAGCCCTTTTCTGAAGCTTTTAATTTCTTCTTCTATCATCTCGATCGGGAAGCCATATGATTGATATAGCAAGAAAGCATCTTTACCAGATAAAGTTTTTACACTTTTTTTATTATTGTCTACCCATTCCATTACTTTTTTATCAAATATTCTTAAACCATTTTGAATAGTTTTATTGAATTTTTCTTCCTCTTCTTTTAAAACTCTTAGTATTTTTTCTTTATTTTGCTTTAAATCGGTGTAATCAGAGTAAATTTCAAAAATTGGTTCTGCTACTTTATATGTAAAGTCTTTTAGAGATAATCTCATACCATGTCTTATAGACCTTCTAATCAACCTTCTTAGTATATAACCCTGATCGTTATTACTAGGGGTTATTCCATCACTTATTATGAAAACAGCTGCTTTAATGTGATCGGCAATAATACGCATGCTTTCTTGGTGGTCATCATAAGGTCTATTTGATAATTTTTCTATTCCTTTTATTATTGGCTGCCATACTTCAGTGAGGTAGTTATCGTCAAGTTTGTTTATTATAGCAAGTGTTCTTTCTACACCCATCCCTGTATCAACATTCTTTTGCTTTGCAGGCAGAAATTTTTCATTTTTATTATACTGCATGAAAACATCATTCCAGATTTCAATTCCTTTCACATACATTTCTGTATCAGGACCGCATGGGCCTGAATTTCCAACAGGACCCCACCAGTTATCTTCTTTTCCAAGAAATTTTATTTTTTCTATACCTAAAGATTTCCATATCTTTTCTGATTCTGTATCTTTTGAAGCATCTTTATCTCCTTTGAAACAAGTCACTGTAATTTTTTCTTTAGGAATTTTTAATATCTTTGTCAAAAATTCAAAGCTCATCTTTATTGCATCTTCTTTCCAATAATCTCCTAAACTCCAATTCCCAAGCATTTCGAAGAATGTATGGTGATAACTATCTCCTACTTCATCTATATCTTGAGTTCTTATGCATCTTTGAACATTGCATAATCTTTTTCCTAGGGGATGCTTTTGTCCTAAGAGATAAGGAACCAAAGGATGCATGCCTGCTGTAGTGAACAAGACAGTTGGGTCATTCTCAGGAACAAGACTTGAATTTGGAATTTCTTCATGTCTTTTTGATTTAAAAAAATCAATATATTTTTTGATTAATTCTTTTCGGTTCATAAGATTTGTAAGAAATCGAATTTTAAAAAGTTGTTTATCTGTTACTCATGGCTCTTAACTTGTCTCTTATTTCATTAAGTTCTGTTTCTAAACTCTTATCCTGAATTGTCTGCTTTTCTGCTACTTTTCTAGTTTTTTTTAAAACAGGAGAATCATTCATTTCAGGAAAACTATTTTCAATTTTTTTAATTGAAGAACCAAATTCTTTTATATTTTTTTGAAATTTTATTTTTAATCTTAATTCCTCGTTTCTTAACACAAAATATTTTTTTACTGATTTGATTGTTTCAAGAAGATTTTCTTCTGAGGTTAATAAATTTCTTCTTGCTTCGAGAGCTTCGTCTTCATTTATCTTCACATGTATTAAATTTTTCATTATGCAAAACTCCTGTGTGCTGAAAATTTCTTATTTTCTATCATTCTAATCTAGAAAAAACACTTTTGTCTACCTTGTCTATCTGGGACTTTGCAATCTGGATTTGTCTTTCCCAGGACTCCAATTCTTTTTCTTCTGCTTCTTTTATCTCGCGAATATTTTTCATCAATTTTTCTATTTCAAAGATTTGTTTTTTTGCATTTTCAAGAGAATTAAGCCCTTCCTGGAATTTATCCATTCTTACAAAAATTGGTCCTGATTCTTTTCTTGGCTGAAAAGTTTCATGGCTTGTTATTTTTTTTGGAGAAGGATACTCAAAACTTCTTGAGGGTTTCTGCATCATTTGTTCCTGTTCTTCTTCAGGTTCTTCAAACTCATCTGCAAAAACCCTATCCTCTTTTTTCCCAGTTACAGCTTCTTTAATTGTATTCTGTGAAAATTTTTGTCCCAGAGAATCATTTGGAAATCTGGGCAATTTGGGAACTGAAAATTTCTCTTCATCCTCCTCACTATATTCATTTTCAGGAAGTTCTGGAAGTCGCGGAAGTTCTGGTAATTTTGAAAAATCTTCTTTTTTTTTGAATAATGCCATCTTAAATAATCACGTTTGTGATATATATAAATGATAATATAGTTTAAAAATTTTGTTTTTTGATGAAAAACAAACCAAAACTAGAAATAGGAAATTTTTGCATACGTTTTAAAACAAGTTTTAAACCGAAAAGTATATATTTGATTTTTTTTTAGTATTTCAATGCTCGATAAATTTCTTAAGGATGCAATGTCTGTTATCATTGGAAAACAAGGAGAAGACATAGTTAATCTCTTAGACACAAAGAAATATATCAATGAATTCTTAATTGCAAAAAAGTTAAATATTACAATAAATCAAACTAGAAATCTTTTGTACAAACTTTCTGATTCAGGGCTTGTTTCATCTACAAGAAAAAAAGACAAGAAAAAAGGATGGTATACTTATTTCTGGAAGATAGAAGTCCTAAAATCTCTTCAATTCTACAGAGATATTTTGTCTAAAAAGATAGAACAGCTGCAAAATTTTATAAAAAGCAGAGAAACAAAACAATTCTATGCTTGTGAAAGATGCAATGTTGAATACACCGAAGAAAATGCTCTTGCTCGTAATTTTATTTGCGAAGAATGCGGAAGTGTTTTTACCCTGAAGGATAATCGGAAATTCATAGAGAATCTAAAAAAAGATTTAGATAAGGTAGATAAATTAGCAAAAACCGTTGATGAAGAAATACAAGAAGAAAAGAACAAGATAGGAAAGAAAAGAGAAAAAGAAAACAAAAAAGAAGAAAAAGAAAAAAAAGAAGCAAGAAGAGTAAAGCTTGAAGCAAAGAGAAGAAAAGTAAAAAGAGAAAAAAGAAAAGAAGAGAAAGCCAAGGGAATAATTCCTATCAAACCAAAAAAAATAGCAAAAAAATCTTCCAAAAAGAGATAATATGAAAAAACCTGGAAAAAGACTAAACATAAATCTAATTTTTGTTCTTACCAATGTTGTTCTTTTTATTCTGTTTACTATTCTAATTTATTCTAATTCAAAATTCTTGGATTATATTGCATTAAAACCTTCTAATATTTTTCAAGGCAAATATCTCTGGACATTCATCACCAGCATGTTCATGCATGGAGGATTTTTTCATTTATTTGTAAACATGTTTTCCATGTTATTTGTTGGAAACTTGGTCGAGAAAATCTTAGGTTCTAAAAGATATGTCTGGTTTTATCTGATTTCGGGATTATTTGCAGGAGCATTGTTTGTTCTTTCAGCACTTATTTTTCCAGGGGATTTAGGTACTTATGCAGTTGGAGCATCTGGAGCATTGTTTGGATTAATTGGGATGTTGATGTTAGTAACTCCTAACCTTCCTGTTTACATGATGTTTATTCCTATTCCCATCAAATTAAAATTTGCTGCTCCTATAATGCTTATTCTTCTATGGCTGATTTCTATTCTTGGAAATGTTCCTATAGGGAATACAGCACATCTTGGTGGATTTTTAGTGGGAATAACTTATGGTTTTTATTTAAGAAAAAAATATAAAAATAAAACAAGATTGATAAGCAAGCATTTCAGTTAAGATATATGAGCAAACAGGAAATTTGCCACAAATACAAAATTGGCAGGAGGTATTTTGCATAATGAAAAAGAGGAAATTGAGAAGGAAAAAGGGAAAAGAATTTGATGTCAAAGAGCAATATAAACAAGTTTTTGCATTTTTGAAAGAATCAAAGATTTTTATTTATGCAATAATAGTAATATTCTTCACTTTTGCACTGATTGCTTTTTTTGTTCCTGTTCCTGAATCTATTATTGAACAGATTAGGAAAATTATTGAAGAATTATTAAAACAAACACAAGGAATGTCTTTTTCTGAATTGACTGGTTTTATCATCCTTAATAATGTTCAAACAAGTTTCTTGGGGATGATATTTGGAATTGTACTTGGAATTTTTCCATTACTATTAGCAATGAGCAATGGCTATCTTCTTGGGTTTGTTTCAAAATTAAGTGTTAACACAGATGGATTTTTGTCTTTATGGAGGCTTTTGCCTCATGGCATTTTTGAACTGCCTGCTGTTTTCATTTCATTAGGATTGGGAATGAAAATAGGTTCATTTTTGTTTCAAAAGAAAAAATTAAAATCATTAAAAGAATATTCATTAAATTCACTTAAGGTGTTTTTCTTTGTGGTTATACCACTATTAATCATAGCAGGAATCATAGAAGGCGCTTTGATGTTAATCTTTTAAGTCACTTATTCCAAGCATAACAAAAAGCAAGCCAACCATAATCACGAGCCAGATAATTCCGCCCTTAAGAAATTCCAATGCTGCAGTTCCCATGCCGAGAAGGTTCATCCCCCAAACGTATATGGCAGCTACGAGCAAAATCATTCCCATTAAAAGTTCAGCCCATTTATTCATTTTATTAACTGAATGTTTTGGTTTAAAAAGATTTTTATCATAGACTATACTGAAGGATTTCTCAAATAAACAAGCTTTTTAAATATCTTTTATGATGGAGTATTATGATAAAACCAGAAAAAATAGCAAGAAAGAACATACTTAGAAAGTCAAAGGAAATTGAAGGAATTAATGTTAGGGGATATGACTTTAACAAAGGGATTGACTATGAAAAAATCCTTGATAGCTATGGCTCTTTAGGGTTACAAGCAACTAATTTTCATAAGGCAGTTTCTATCATAAATGAGATGATTGCCTCAAAAACATTCATTTACTTAGGATATACTTCTAACATCATCACATCTGGATTGAGAGATATAATCAGATTTTTAGCAGAACACAAGATGGTCAATGTTATTGTTACTTCTGCAGGAGGAGTTGAAGAAGACTTGATAAAATGCCTTGGAAATTTTATTGTTGGAGATTTTAGAGCCTCTGGAAAAGATTTGAGAGAAAAAGGAATAAATAGGGCAGGAAATATATTCATTCCAAATTCAAGATATTGCTCTTTTGAAAATTTTATAATTCCCGTATTTGAAAGATTATATGAAGAACAGAGAAAAACAGGAAAAATTATCACTCCGAGCGAATTGATATGGGAATTGGGAAAAGAGATAAATAACGAAGAGTCTATCTATTATCATTGTTACAAAAATAGAATTCCTGTTTTTTGCCCTGCTATAACTGATGGAAGTTTAGGAGATATGATTTATTTTTTCAAATCAAAACATCCTGATTTTAAAATAGATGTTGCTGAGGACATATGGAAGATAAACAACACTTCAATCGGACTTAGGAAATCAGGAATAATAATCCTTGGTGAAGGATTTATAAAACATCATATATGCAATACAAACATGTTCAGAAATGGGGCAGATTATGCTGTCTACATAAACACCTCTCCTGAATATGATGGTTCTGATTCTGGCGCTCTGCCAGAAGAGGCTGTTTCATGGGGAAAGATTCTTCCAAGAGCAAGAAGAGTCAAGATTTTTGCAGAAGCAAGCCTGATTTTTCCGTTGATTGTTGCAAAAACTTTCGCAAAAAAAAGAGTGTAAAATTTATATACCCTTAAAATGTGATTTAAGGATGGAAGGGATTTTTACACCTCCTCAAAAAGAAGAGGGACAGCAGATTTCTGTAGAGAAAAAAGAACAAGAAAAAATTACTGAAAAAATAAAGGAGACAGAAAAAAAAGAGCCTGATTTGGTTGATATTCTGAAACTTTTAGCACCAGGAACAGCAATAAGAATCGCATTAGATGATATTCTTCATGCAAATCTTGGCGCATTGATTGTATTGGAAAATCCTGATTTGTATAATATAATTGAAGGAGGATTCAGAGTTAATTGCAGGTTCTCACCTCAAAGATTAGTTGAATTGTCTAAAATGGATGGTGCGATAATTATTTCAAAAGATTTGAAAAAACTAATCTATGCCAATACCTTGTTAGTTCCTAACAGCAGTATTCCCACAAAAGAAACAGGAACAAGACACAAGGCAGCGGAAAAAACAGCAAAGCAGATTAATACTTTGGCGATTGCAGTATCTGAAAGAAGAAATATTATTACTCTTTATTATGGAGATATACAATATAAACTTGAAAAAAGCTCTGAAATTCTAAGAAAAGCAGCAGAAACATTGCAGGTATTGGAAAAACAGAAAGAAGTTTTGAATGAATTGTTAGCAAATTTGAATGTTCTTGAAATTAATAATTTAGTAACTGTAACTGATGTTTGTTCTGTGTTTCAAAGAATGGAAATGATAAATAGAATCTCCACAATCTTGAAAAGATATCTTGTTGAACTTGGAAAAGAAGGAGTAATTGTAAGCATGAGACTGAAAGAGTTGACAAAGAACCTGACAAAAGAAGAAACTTTATTGTTCAGAGATTATTTTGGTTCAAGACATTTGAGAGCAAAGACAATCCTGAAGAATATGAACTTTGATTTTCTTATTGAGACTCAGAACCTCTCTAGAATGCTATTTAATGAACTTCATGACAGGGCACTGTCTCCTCATGGATTAAGAATTTTAAGCAAGACAAATCTGATGGAAAAAGACATTAGAATGTTAGTTTCTTCACTGAAGACTCTTGACAGAATATTATCGGCTAATGAAGATGAATTAATCAAAACTTTCAAAAAACAAGAATATGTTTCTTTCTTTAACAAAGAACTTGAAAGCATAAGAGAAAAAATAATGATTGGAAGGAAAATATAATCATGTTAACTGTAAAGCAAATCAAAGAAATCCGAGAACATCTGAACAAAGCACAAAACCCTATATTCTTTTTTGATAATGATGGTGATGGGTTATGCAGTTTTCTTTTATTACAAAGATTTATCGGAAGAGGAAAAGGAGTTCCTATAAGAACTTTTCCTGAATTATCTAGTGATTATGTAAAAAGAATAAATGAACTTAATGCAGATTATATTTTCATATTGGACAAGCCGATTGTTTCCCAGGAATTTTTTGAAGAGATAAGACAGATAAATCTTCCGATTGTTTATATAGACCACCATAAAATTGATTTCTCACTTATTCCCAAATTCGTGAATTATTATAACCCTCTGTTAAACAAGAAGAAAACAAATGAACCTGTAACTTACCTCTGCTATGGAATAAGCCAGAAAAAAGAAGATGCTTGGATTGCCCTGATTGGAAGCATTTGTGATAATTATGTTCCAAAATTTTATTCTCAGATTCAAAAAGATTATCCTGATTTGACAGTTCAATCAAAAAAATCCCCTGAAATTTATTATAATTCTCAACTTGGAAAAATTGCCCAGATGTTTAATTTTGCCTTGAAAGACAGCATAACAAATGTAGTTACAATGATTAAATTTTTGATGAAAGTGAAAAGTCCCAATGATGTTCTTAATGAAAGCAAAGATAATTTTCTTATGCATAAAAGATTTGAAGAGATAAATAAAAAATACCACAAGTTTTTAGAAAAGGCATGTGATTTTGATAAAAAAGAAAAAATGATTTTTTTTGAATATGGTGGAGAGACAAGCATAAGTGCAGACATTGCGAATGGATTGAAATACAGATTTCCAAATAAAGTGATTGTTGTTGCTTACATTTCAGGAGCAAAAGCAAATATTTCTGTGAGAGGAAAAAAGATAAGAGAAATTGCTCTGAAAGCAATAAAAGACTTGGAAGATGCATCAGGTGGAGGACATGAAGATGCTGTTGGTTTAAGAGTGAAGATAGAAGACTTAGGGAAGCTGAGAGAGAACTTTAAGAAATTGATTTGATTTTAGAAAGAGAAGAAAATGTCTGCTACGCAGAATTGATAATTAAGTTAATATGGAAATTGAAATCTGTTGTAGTGGGGTGAAACTTATAATAAATCGTTTTAAAATGAATATCTGATTAATCATATTATCAATTTCTGTGAACATAGTGAACAGCATTTTATATTCTCAAATATAGAAAACTATTTAAAATATCTTTTTCTAAGAGAAATATGAGTGTAAATATGAAGCAATTGAATCTGAACAGAAACTTTTGTGGTATAGTCTACACTTCAATTAAACCCTTAATTTAATTCAGCGTTTTTGCCTGGATTAGATTGAGAGCACTTCTAACTAATTCAGGAAGAGAATAATCGCTGGCTTAAGATAAAAAATGAACGGCAAAACAAAAGAGAAAGAAAGAGAAGAACTTGAAAGAGAGTTGAACTTGCTTTTGTCAGAGACTTTAAAGTGGGAGAATGAGTTGAACTCTTTAATAATAAATAAAGAATAGAAAAGAGAAAGATAGAATTCTTGTTATTAGTTAATATGCTCTAACATTTAAAGTCGTTATAAATAAAATAATTTGTCGCTTTCAATAAGCTCGGGCTACATACACAATGTGATTTGCTTTTGTTTCGCAGACAGCACATTTTCCAGAAGCTTTTTGTTTTTCATCAAATCTCGTTCCCCTGACTTGTGCGTTTATTTCTTTTTCAATTATTTCTGCACATTTTTCTCCTTGCTTTTCCATTGAGCAAAAGGGAATTCTCGCAATTCCGCCTTCATTGATTATTTTTTTAATTTCTGA
>JAUSIC010000013.1 GCA_030648285.1 Nanobdellota archaeon | reverse complement strand
AATTATTAAAAGTTTATAATATTCACTCACTTCCTTCGATGTTGATATAATGTTAATCCAGAAACGTTGATTACAAGTTGGACTTAGCGTCAAAATCATTGCACATTAAATATTTTCTGTAAAGAAAATTGACGAAGTCGATTTCTATGAATCCATTCCCAAATCCTTAAAATAAAATAATAAAAAATTATCTTCTTCTTTTCTTCTTCATTCCGTGCATCCACATATGCTTCATTGCCAGCAAGCAGAACAAAATTGCAGCACCTAAGAACCATCCCCCGTGCATTGTTGCAACCCAGTTCATTGCACCAGGCCATATGTTAAGCACGAAAAAAACTCCAGAAACCAATGACAATTTCATCAACCACATTTTACAGCCACAATTACATTCACCTTTCATCTTTTTCATGTACCTCTTTTTTAAACCCCCTTTCAAACTTAAATCATTTCACTGCCTTCATATCCTTCCAAGCTAATTCAAACATTTGTTCTAAAGCTTTTGCAAAAAAATCAGTGTTCACCCAAATGCCTATGTCATAATTTGGGTGGAACTTTTCATCATCTAAAAGCATGAACATGACTTGATTAGAATCAATTATGATGAATCTCGCATTAATTCCTTCCATGTTTTTTACTTCAGCAACTTTCTTCATCTCTCTTGCAACATTCAAATTATTATTATCTATTGGGGCAGCAATTCTTATTGTAATTCCTCTTTTTTTGCATTTTTCCAAACTTGGCATTAATGCTTCCATTTTCCTGTTTATTCCTTCTCTTGTTGTTACGATTGTAATTGATTTTTCAGCTTCCCTTATCATCATATCCAGATGATTGTAAAGGTTTTGTCTTCCCTTTAAACTTCCAGACATGTCAGAAGATTCAACAAACTTTACGCCTTTTGTGAATAATTCAGTCAGTTCAGTAAGAACATCATCTTCTTTCAGTACTTCAAGTCTTTTTGTTCTTTCTTTTGTTTCTGTCGCAAGATTTTTCTTTACTCTTTCAACAACTTCTCCTGGTTTTAGTGCAACAAACTTTATTGGTTTTCCGAGTTTCATCAAGATAAATCCTTTTTTCTCCAAACTTTCAAGAATATCATAAGTTCTTGAACGTGGAACATCAGAAATATTGCTTAATTCTCCTGCAGTGCTTGTTCCTCTTGACAACAGAGCAGTCCACACTTTCACTTCATATAAATTCAAATCGAAAATTTTCCTTAATCTGCTCAAAAATTCTTCTTTTACTATCATCTCTTCTTGTTGGTTGTTTTTTATTTTTAAAGATTGTTATGCTTGAAGAGTAAATAGATAGGATTACTCGTTAGTGATGTTTTCGCCAAGGATTCCTATTGTTCCTCTTTTATCTTTAACTTTAAACTCTGTCTTATTTTTAAATCTTTCCTTGATAGTTGTAACAAATTCAATTTTTTTTGAATTTGTCCTGTCTTCAATGAATTTTTTATTTTTTTCAAGAATCTTTCTGAAATTTTCATCAACAGAAATCCAGGTTTCAACTTTTTCTTTTTTGTTTAATCCAAGTTTCTTTCTGTAATCTTGAATTGCTCTTGAAACTTCTCTTGCATAACCTTCTGCTTCCAAATCAGCAGTTAATTTTGTATCAAGTTCAACAGAAAATTCTTTTTGATTTTTTATTTCAACATGCTTGACATTCAATTGTGATTTTATTATTTCAATAAAATCTTTTTCCAATTTTTCAGAAGTATGAATTGTTGCTTTTGCTAATGGCCATTTCAAACCAATCTGTGCTTTGTCTCTTTCAGCAAGCCCTTTCTCAATTATTTTTAGAACATTTTCAAAATTCTTTTCTAATTCTTCATCAATTCCTCCTTTTTTTGGAAATGAAACAAGATGAATAGATTCTTCTTTCACTATTTCTCTTTCTTTTAATTCCTGCCAGATTTTTTCAGTAACAAAGGGAATAAATGGTGCAGCAAGTTTTAGCAATGTCAAATAGCATTCTCTTAAGACATATTTTGCGTCATCTTCATTTAGCCTGTCTCTTACAAACTGGATATATCCTCTTGAAAAATCACTAAGCCAGAAATCCTGCAGTGCTCTTGTTGCCATATGCGGATGCAAGTCCTCTAGTTCTTCTGTAACTGTTTTAATCAATGAATTTAGTTTTGACAAAATCCATTTATCTTCTATCTTAAGCTCTTTTGCAACCTTGGAAGGCTCTACTAATCTGCTTATATTGTAAAGAATGTTAATGTTGTTTCTTGGTTCTTTTGCAACATGAAATCCAAATTTTAAATCCTGCGAAGGATCTTGAAGACAATACATTAATCTCATTATGTCTGCGCCTATTTTTTCAACAGCATCGTCAAACCAGATTGCATTTCCCTTGCTCTTATGCATTTCTTCTCCTTTTTCATCTTTCAGAGTTTCATATCCAAAAAGAGATTTGTATGGAGCTTTTCCTGTTATTGCAACACTTGCCCACATTAAAGCATTAAACCATCCACGAGCTTGCCCTGGCATGTTCTCTGAAATCAAATCAGCAGGAAACCATTTCTCCCAGTATTTTCTGTCTGTCAGATAATTCAGAGTTGAGAAAGGAACAATGCCTGCATCTAGCCAAGCATCTCCAACATCCGGAATTCTCGAAACTTCTTTCTTGCATTTTGAGCATTTTATTTTTATTTCATCAATCCATGGCTTATGAATTTCTGGAAGACTATCAACTTTCTTCTTGTCTGTTGCTCTTTCTCTCAATTCCTTCAAACTACCAGCAACAAAAATCTCTCCGCATTCGCATTCCCAAATTGGCAAGGGCAACCCCCAGTATCTTTCTCTTGATATCAACCAGTCACTCATGTTCTTGAACCATTCTTCCTGTCTTACTTTTCCATATTCAGGATACCACTTTACTTTTTTGTTTTGTTCAATTAATTTTTTTCTTATCTCGTTGCATTTTACATACCATTCATATACTAATCTGAAAACTAGTTCTTCACCGCATCTCCAGCAGTGAGGATATCTATGTTTGTAAGCTACTATCTTGTAAACAAATCCTCTTTTTTCCAAGTCAGTTAAAACTTCTTTGTTTACTTCAGAATATTTCTTGTCGCTAAATTCTTTAAATCCCTTTTTGTAAACTCCAGCTTCATCAAGGGGAGAAATCTCATTTAATTTTAATTTCTTTCCAAGTTCATAATCTTCTGCACCGCATCCAGGAGCAATATGAACAATTCCTGTTCCTTCTTCCTCACTTGCTAATTCCCAAAGAACAACTTTGTGTTTTCCTTGTTCTTTCAAATCTTTGTAAGGCATTTCATATTCAATTCCTTCAAGAGATTTTCCTTTTTTGTTTTCAATTATTTCGTAGTTTCCTTTTAGTTCATTCAGTCTTTTCTCAGCAAGCCAGTAATATTTTCCATCCTGTTCAACTTTTACATAATCAATATCCTTGTTTACTGCAATTGCAACATTTGCAGGAACAGTCCAAGGTGTTGTTGTGAAAATTAAAAAATATTCATCCTTTTTTCCTTTAACAGGGAACTGCATGAATAATGCAGAATGAGTAACTTCTTTGTATCCTTCTGTTACAATATCATGCTTTGATGATGCTGTTCCACATCTCCAGCACCATGGCACAACATCTTCTCCTTTGTAGAGCCATTTTTTATCATGATAAGTTTTAATCAAAAACCAATTGTGAAGATTATTTTCATCAGTCATTGTATAATAAGAATTATCCCAATCCATCCAGTATCCCAATCTTATTGATTGTTCTGCCTGCACTTTTGAAAATTTCTCAACTCTTTTTCTGCAGGCTTTTACAAAGTTTAATATTCCGAATTTTTCAATATCTTTTTTATTTTTTAATCCCAAGCTCTTTTCTTCTTCTCTTTCAACCCAAAGCCCTTGGCAGTCAAATCCATTTTGATATCTTTGTTCATAACCCTTCATAGCATGAAATCTCTGGAATAAATCTTTGTAAGTTCTTCCCCAAGCATGATGAACTCCCATAGGATTGTTTGCAGTTATTGGCCCATCAATAAAACTGAACTTTTTTCCACCCTTGTTTTTCTTGACAAGTTTTTCAAATATTTTTTTCTCTTTCCAGAATTTCAGTATATTCTCTTCGTTTTCTTTAAAATCATACATATAGTTTTCAATTCAGTAATATTTAAAAAATCTTGTGTTAACCTAAATTAATGAGCAACATAGCAGATCAAATAAGCAGACTTTCAACTGAAAAGCAGCAGGAATTTAGAGCTCTTTTACTGGGCTCACTTTATGATAGAGACTGGTGTGAACTTCATGGAGTGAATTATGCTCACCCTAATGTTGCTTCAGTTAAAGCAAAGTTATATCAGGAAAGTTTTGCCCCAAAAGTTCATTAATTTCTTCATAATATTTAAAAACCTTATTAATTAAGTTTTGAAATGGCACATATAAATGATAAAGTAAATGCACTTTCTGAAGAAGAGAAAAAGCGATTTCAAGAAGCTCTTGCAGGGGTTCAGGAAAGTACTGACTGGCTCGTTCGTAGAGGTTTTGATAAAGTTAATTATGATATAATTAAGGTTAAAGAAATATTACATGGTGAGATGTTTAGAGATGATGAAGATTATTTTCAAGGTTAAAACCCCTTTAAAATTTCCTCTTCAAAAAAATGCAGTTTTCCCGGAATAATAATGCAATAAGGGGATTTTACTTCCTTGTCTTTTAATTCTGCAATTGTTCCATATAATATCTTGCTGTCCCTAGTTCCCAGCCTTGAGCAAACAACTATTTTTTCAATTTTGAAATCATGTTTTCCAGCAGAAACTTCTAACTGAAATAATGCTTTCTTTAATTCTAGTCCAATATCAATCAAGATTAAACTATGCGCGTTGATGAATCTGTTTTCTTTTACAATTTCCATGAAAGAATCAGGCTGATAATGTTTTTCTCTCTGCCAAGTCGGCATGCTTGATATTTTTCCGAATTTATACAACTGCAATCCTGTTTCTCCTATTGCATCAATTATAGAAACATTGAAAATCATTTCGCATTTTACTTTTTTTTCTTTTGCTTCATGAACAAGAGCAATGTGAGTTGTTGCAGTTAAAGGACTTCCATAAACAAGAAGAGCGACATTTTCTTTTTTTGCTTCTTCTAAAAGTTTGTCCATGTTCTCAACAAAATCTCTTTCAGCCTTTATGATTTTCTTTCCTATAACTTTTTCCAAGGCACTCATTGTGTAAGGAAAATCAACAGTATAACTTTCAAGATAAATCTTGTCACATTTCTCAATTGCTTCAAGTCCTTGCTTAGACATATTTTTCTCGTTAAGCCCTAAGCCTATCAAATATAACATAAGAAATACAAGATAACAAAGTTTTAAAGATTATCTAATTGGAAAGAATTTTAAAGTTATAAGCAAAATAACCAGTATGGAATTAAATAGAACTATAATCCAAATTTTAAAACGTTTAAAAGAATTAGATAATGAGAATATCAATAAACATTTATTAGTTAATGAGGGTTCTACTACCTTTAAGATTAATCAATCAGAATTTCTAAAGATTAATGAAAATAATCTCTTAATGAATGGTAAAAATATAGAAGAAAAAATATTAGTTAAAAAACCCAAAAACTTAAATAAGATTAATCAATTCAATCAATTCATTGATGAAATATCTGATTCTATAGTAAGATTAAATCATATCGGTATAAATTATTCTTGCAGAAATATTAAAGATGAACTTAAAGAATATAAAAAATTAATAGATAAGTCAAATTATAAAATTTATGAAGAAGATTCTGGCAATAAAAATCAAAGATGGTTTTTTATAGCAGACTTATCAAATTGGCAGTATCCTATGTTTGAGATTGTATTAAAAGAGACTAAAACTAATTCAGTTAATACTTGGGTGCCTCATTTTCAAATAGATATTGACACTAAATTAGATTTTGAAACATTGAGAAAAATTGCAAACTCTAAATTCAAAAATGAATTTTTTGAATGGAAATTAGATATACCAAATCATGGAATAGTTTTAGCAATGGGTTTCATATCAAATATAAAAGGAACAAAGATTTGTTTAGGAGTTGGAACAAATTTGCGTGATACGAAATATCAGCATAGTTTGAATAATCTTAAAGAAGTTTAATTTTATTAATATTCTCTTTTATCTTTGGAATTCTATTTACAACTAACCCCCAGATTCTATTTAGACTTGCTTCAAAATAAGAGTGAGTAATAAAATCTCTGAATTGCGAAAGTTCTTTCCAGTTAATGTTTGGATTTATTTCTCTAACAGATCTCGGAATATTTTTGCTTGCTTCTCCTATAATTTCAAATCTCCTTATTACTGCATCTTGTATCTTAATGTCTCTTTTGAATTGTTCTTCAGAAATGTTTTTTGTATATTCTTCAATCTGTTTTATGCTTTCTTTAATATCTTTTATGAATAATTTATAATCTCTTTTCATATTTCAATTGGTATTTCTTCTCTCAGGATATTATCCCTTAACTCTTTTCTTATTGTGTCATATTCTACTAAATCTACCTTTTTCTTAAGAACTTTCTCTAACTCAAGTTTGATTCCAATTACATCATATAAATCTAATTTTTCATCTAATTCAACTAAAATATCAACATCGCTGCTTTTCTTTTGCTCCCCTCTCGCATGACTTCCAAAAATTCCAGCTCTCTTTACCTTATTTTTTCTAAGAATAGGAATTATCTTTTTTTCAATTTCTTTAATTGTTTTCACATTATTATCTAATATTTAACTTTTAAAAGTTTTACTCTCTTTTATTAATTACATATAACTCTTTTTTCTCCTAAAATTTTTTTAATCATTTCATATCTCCTGCAAGTAATTGTTTGGTCTATCCAAATGTATGATTCCCCACATAACTGCCAACAGGGAAAATGAGGATATTTAATATCACATTTATCAAGAAAATCTTTGCATAAAAATATTCTATTATCTATCACCTGTTTCTCAATTTCCATATAAAATCTAAACAACAGAAGTTTTAAAGATTATCTCTTAATCAATTCCTTTCCCAATAAGGAAATTTTGTTGGCAATCCAATTATTTCTGCTAATTCTGGAATAGTTGGCAAATCTTTTGCTTTAAATTCCCTTATATGTTCTAAACGATAATTATTATGTTCTTTTTGTGTTAAAAAAGAATCATAATCAGTATTAGCATCTCTGACTACCTGTTCTTCAGAAATTCCTAGTGAATAAGCAGAACTGCCTATTCCTCTTTCAACTTCTCTTGACATTAAAACTCCATTTATAGAAGTGCATCCAGATATTGCTAAAACAATTCCTGCTAAAATTGGAATGTATGTCTTTCTCATAAAAATTCAAGAAAACTTGGGGTTATAAATTTAATCTTATTTTCTCATCAAGCTTCTGCTAGTAACAATTGCCATGAAGAAAAAGCTGAACATTATTACATCATTTCTTAATATTAATCCAATCACTCCTCCAACCAAGCTGAAAAACACAATTATCTTAAACCATTTTTTTCCTTGAAACAATTCTTCTTTTGTTTTTACTGCTAAAATGTTCCCTATAAAATATCCAAGAACTAAAGCCCCAATTCCAATTAATGCCTTTATCACATCTTGCATTATGCAAAATACCTCCGATATTTTTCTTCTTGAAAAATAGCGTGAAATGAACTTCCTGTTCGTTTCCATTCACTCCCAACCAATTTTGTATTTTGAATGAGATTTATCTCTTTCATGATAATATTTAAGAAATGTCATTTTTATATTTAATCATGTACTCCAAATACTTAATCGTAGCAAGCAAGTTAGACAAAGCAGGAACAAACATCACAACTCAGATGAGCCAGTTTGGACAAGATTACAAGTTTTATTTAGTTGATGGAGAAATAATTTATACAGAAAATCTAGACCAGGAAAAAATAAATCATTATGATTTCATAATCTTTGCATCAAAGCATCAGTCAGAAAAAGGGGGAAAAACACTTTCAATTCATGCTCCTGGAAATTTCAGAGATAATGATTTTGGAGGAGAAAAAGGGAAAGTCTGCCCGACTTCGGCATTGTTTCAAAAACAATTCTTTGAAAAGCTTCATGAAAATGCAAAGAAGTTTCATTTGAATGATTATAGATTAACTCTTGAATGCACTCATCACGGCCCTCTTATTAACAAGCCCTGTTTATTTGTTGAAATAGGTTCAAGTGAAATAGAATGGAGAGATACAAAAGCAGCATTTGTCATGGCAAAAACAATTTCAGAAATGATTTCAGATTTCAAAGAAAATCCTTATCAAGAAACAGCAATTGGAATCGGCGGTCCTCATTACTGCCCAAACTTTAACACAATTCAATTGAATTCAAACGTTGCAATCAGCCATGTAATTCCTCAGTATGTTTTTCCTTTTACAGAAGAAATGATTAAAGAAGCAGTAGCAAAAACAGAAGAGGAAATTGATTTTGCTCTTTTGGATTGGAAAGGAGTTGGAACTTCTGAGCAAAGGCAGGAAATAATAAAAATTCTTGACAAGTTGTATATTAATCATAAGCGAACAAGTGATGTGGAAAAATAGTTTTAAATATCTTCTTTCTTTTTATTCTATATGGATAAAGATTTTGATAAAAAAGTAGGTGCTTTAGATCCAAAGTTCAAGGAAAAGATAAATCAGCTTTTTGAATCAATGCACGAATCAGTTTCAATGCTTTATGAAGCAGCAACGCATGATGAAAAAACAGGATTATACAACAACAAATTCTTTGAAACTATGCTTGAAATGGAAATGGAAAAAGCAAAGAGATATCAGCAGAAATTATCTTTATTGATTATAGATATTGATTTTTTCAAAAGAATAAATGATACTTATGGGCATATGAAAGCAGATGAGCTTTTGGCAGAACTAGCAAAAGTTTTCATGAAAGAAGCGAGAAAATCAGACGTTGTTGCAAGATTTGGAGGCGAGGAATTCATTATTCTTCTTCCAGAAACAGATTTAAACAAAGCAAAGAAATTCGCAGAAAGATTAAGGCAAGCCACAAAGAAAAATAAAATGCTTAAAGGGCATGAATTGACATTCAGCGGGGGTTTGACAGAATACAAGAAAGGAGACACAAAACTAAAATTCAAAGAAAGAGCAGACAAAGGGCTTTACAAGGCAAAAGATACAGGTAGAGATAAAATTGTTGCTGTAAAGTAAATTTTGGATAAAAATACTTGCTCACTTTGTTCGCAAAATTGATAATATAATTAATATAAAATTAATAGAATAATTGAAGCCTTTTGTAAATGTTGAGCAACTTAATAACATCGTATCAGATTATCATTATATCAAATTCTGCTTTAGCAGGCTATTTTCTCTTAAGAAATATTTTTAAATTCCTTTCTATTAAATTATATATCAAATAAAAGAGAGATTTGAAAGGAGGTCGAGAGAAAAAAATGGCTAATAATCAATCTGTTCCTACAGGAGCAAAAGTAATTTCAGTCTTGTATTACATTGGTGCAGGTTTTGAAGTTCTTTTCGGTTTGGCTTTTCTTGTTGGAGCAGGGGTGCTTGGTGCTATAATTGCCCAGATAATTCCTGCATTGGGAATGATTGGCGCAGGTTTCTTTGCTGTTGTAGGAGTATTATTCATTGGTGTTGGTATTCTAAGCTTCTTTGTTGGAAGAGGTTTGTGGAAAGCAAAGAATTGGGCAAGGATTGTTGCAATAGTGCTTACATTATTGGGAATTATTGGAGAAGTATTCTCCTTATTTTCAGAGATTACATTCAGTGCAATCTTAATGCTTGCAGTGAACCTGTTCATAGCAGGATATCTTTTATTCAGCCCAAGCGTGAAAGAAGCATTTGCTTAAACCTATTTTAAATTTTTTTATTTTTTTATTTTAGAGTTCTAAACGCCTCAAGCAGGAATCGAACCTGCGAGCCCCGAAGGGCGAAGATTAGCAATCTTCTGCAATACCATTATGCGATTGAGGCTTTACCTCGCGAGCATTTGCCATGATGTTTTCATCAGAGCTTATGCGATTGAGGCATTAATTAAATTTAATGAGAATTAATAGATTTTAAAGTTTGTCTTAATGGAAAAAAGTGATAATAGCAGGGGCGAGAGTTTACACGAATTTCACAATCGCCACAATTTGAGTGTGGGCTCGAGTTGAGAGATTTCACGAACCCGCATATAATCCAATATGAGCGAGGTCTCGAGTTGTGGATTTGTTCCAATTAGCAGGGGTGAGCAACTTCACGAGGCTAATCCATAAGTGTTCGAGTGGGGTTGCGAATTGGGATTTGTTCAAATCCAATAGAAAATAAGTAGCAGGGGTGGGATTTGAACCGCACGATTTCAGGGTTATGGGCCCTGCGAGGACTCCAGACTCCTCTACCCTGCTATGTAAATTTTAGATAAAAATTACTTATAAATATAACTATTAGTATTTCTTGATTAATTTTATAAACAACCTAAATTTTCATCTTCTATGTTAATCTTAGGAATTGATGACGCAGGGCGAGGTCCTGTGATTGGCCCAATGATTCTTGCAGGTTGTTTGATTGACGATAAATTCGAGCCTGAATTAAAAAGATTAGGAGTAAAAGATTCAAAACAAGTCACTCAAAAAAGAAGAGAATTTTTGGCTGAAAAAATAAAAGAAAAAGCAGAAACTTTTGAAGTTGCTATTGCTTATCCAGATGAAATAGACGAAAAAAATCATGATGGAATTAATCTCAACACATTAGAAGCAATAAAAACAGCAGAAATAATAAATAAAATCAACAAGGGTTTTGTTAAAATAAAAGTAATTGTGGACTGTCCCTCTGTAAGCATAGAAAAATGGACAGATGAATTAAAAAGGAAAATACACAATCTATCAAATTTGGAAATTCATTGCGAGCATAAAGCAGATGTCAATCATGTTTCTGTTTCAGCAGCATCTATTTTAGCCAAAGTTGTGAGAGAAAAAGAAATGGCTTTGCTGAAAGAAAAATACGGAAATGAAATTGGTTCTGGTTATTGTTCAGACCCAAAAACAAAGAAATTTCTTGAAGAACATTCAGAAGAGCATAAAGAATCTGGCTTGTTCAGGCAGACTTGGAGCACATGGAAAGTTGCCTGTGAAAAAACCAAGCAGAAAAAGTTAAAGGATTTTTAATATATATTTTAATTGATATATTTATTTATAAAATAAAGATATTCTCTTTATATATGATTAATCCAAGGTCTGGCACCACAGATAGAATGCAAGGTATTAATGATGGAGATTTAGTGGAGATTACTCTTAAATCAAATGCCAGAGTTACTCTTGGGGCACATAAATATTTTGTAATCGATAAAGTAAGAGATGGACTTCGTTTACCCACTGTTGAAGGTAGAACTTTTGTTGGTTATGTTTCTGAAAGAACCTTTGATAGTGTTACTTTATGTTCTGGTTGGAATAAAACAGATATGGCATCTAGAAATATATTAGCATATAGCGATACAGAAATTGCTGCCTTCCGATTTGAAGCGATAGAATATTATTCAAGATTAGCTCCTGTCAGTTCTTAAATAAGATTCTTGGTTATTAATAATCTCATTAACCTTTAAAAATCTCTTTTCTTTATTCTGGTTATTAATTAAAATGACTTACATCAAAAGACTCGTGATGCACGGTTTCAAGAGTTTCGCAAGAAAAACAGAACTTCCCTTTACACCAGGAATAAATGTTATTTTAGGTTCAAACGGAAGTGGTAAAAGTAACATATCTGATGCTATATGTTTTGTTTTAGGAAGATTAAGTGCAAAATCAATGCGTGCTGAAAGAGCAAGAAACCTTATTTTTTTAGGAACAAAAGAACTTCCTTCTGCAAGAGAATGCACTGTCGAAATTATTTTTGACAATGAGAACAAGGAATTTTCTTTAGATAGGAATGAAATTTCAATAAAAAGAATAATAAGAAAAAACGGGCAAAGCATTTACAAGATAAACGATGAAACAAAAACAAGACAAGAGATATTATCTCTGTTGGCTCAGGCAGGAATCGACCCAAATGGATTTAACATAATTCTCCAGGGAGAAATACAAAACTTTGTAAGGATGCACACAGAAGAAAGAAGAAAAGTGATAGAAGAAGTTTCAGGAATTTCAATTTACGAATCAAGAAAAGAAAAATCTTTAAGTGAATTAGACAGGACAGAAGAAAAACTAAAAGAAGTTCTTGCAATTTTAAGGGAAAGAACAGCTTATCTCAACAATCTTGAAAAAGAAAGACAGCAAGCATTAAAGTTCAAAAAATTAGAAGAAGACTTGAAAAAATTCAAGGCAAGCATAATTTTCCACGATTTGACAAAAAAGAAAAAAGAGCTTGAAGGAATTGAAGAGCAAATCTCAAAAAGAAGCAAAGAGATAGAAAAAATAAAGAAAGAAAAAATTTCAATTGAGACTTTTAGTGAGGATTTGAAATCAAAAATTTCTTCTATAAATCTGTCTATGCAAAAATCAACAGGATTAGAACAGGAAAAATTAAATCAGGAGATTGCAAATCTTCGCGCAGAATTAGCAGGATTAACAGTAAAGCTTGAAAACTTTGAAACAAGACTTTCTGGAATTTCAAAAGAAAAGCAGGATTTGCAAGAAACAATAAGGAATAATGAACTTGCAGTAGAACAGCTAAAAAAAGGCATGTCTGCTTCCAAAAGCCAGAAAGAATTTGAATCAAAGAAAAAAGAGCTAGAGAAGATAGAAGAAGAAAGAAAAAAGTTTTACACTACTCGTTCTGAATTAAAATCTCTGAAAGAGAGGATTCAAGATAAAAAAATAATCCTCCAAAATTATATTAATGAATCCGAATTTCTGTTAAAGAATATTAATTCAATTAACTCTGAACTTTTTGATGTAAGAACAGATTCAGATAAAGTTCATAATCTTAAAATTTCTCTTGCTGAAAAAAAAGAAATGCTTGAAAATCTTTCTGTTAAAGAGAAAGAACTTGAAAAAATTTCTTATTCAAGTGAATATGAAATAGAAAAACAAAACAAGATAATTGAAAATATTTCCAAGATGGATATTTGTCCTTTATGCAAGTCTAAGATTACAAAAGAGCACATATCTGGAATTCATCAAGAAGTTCGCCCAAGAGTTGAACTTTTAAAAAGACAAGTAGAAGATTCTAATAAAAAACTAAAAGAAATTTCAGAAACAAAAGAAAAACTGAAAAAAGAAACAGAAGAAATTAGAATAGAAATATCAAAGAGAGAATCTGACTTAATCAAGCTTTCAACAATCAATGAAAAGAAAGTTCAAATAAAAGAATCACAGGAAAAAATTGATTCTTCAAAGAATGAACTTGTTGCATTGGAAAAAAGAAGAAAGAATTTTGAAGAAAATTTTGATGAAAATTCAAATATAGAACAAAAATATGAAACTTTAAGGATTGAAATACAGGAAATCTCATTGAGAAGCGAAGAAACCGTAGATTCAGAAGTTTCATTCAAGCAGAGAGAAGTTGAAAGAATGAAAATTTCATTGAAGCAATTCTTGAGAGATGAAACAGATTTGGATGAAGAAATAAGAAATTTAAAAGAAAATCTCGAAGAAAAAGAATCTCTTCTTGATAAAAAAAGAGGACAAGAAGAAGAACTCAGCAGGAAATTCCAGAAGCTTATTGCAGAGAGAGATTCACTGCAGTTAAAAATAAGAGATAATGAGATTATTTCTGCTAACAAGCAGAATTCAATTCATAATATTGAACAAGAAACAAATAATTTTAGGATAGACAAGGCAAGAGTTGGTGCAGAAATAGAAAATTTTGAAATTGAAATGCTTGGATTTCCAAATGCAGAGATTGTAAAAACAGGAAACCGTGATTTCCTTGTTGAAAGAGTAAACAAAACTCAAGAAGTGATTTCTCAAATAGGAAGTGTTAATCTTCGTTCTTTAGAAGTTTATGATTCTATAAAGAAAGAATATGATTCAATAAAAGAAAGAGTTGATATTATTTCAAAAGAAAAAGAAAACATCATGAAATTAATCCAGGAAATTGATATTAAAAAGAAAAAAACATTCTTGAGAACACTTGCTTCTTTGAATGAAACCTTTTCAAGGAACTTTTCTCAATTGAGCGTCAAGGGGCATGTATTTTTGGAATTAGAAAACAAGAAAGAGCCTTTTGAAGGAGGAGTTAATATTATTGTGAAAACAGGACATGGAAAATATTTTGATGTCAAGTCTCTTTCAGGAGGAGAACAAACTCTTGTTGCTCTTTCCCTTATCTTTGCAATTCAGGAATTAAGTCCGTATTATTTTTATTTGCTGGATGAAATTGATGCTGCTTTGGATAAAAGGAATTCAGCAAGACTTGCAGGCTTGCTTCAGCAATACATGAAGAAAGGGCAATATATTGTAATCAGTCACAATGATGAAATAATTGCTAATGGAACAAATCTTTATGGTGTAAGCATGTTAGATGGAATAAGTAAAGTTACCTCATTAAAAGTATAATTAATAGCCTCACTTCGTTCGGTAATTTATAAGATAATAATCTAAATTCGATGTCTAAATTTAATCATCTACAAAAGGCTTCAATTCTTCTATGATTATTTATTATCAATATTGCGAGCGATAGCAAGCAAGTAATATTCTTAAATCTTAAACACATTTTTTATTATTCTCTGATTATAAACTTTTAAATATCTAATTTGGTTAAATAATAAATGCCTCAGGCAGTTACACATTTTTTAATTCCTGTAATATTATTAGAATTATTTAGAGATTTCTTTGTTAAAGATAAGAAGCATTTTCCAGCACATTATGTATTCATCGGCGGTTTAGCTGGATTGCTTCCTGATTTAGACGTAGCAGTCTATTATATATTAAGTTTTTTTGGATTTACAATGCAGGAAGTTCATAGAACCTTCTCACATAATTTATTCGTTCCGTTATTTTTTGTAATTTTATCTTTGATATTCTATAGTTTTAAAAATAAAAAATTAGGAGAACATCATCTGAAATTAAGAAACATCTTTTTGGTGATTGCTTTTGGAATTTTTATTCATTTATTGTTAGACACTCTTATCTCTGGAGGAATTAAGCCATTTTATCCAATTTCAAATTTTTCAATAGGATTAAATCTTATTAACATTTTTCCTTTTAGTTGGAGAGAAAGCATTATTCCAAGTTTAGATGCAATCTTATTAATTTTATGGATGATTTACCTTGAAGTAAAACATAAGATTAGTTCCTTTTTATGAATAATCATCACAACACCTATTTTTCATTTCTATTAATATATTCTTTCCATTTTTCAGCAGTAAAACTAGCTATATTTCCTGCCAATATGGCTGCAAAATCAAGTTGTGTATCTAATGTTATTTCCCTTTCCTTGAATACATAATTATTTTCAAACCATTCCCAACCAATACTTAATGCTGTCCCAAATAATAATCCTACTGCAACTCCCAAGGCAGTGCTTCCTGTTTTCTGATATACCTTTCTGTAAGCATAAGTTCCTATTCCAACACCTGCTGCAAAATGTTCAATAGAATTAAAATGATTCAAGGGAAAACCAAGAGCAAAATTAGAAAACACATTTGCTGCAAACCCAGCCCCCCAAGCCAATGTAAAATTAAAACCAGTATGCAAAAAATCTTTATTGTTGATGATTTTTTTGAGAGTTTTTGCCATGTTAAGAAGAATATATTTCTCCGTACTCTTTTTCCCATTCATTGTAGAATTTATCCATATCTTCTCTTGAACAAGTTGCATCAGGAAATCTTTTCATCATATCGCGTCTGAATTGATATTTTTTCAGCTCCATTTCTCTTTCTTCTTCTACTTTTCTTGCGTCTCCTACTTCTGTATCAGGATTTTCATAACAATTAGTAATTACTTTTTTAACATCTCCTCTTGCAATTCTCCTTATTTCTCTTAGATTCAAAATTACTTCTCTTTCACGAGTTCCCCAATAATCTTCCCATGCAGATAATTCTAATCTTGCTTCTCCATAAACTGGTTTTTCATGCATTAATAAATTTCCAGAATAATTATATTCTATACCCTCCCATCCACCTTCCCATTGTAATGAATCTGGGTTTTCTGAGATATTTTGAATTAAATCATCTGAATTTTCTGCAAATCTACCCCGATAAATCTCAAAAGGACTAGAGATATCTCTAAAAAATAAATTTCCGTCTTTATTCATTCTCCTTAAAAATGGATTTTTTTTAACTTCTTGTTCAAACTGAGATCTTTCTCTTTTAAAATTCCACACGAAATATGAATCTTCTTTTAAGACTTTGCTAAAGTCATTATCTATTACTGCAACAACCCAGTTACAAATCCGGTTTAACCCCTCATCTATAGAATAAAGTCTTCTTGTTGGTTTTTGTTCCTCTGCCATTTTCCTATAAAATTTAAAATCCCCTCTTTTCCCCTTAGGGAAATAAATATAAAAAAATAAAAAAAATAAAAAATTAAAAAATTTGTTTAGTAATAGCTTTCGCTATCTTCAGATTTCTTTGGTTTCTTTGTCATTAAGACAACTAAAACAACCACTAGTATCAAAAAGACAACAGCCAAGATTGCTGTTAAAACAACAACAGGTGAGCCATTAACGATAAGTTGCTGTCCTGTACTTTCAAAAGTGAAAGTTCCGACAACTTCTCCGTTTAGTCTCAAGACAGTTACAGTATATTCTGTAGATGTTGCATTAACACTTACAGTCTTACTTGTACCAGCTTGAACACTTTCAATTGTCTCGCTTGATGGTGTAACGATCTTGTACATTCTTAATTCATTGCTTGGGTTTACTAAAAGCAAACCATTTGCAACTTTTATTACTTCTTCAGGGAAACCGTTTGCTACGAAAACTTCTTGAGATTGTGTAACCGGAGCTGAATCATCATTTTTGATAACAACTTCAAGGTTATACTTTCCTTCTTTCACATCGAAAGGAAGTGTCAAACTAACTATTCCTCTGACAGTATCGAATAAATCGTTGCTCGAATCTACATTGTCAACATTAACTATGTTTCCAAAGTAAACTGTTTTTGCTATTCCAAGTGCGTCTATTTTGACAGTCACATACACATCTTCTAAATCATTGTAACCAGTATTTCTAACAACAACTTCAACAGGGAAATTTTCCCCTGCTTTAAGTGAGCTGTCTACGTTAACTGATACAACTTTAGCAGTGTATGCTTCTCTTTGAACGTTTACTAAAAGATTTGAAACTTCAGTTTCAGAACCTGAATTCCAAAGTCTTAAGTTCAAAGTCATAACTTCATTAACGCTGTCTTTGTCAACTGAAGGAACTTTTATTGTTAAAGTTTTGACATAAGTCTTTCCAGCTTCAACATCGAATAAAGGTGTAACAGCAGTTACAGATCCTTCGATTCCTTCAAGTTCTGCTCTCAATTTGACATTTGATGCGTTAGCTAATGCTGTGAATTCAACCTTAACAGTTGCAGTTTCGCCAGCAATTACGCTTGCGCTATCAACTAGAGTTACTGCTCCATTATATGTAGCGACAATCACATCATCAACTTTGATGATGGCATCGTTTGTTATAACAGCAGTAGCACTTGCAGCTAAAAGCAAGATACTTGCGATTGCAAATAAAGAAACTAAAATCTTTTTTGCATCCATTTTTTTGTTCATTTTTTTAATTGCAGAAAACGTTTGTTTCCTGTAAAAAGAGGACATTTAGGAGTTTTATAAACTTTATGGTAACAACATAAAAGACGTAATTGTGTAGTACTCAATGTCAATAACAAGTGATGAATAAAGTCACTACTTGTTTCAAAAACAAATATAGTTGTATGCTTTATTTACAGAAATTCAGAGGGTTAATGAATAATTGAAGCCTTTTGTAAACTACTCTCGACTTCACCCATATGTTTGGGCGAGAAGCTGAAATCGCTCGGATCAACTTATAATTGACGTTTAGATTAACCTTAAATTAATACCAGGCGAAGCGAGGCTATTTCTCTTTATTACCAAACTATATCATAATAATTTTCATTCATATAATCAACTAAAACTTGTAGTTCAGGAAACTCTGGATATTTTTCTTTCAAAGCAAAATCTAATTCAGTCCATTCATCTTCAATATCAAGAAATTCAGAAGTGCTATGCAAAGGATATATTCTTAATATTAAACCCTCTTTTTCTATAGAAATTCCTATTTCATCATCAATTCTTTCTACACTTATTTTTTTATTCTTAGAAATCTCTTTCAATACCTCATCAAGACTCATCTTTATTTTAAGAAAATTAGTTTATTATACTTTTGTATAAAATTAGTTGCTTCAAGATAAATAGAGGGTTAATAGAATAATTGAAGCCTGTTGTCGACATCTTAAACCTAAACGATTTATTATAATTTAAATTTGAGTATCCGGATTATCACATTATCAATCATCGAACGAAGTGAGACTATTTTTCCCCTAAAAATTAAAACCCAACCAACTTAATCTTTGTATCAGTTGTTGCGAAATTCTTTGCAACAATAACTTGAACAGTTGCATCTTCAGCAGCACTAATTATCGGAATTGTTGCTGTTCCGTCCATTACAACCGCAATTGGTCTTTCTCTAATGCGATTCAGTGTTCCAGAAAGTGTTTTTACAGAAGCGCTTTTAAATTCACTTAAAGAATTGTTTAGTGCAATAATCGCTTTTCCTGTCCCTTCAATTTGTTTTGCGATGTCTTTTAATTTTTCTTTTTTTGCTTCATCTAATTCAAAAACTTCTTCTTGTTTCTTTTCAGGTTCTCTAGAACTCTTGGAGAGAAAGTCTCCAACAGAGACTTTCTTTCTCAAAGCCATTAAAATTTCTTTTCCCATGAGTTCTTCAACTTCTTTTCCGTCAGGAGCAACTGCAACATACTTGATGTTTGCATTGTCTGAAACGTTCTGAACAATTAATTTTCCCCCTCTGTCTCCATCGACAAAAAGAGTTAATTCTTTTGTTTTTCCTAATTCGTTTATCTCATCAGGAAGTTTTGTTCCGTTCATTCCGATTACATTGTTTACTCCGTTTCTAAGCAAGTTCATTACATCTGCTCTTCCTTCAACAACAATTATCTCATTTCCAGACAAGTCTCCTGAAGCAAGTTTTCCTTCTCCGTGTTCTTTGACTTCACTGGTTCTTACAGAATCTCTTATTTGAGAAGAGATTTCTCTTGAGTTTGTTGCACCAGAAAGGTTCTGCATGAGTTTCTTTGCTCTTTCAACAATATAGTCTCTTTTGTTTCCTCTGACATCTTCTATTTGTTCTACTTCAATGTGTGCGTCTGTAGGACCAATTCTCTCAATTGTTTCAACTGCAGCAGCAATCAAAGTTGTTTCTGTTTGGTCCAATGCTGTAGGAATATGTATTTTTCCAATAGTCATTTTTCCTGATTTTTGTAAATCAACTTCAATTCTTCCGATTTTTCCTTCTTTTTGCAGTTCTCTCATTTCGAGTTCATGTCCCAAAAGCCCTTCTGTTTGTCCGAATATAGCTCCGATTACATCAGGCTTTTCTAAAGCGCCTTCTGCACTGAAGTTTGCATGTATCATGTATTTAATTGATACAGGACTTATTTTTCCCATTTTATTTACTCCGTGTTTAATTTAAAAAGTCCTAAAGGACTTCTAGAAATATCTTAGTTTTTACAACTCTTTCTCATCTAATAGCATTAAGCTAAACAAAGTGAATGTGATGTGATTAATTTAATAATCTACTATGATATTCCTAATAAAATACAGAATTAAGGTTAGTTTTTAAAGTTACCCATTCTTCAACAACATATATTCTCTTATTTTTCCAAGCTTATTGTACAAGAACATGAGTTTTTCCTTGACTTGCTTTTTTTCAGAATCAGAAAGTTCCATTGTTGAAACTTTTTCATAAAGCTTCACAGCTTCTCCTAATCTTCTCAACTTTTCGTTTGTTTCTGCAACATAAATGTAATATTTTTTTATTCCATCGTAAATGTCTTTTTTCTCAAAATTATTTGCGTCTGAAATAGCGTTTCTTATCAATCCTTCTGCACGATTAAAATCTCCTGCTCTTATGAATAATTGGGCTGCTTTGATTAAAAGATTTTTATTTTCTCCTTTAGAAGTAGACAACCCTATTGCTTTTTCATAAGAACTAGCAGAATCAGAAAACATTGAAACTCTTTCATAAATTTCTCCTAATTTCAAGAAAACAAACTTTCTAGTTGTGTTTGGAAGATGTTCGCTGAGAAGTCTCCCAAGCAAATCTATCTTGACAAAGTCACTTTTATCTTTGATAAAATAATCAATTTCCTGCGTAGTCATCTCTTTTTTTAATAGCATTGATGTGTGAGAAAAATCTTGTTTTTAAATATTTATGAGTTCTAAGGAGTGAGGAAATTATTTTATTCTCTTGCATTTGTTTTCGGAGAATTTGTCATGTTATTATATTGTTGAAATCCTGCCAAGGTTCTCAGCCTGCAATTAGCCTTTGTATAATGTTCTCTCATGCCTTTCAGGATTCGTTTTGCTTTTTCTGTTTCTGATTCAGGAACTTTCCCGGTTTCAACATCTTCCCATAATGCATTAAAACAGCCTGAAATATGAAGGCTTGTTTCAAAAATAATAGAATAAATCATGTCTGCATGCACTCTGGCACTTGCATCATTTCCATTATCTTTTGCCATTCTATATCCCCTGTTTGCTTCAGTATATTCTGCTTTGTAAGGATAAAGCATCATGATAAGCATGTCTTCTATTTCATCATTTAGAGTCATAATAATTTTTGACAGGAATTATTTATAAAATTATCTTAAAACATCACATTAAAAAAATGCTACCACAATAGGTTTAGGATACATTCTTTCAGCAGGTTCTTTCATTTCTCTATGCGTTTTGGAATCAATATTTTCATCATAAGCAACATAACAATCTTCAAGTTCTTTTAATTCTTCCACCCCTCTGCCCTTGCAAATTCCCCAGATATTAACTAGGTGTAATAATCCTTCTTTATTTCTGTATTCAATAATTCTAACCATTTTTCCGTTTATTACTTCGCTTGTATATCTCGTCTTTTCACCATATTTATCTGTTGCTCTAAAACTTTTCGGAATATAAATTGGATTTTTTATCATCTAATAAAAAGAAATAATTAATATTTAAAGATAGTACTAAGAACTCTTACACTATTGCTTTTTTCTTCACAATCTCAACGCACATTCCAGCTGCAACAGTTGCACCTGCGTCTCTTATTGCGAATCTTGACATGTAAGGGTTTGTCTTTTGTGTTTCAAGGCACAAATTTCCTTGCGGTCTGATTCTAACCTTAGCAGCGTCTCCATTCTTCAAGAAGTCTGGATTTGTCTTTATAACTTGTCCTGTTCTTGCATCAATTTGTTCAATCAATTCTGTGAATTGGCATGGCACCTGAGCAGTATGTATGTGGAATACAGGTGTGTATCCTTTAGCAATAACTGTTGGGTGATTGATTACAATTATGTTAGCAATGAATTCTTCAACTATTGGTATTGGGTTTGCAGATTCACAAATTACATCTCCTCTTGCAATATCTTTCTTTCCAACTCCTCTTACATTTATTCCTACATTATCTCCTGCTGTTGCTTCTGGCATAGCTTCGTGGTGCATTTCAATTGTCTTTACTTCTCCTTCAACACCTTTTCCGCTTCTTCCAGGCAATACTATTACTTTTTGTCCAACTTTCATTATTCCTGTTTCAATCTTTCCAACTGGAACAGTTCCAATTCCTGTGATTTCATAAACATCTTGCACAGGCATTCTCATTGGCAAGTTAGTTGGTAATTCTGGCTTAGGGAATAAATCAATCTGTTCAATTACTGTTGGTCCTTTGTACCAAGCCATGTTAGTTGATTTCTTTGAAACATTATCTCCTTTTTGTCCTGATGCAGCGATGAATGCCACATTTTCAGCCTTGTAACCTACTCCTTTAACCAAGTCTGTTACTTCTTGTTTAAGCTTGTTGAATTTTGCTTCATCATAGCTTATCATATCCATTTTGTTGATTATTACACCAAGATTTTGAACACCCATTGTTTTCAAAAGCCACAAATGTTCTTTTGTTTGAGGTTCAATTCCACTTGTTGCAGCAACTACTAAGAAAGCGCAGTCTGCTTGTGAAGCACCTGTGATCATGTTCTTTACAAAGTCTCTGTGCCCTGGAGCATCAATGATTGTAACTTGGTATTTTTGAGTCATGATTTTCTTGTAAGACAAGTCAATTGTGATACCTCTTTCTCTTTCTTCTCTGATTTTATCCATGACGAATGCGAATTCAAAACCTGCTTTTCCATGCTTTTCAGCTTCTTGTCTCAACTTAACCATTTCCTGTTCAGAAACAACTCCAGAATCAAAAAGTAATCTTCCGATTGTAGTTGATTTTCCAGCATCAACGTGCCCAACGAAAACTACATTCATGTTTGGTTTTTCTCTAGCCATTTTTGTTTGTTTTGTTTAAAATGTATTTAGCGAAACGCTTTTGGCGTTTTAGCCTAGCCATTTTTTGTTTTTGCGTAAAATTCAGTGAAGAATTTTAAGTATTAATGTAAAAAAAATTTGATTTATAAATGTTTTGGTAATTTATTTTATTGAAGGTAACAGAATGATGCTAAACGAACTGATTGCTGTTGTGAATAATTCCATCCCCACCTGCTTAATACAACTGCAGGATTTCCCCTATTAGTATGAACTCTTTTATCAAGATGGTCTACTTGAACTGTTCCGTCTTTTGTTGGAACTAATACATAGAATCTTCCATTTACTCCATCTGGAACAGGAACTACTTCTCCTGTATCGCATCTTCTACATCTTTCAACTCCATCTTCTATAACTCTTTCAAGCATTGGCAATCTTACTGTATTCATAAGATTTAACAAGAAAGAGTGTTTTTAAAGGTTACTGAACCTCATTGATTAATTCTTCTTGTGTTTCTCTGTCTAGTTCAGAAAGAAAACTCATTAGTGCATTTCTTCTTAATGATGCAGGAGAACAGATTCTGCATTTTCCATTAGGCATACTTTTCAAAACTTTTTTTCTTTTTTCTCCGTTCCATATTTCAGAAAGATTTTGTTCAAGAATATTCCCATAACTTTCCATTCCATCTGTTGAGACATGCCCACAAGGATATATATTTCCATCACTCCCAATACTAGCCCACAATCTATCAGTGAAGCATCTTAAGGCATTTTATGGTTATGAGCAAGTTTATTCTTTCTCTCGCAGAATTAAGAATAGAGATGGAATTTTAATTATTATCTCTTTTTTTGGTTCTTTTTCTAAGATGAATATAGTTTGCAGAACGAACTTCTATATCTCCTCTTCTTCCTTCTATTATTCTTCCTCTTCCAGCAATCAATGCATTTGCTCTCTTTGGAACAGGAAAACAATTATCTGGTTCCATCAATCTTATTAATTCCTGAGTTGGCATACCATAAATCATAACAGGATTAGGATATGCTTTCAAGAATTCAATATCTGCAGGATTGACTGTTCTTTTATCATCTGCTCTTTGGTATATCTGTCTTTTATCAGGAGTTTCTGTGTGCAATATCAAGGTTAATTTGCTTAAGTCTGGCATAATAAAAACTCTCTTTTATACTTTAAAAGAATTCTTATAATTCAGTATATAATTATTGGTTCTCAGATAATCCTTCCGATGTATTTTTCCTAAATCATGCAGGGTTTATTGGTTCTCCGATAAACCCTTTCTCTGTCTTATCTTCCTTATAACATCTTCTTGCAATGACATTGGTATTTTTTCAAACAATTGGTCTTTCAATGAACTAACACCCCTTCCTTCTGTTCCTGAACGCAAGTCATTGCTCCATCCAATCATTTCTGCTACAGGAAGTTTTGCATCAATTTCTGCAATTCCATTTTCTTGCTTGACTTCGAGCAATTGTCCTCTCTTGCTACCAACGAGTTTTGTCATTTCTCCCATGAACTTGTCAGGAACTTCAATAAGGTGAATCTGCAATGGTTCCAATAATGTAGCATTTGCTTGTTTCATTGCTCCTGTTATTGATTCTCTTACAGCAGGATAAACTTGTGCAGGCCCTCTGTGAATAGCATCTTCGTGAAGTTTAATATCCATCAATGAAAGTTTCATTTTCATGCAAGGTTCTCTCGCCAAAGGTCCCTGATCTATCACCATTTCAAAAGCATCTAATACCATATCTATTACTTCTCCAATATGAACTTCTCCTCTTGTTTCATCCATGAAAATATTTCCCCTGTAAATATCTCTGAGATTTCTTATTGCATCTCCGCCCCACCCCAAATCAGCAAGTTTGGTAGCCATGTCTTGGTTTTTCTTCTTGATTCTTCCTTCTGGTATTTCTCCATTCTTTATTGCTGCGTAAAATGCATCATCTAATGGTTCAACTTTTATGAAAAAGCTGTTATGTTTGTTAGGACTTCTTCCTTCAAATGGTGTAGAAGCTTTGCCTACTGTTTCTCTGTAAACAACTATTGGTGCAGAGGTTTTTACTTCAAGTCCTTTTTCTGTTCTTATTCTGTTCTCAATAATTTCTAGGTGCAATTCGCCCATACCTGAAATCAAACTTTCTCCTGTCTCTTCATTGATTTGAACTTTTACAGAAGGGTCCTCTTTAGCAACTTTTTTCAATATTTCAACTAATTTTGGCAAGTCAGCTGTTTTCTTTACTTCAATAGCTTTTGTGATTACTGGTTCAAAAATATGTTTCAATTCTTCGAATGGAGTTTCTGGTTCAAGAGTGATTGTTTCTCCTGCTTCTCCTGTTATCCCTGAAATAGCAAGAACGTTTCCTGGTCCTATTTCATCAATTTGTTCTGGCTTTATTCCGTTGTAAATTAATATTTGCTGAATTTTTTGTTTTTTCTTTGCTAGGTTAAGATAAACTTCATCTCCTACTTTGAATGTTCCTGAGAATAATCTTCCTGCAGATAATTCTTTTCCAGATTTTGGTTCAATAACAATTCTTGTGATTACGAAAGCAGGTTTTCCTTTTGGATTGCAACTCAATAAATCTTTTCCAAATTCACTATCTATATCTCCACGCCATATTTTTGGAATTCTGTATTTTTGTGCTTCAAGAGGATCAGGAAGATGTTTTACTGCCATGTCTAAAAGAATTTCATACAAGGGTGCATTTTTCCAAACCCATGTTTTTTTATCTTCTTCACTCATTTCATAAAGAGCAAAAATATCCTTGAAAGTAATATTTTTTTTCTTCATGAAAGGAACAGACATTGCCCAGTTTTCTTTTGCACTTCCAAATGCAACACTTCCATCACTAACAGAAACTTTCCATTTTTGCTTGTAGTCTTTTTCTGCGATTTGTTCTATCAAATCATTAAATTCTTGGATTATTTTTCCGAATCTTTCTTGCATTCCTTCAGGTGTAAGTTTTAATTCTTTTATCAATCTGTCAACTTTGTTAATGAATAAAACAGGTCTTACTCTTTCTCTCAATGCCTGCTTGATTACTGTTTCTGTTTGAGGCATTATTCCTTCGCTCGCACAAACCAAAACAATTGTTCCATCAATTGCTCTCATTGCTCTTGTAACATTTCCCCCAAAATCAACATGTCCAGGTGTGTCAATTAAATTAATTAAATACTCTTCGTTATGATGTTTATGGGCCATAGATACATTAGCAGCGTCAACAGTCATTAGTCTCTCTTGCTCATCTGCATGTTGCCATGTTGCCATTCCCTCTTCTAAATCTCCCGCATTCTTAACCGCCATCATTCCAGCTGCGGCTAAGAGAACATCTGTAAATGCCGTTTTTCCATGATGTATGTGCGCGCTTGTAGCTACGTTTCTGATGTTCTTCTGATTAGACGTTAGTCTTTTTATCTTCTCTAAGCTAGTTTCTTTCTCTACCATTTTAATGTAAATGTGTTAGAATAAATTTTGATAATAAAGAAGCTTTTTAAATCTTTATGCTACCTGCGGTACATCACCCATCTATTCAGATACATAAATGGGATGTCCACTAACCCTACAAGCCATTTAGTTATAGTAAGTCCTAAAATAAGAGATCCAATAGGCTGAAAACCCGCTATAATAATAAATAAAACAGAATCTACTAACATAGAAGGAAGCGAACTGAAAACATTTCTAGTCCATAAGTACCTGCCCCGTGTTAACTTCTTAAACCAATCAAAGAGATAAGCATCTAAATTTTCACTTGCTAGGAAAGCAATCCAAGATGCAAAAATTATTTGGGGAACTTGATTAAATAAGGATTCAAACACTTCTTGATTTTGCCAGAAAGGAGCAGGTTTTAATGACAATATTAAAAATGTAAATGCTGTGATTGCTACCTGAGAAATAAATCCTATAAATATCATTCTTTGTGTTTCCTTTCTCCCAAATTTTTCGTTTATAATATCGGTCATTAAGAAGGTTACAGAAAAGATTAATA
>JAUSIC010000006.1 GCA_030648285.1 Nanobdellota archaeon | reverse complement strand
AACTTTCACAATAATAAATTGGAAAAGTGCTGTTCACACTTCCATATTCACAAGCTGCCTCAACACTTCTTAGTCTTCCTCCTTCAGAACCAACAGGAAATAAGACATTCGGACTTCCTGTAAGTTTTCTTATCTTTGCTTTTTCAGGTCTTCCCATTCTCGCACCTATGAATTCTCCTGCCTTGTCTTTTATTAGGAATAAAGAAATAGAATTAATAACCTCTAAAACAGATTTTATCATTAAATCTCCTTGCTCTGTTATTGTTAATTTTCTTATTTTCAAATCCAGTTCTTCAAATTCCTTCTCTAAAAAATATTCCTCTTTATCTAAAAGATTAAAATCAATTCCTAAGTTGCTAAATAATGCTTTTCCTATTTTTTCATTAATAATCACGTTTTCAATGACAACATCATGTTCAACTCCTAAGAGTTCTAATGCTCTTTTTCCGTTCTTGAATTTTTCTCTTTCAGAAGAAGCATAAGGGAGAATAATCTTCTTATTTATTTTTGAAAGTTTCAGCCAATCAATCAAATCTAAAAGATTTTCATTTGTTATCTGCGTCCAATAAAAAGTAAAATTTGGATGAAGAGGAATCTTGTATTCTCTGCTTAACTCAACTGCTTTTTCAAAATCAACATTAAGATAATCTATTTTTATTTCGCTATTCTTTTCTCTCAAGTCCAGCCCCCACCATTCTTCAACATATCCTGGCTTTAACAATACAGAATTTCTATTTGCAACATCACTAAAGGGGAATAAAATATCTCCAAGATAAATTATTTCTTCTACGTTGGAATAAATCCTTTTTGCTTCTTCTTTGGTTTTGATTTTTTTAACACTCCCATTCATTAATTTCACAATTGGACCTTCAATTGTATCACAAGAACCTACTACTGTTCCCTTTGTAGGTTTCTCAATTTTCAATTGTGTCCCAATTGCAATAAAACTGTCACAAATAGCCATTGTAGCAGGATGTAAGCAAGTCGCAGAGAACCCTGAATTTCTTCCTCTTCCATATCTGAATCTGAATGCTCCTGATCTTCCAGGATGTCCGAATATAGGCCTTCCTGCAACTAAATCTTTTATGTAAGTTGGAGAATCATCTGTTTTTCCAGTATCTCTTTTCTCATGAAGTTTTACATATTCATCTAAATGGTCCCACCCTGTTATCTGAAACCCTTTGCTTTTTAATCCATTCAGTAATCTCAATCCTTTTTTTGCTTTTTGTGCAAGTCCTTCTGAAAAAGTCAGGCACATTCCTCCTCTTATGAGATTGGTCCCGACTCTGTGCAAATTTTTATAATTAGAAACCTCTAATTTCTCAGTAGGATCACCATCAATTTGGATAGGTAGATTTTTCGCCAAGAAGGTTAATTCTTGTTCTGTTCCCATATACTGGAGATTAGTAATTCTTTCGTGATAATCATAACATTCTGTGACATATCTTTTCACTTCTTCTTCGCTGGGATCATATTTTGCATATCCGAATAATTCTCTAAGATAATCAATTAATATCAGAACCATACAACTTGCAGTTGTTCCTGCGCTTCTTATAGGTCCTGAAAAATTAGCAATAAAGTATTCTTCATCTTTTCTTGTTTTTCCTAGCCTTAACTCAGTAAATCCTTCGATAGGAGATGAAACAACACCAAGAGTTATGTAAGCAAAACCAATTCTTACTCCTGCATTTATTGCTTCGAGAAGTGTTTTGAATTGACAGAATTTTTGTTTTGCAACCTCTTCTGCAATCTTAAATGCAACAGCAGTGTCTAATTTTCCGTGCTCTTTCTCAAGGTCTAAAATTCTTTCTACAATTCCAGAACCTTCCATTTGAGGATAAACAGTTGAAATTAATCCTACCACTTTTTCAGCAAGGCTTCTTGCAAGAGGAATTTCAACTTTGTCAACAGGATCAAATCCTTTTGCTCTTGCCTCTTCTGCTAAAGAATAAATTTTCTTTACTTCTCTGTCAAGTTGCTTGAAATAAAATTCAGTGTTCATTTTCTCTTAAAATTTCGTTTAATTGTCTAAAATCAGATATTACAGGTATTCTTTTTTGTTTTGCATATTTTTCAAGTCCATGGTGAGGGTTAAATGCAACAGGAGTTCCAACTAACTCCATGCATCCAATATCTCCTTCAGTATCTCCAATATAACAAGTTCTTGATAAAGGAATTCCTAAAAATTCAGATACTCTTAATAAATAATTAGATTTATTTTGATAATCTACAGTACTTTCTCCTCTTCCTGTAAAAATTCCTTCACAAACTTCTAAATGTTGTGCAAGCCAATAGTCAAATCCAAATTCTTCTGCTATCTTCTTAGCAACAATATTAATTCCTGCAGAAAGTATAGCTCTCTTTAATCCATTAGAATTGCTAAAAAATTCTCTAAATCCTAAAGAGTAAGGTATAGGAAATAAAACTCTTTCAGCATCTGCTAATTTTTTTCCTTTCAACAAATCAACTTGAGCTTGAAACCAAAATCTATAATCTCCTTTCCCATAGTGTTCTTTTATAAGCGAAAACCATTTGGTTCTTTCTTCATCTGAAAGAATACTCGCTAAAGCATCCCAACTAGAAGAAAAATCTCCAATAGAATATTGAACTGCTGTTCCATCCATGTCACAAATTACTGCTTTACTTTTCATCTTCTTTCTCCTCAAAGTCAAGTATTTTTATTTCTCTTGTCTTTAAATTCATCATAGGTACTTTGCAATAGTCTGGCTTGTTGCCCATTTTTTCCTGATAAACAGTCATTGATTCCCATGTTGCAGTTGAAATCATTAATACATTATTATAATAAGATACTGCACTCTTGTGAGTGTGCCCTGAGACAAAAATATCAGGAATTTTTTTAATCAACAAATAATCTTCATTAAAGGGAAAATATTGCACAGAAGAATGTGTAGGAGCAAGATGCCTATTCTTTAACAAGTAAGCCATTATTTTTTCTGGAGCATTTAAAGCTCCGCCTGTCATTAATTTAGGAACCGTGTTAGCATAATGGTAAAAAGAAAATCCATGATAAGTCAAGACATCAAATCCAGAAAAGTTTTTCGTGCTTCCT
The DNA here is from genome assembly GCA_030648285.1 of Nanobdellota archaeon. Lineage (GTDB taxonomy): Archaea > Nanobdellota > Nanobdellia > Pacearchaeales > GW2011-AR1 > JAUSIC01. The sequence continues at coordinate 15,848 of JAUSIC010000006.1, read as the reverse complement.
ATGTTAACAGAAGCAGGATTTCCAGTCAGAATAACATTTTTTAAATCATATAAATTCCAGGCATATTTTTCATCAAACAAGGGTTGAGGTTCCATTAGCCTTACTCCATCGTGGTTTCCTGGAGAAATAATAAAAGTAATATCTTTTCTCATCTTCTTTATTAGTTCAGAAAATCCTGAAAATTGTTCTTCCAAATCAATAATCTTCAAATCTTTTTCTTGTGTGGGATAATTTCCAATTCCAGCAATTATATCTCCAACCAAGAATATTGTTTTTATTTTCTCAACTTCAGGAGTATCAGGAAGTTTTCCATTGATATAATCTATAAATTTGTTAAAACTTTTTTCTCTGAATAACTTGCTTCCAAAATGAAGATCTCCCAAGAATAAAGCATATTCCTCTTTATCAGACCTTTTTCTTTCATGAAGCATTGAATCAGGAAAGATTATGTCATTCACAAAGATAATCTGATCATCTCCCATCCCTCTTAGTCCAATGACAGAATCCAATGCAATATCTTCTGCTTCTTTGTAAAGTTCAGGTTTGTTTGAATTAATTAACGCTTTTGTTCTTCCTGTTAAATCTTCAACATCAAGGATAATATTCCCATTTTTGGTTGTTGCTTTGCTGGAAACCATACCAATAATAGAAACTCCTTGTTTTTTTCCAGAAAGTTTGTTTATTGAAACTAATCCATTCAATCTTGGATTAGCTTGAATGAGGTTTCTCATCTCATTGAATCTGCTTCTATAATACTTGACAAAATTTCCAACTTCAGGTTTTCCTGTGAAAGAAGGAATAGAAGAAAGAATTCTTGCATTAGTTTCTGGCTGATTTCTATCGAGAACAATCTCTATTTTTTGAGGCTCTTCTTTCTCTCTTGAAATTTCAATGCTCAAACCTAATTTTATTTTTAATTTCTCTAAACTCTTTTGATTTTCATTAGGTAATGTTAAAAAAATCCTTTCTAAATCCTTGTTTTGGGAAAAAATTTCTTTAGTAATTATTCTTTGGGGAGTGTAATTCTTTATTTTCTCAATAATCATTTTTATGGAATCTGCATCAGTAGTCTCGCTGAACAGTTTTAAAATTTCTGAGTCTAACAAAAGCCCGTTTTCTCTGCAAAATTTGAGTATTTCTTCTGTGTTCATTATGCAAAATACCTCCGATATTTTTCTTCGTTATTTTTTCCTAAAAATAACGTTTCTTTCTTGTCATTCACTTCTTGAAAAATAGCGTGAAATGAACTTCCTGTTCGTTTCCATTCACTCCGTTCAATTTTGTATTTGTGGTGAGCGATTTCACGTGTAATCCCTATCAGTGGGGTCGCGAATTGAATTTCCTGTTTGCTCATTCTTTCTTCCATTCATTTATTTTATTTCCTTTCAATAAATTATCCAGCATAATTAATTCTTCATAAATTCCTTCTATTAAATCATAGTTTTTTGCTTCTTCTAAACTGACCCATTTATAATCTATTGATTCATTGTTCAAAACTACCTCTCCATTCAAATGTTCTGCAAATAAACTAATTATCAAGGTGGGAGAATTATCTGATTTTATAAAACTCAAACTTGTAACATAACCTATATTTTTTATTTCCAAGCCAGTCTCTTCTCTAACTTCTCTCCTTAAAACTTCTTCCAAAACGTTATACCAATGACTACCTGTATCTTTCTCTCTGCTAAGATAGTCTTTCATTTCTAAATTTCCTCCAGGAACAGTCCATTTTCCAGGGAAATTCTTCTTTGTTAAAGCTCTTCGAGTAATAAGATATTTTCCTTCTTTTACAACTATTCCTGTAACTACAACATCGTGCGAGTTTTCGTTTGTCATTTTTTCGGATAAAATTTAATTTATTTAGTTATAATTCAAAGAGTCTGCAATAATTTCCTTTGCTTTAGTAAGAATATCCTTTGAGATGGCAAGTTTTATCTCTCTCATTCTTCCCCCTCTTCCTTTTGAAATAACTCTTACATTGATAATTCCTAACATGTCAAATTCCTGGATAATGTCTCCAACTCTTCTTTGCGTAAGAGTCTCTAATTTATTCTGCAAGCAAATGGATTTGTACAAGTTATAAACATCTCCTGTAAAAATAGGTTCTTCTTTCTGTTTTTCAGAAAGTCTTATTATTGAATCAAGAACAACCTGAAATTGTTTTGGTTCTGAAGTTATAACATCCAAAATCTTGTCTTTCTCAATTTTATTGTTTGCTTCGTCAATATGTTTTACACCAACTTTCTTTGAAGAATCTCTCTCTGCAAGCTCTCCTGCAACTCTAAGTAAGTCCAAAGCTCTTCTTGCGTCTCCGTGCTCTCTTGCAGCAAATGCAGCACATTTGGCAATGACTCCTTCTTCTAAAATATCCTCCTTAAACCCATCTTGTGCTCTTCTTGTTAAAATTTCCTGTAATTGCAATGCATTATAAGGAGGAAAAACAACTTCTTCTTCTGAAAGCGAACTTCTTACTCTTGGATCAAGTTCATCCAAAAAAGTCAAGTTATTGCTTATTCCTACAACACATATTTGAGTTTGAGAGAGTTCTGAATTCAATCTTGTTAAATTGTAAAGAAAATCACTTGAAATATTTTTTACTGTTTGATCAATTTCATCAAGAATCAATACAACTAATTGTTTTTCAGAATCAATTATTTTTATAAATTTGCTATAAACAGATTGAGTAGGCAAGCCTGTAGCAGGAATCTCTCCTCCTAACATTTTGATAAATTCAGCTAAGATTCTATATTCTGTATCAGAAACCTTTTTCAGTTTGCAATTGAGATAAAGAACATTTAGTTTAAAATCAGCATCTTTCTTTAATCTTCTTAGCAACTCTTCTTTTACATATTGAATTGAAAGTGTTTTTCCTGTTCCTGTTTTTCCATAAAGAAACAAATTACTAGGCCTTTCTCCTCTTAATATAGGAGCTAGAATAGAAGCAATCTGCTTTATTTGTTCATCTCTATGAAGTATATCTTTAGGTTGATAATTACTCTGTAAAAGAGACTTGTCTTTGAAAATCGTGTTCTTGTCAAAACATTCAAAAATTTCGTCTAATTCTCCTTTCATTGTCTCCCCTCACACCTTAATTTCTATTGGAATTCCTAAATTAGGAAAATATTCCGAAGAGAAGAATGTTTTTTATTATATAAAGGATTATGACTACTGATAAAGTAGAACACCTTAATTTCAAATGGAAAATAAGTTTTAAGATGAAGAACTAAGAAGTTAAAAACGAAAAACTTAGGAATCAACAGAATTATTATTATTATTATTATTATTATTATTATTATTATCTATATACTCTATAATATAAAATTTTTTAAATCAAATCAAAACATTCAAAATTTCAAAATTTCTTTATAAACATTTCCACACGAAACCATAGGGAGACACTCTTGTGTTCAAATTTTCTTGATTTCTTCTCTTTTTTACTTTTTATTCCTCTTTCTTTTATCCCTTATTTGTTTTCTTTCTTCTTCTTTTTTACTCTTAATTCTCTTTTCTTTCATGTTTTATTTTTCTAAAATCAAATATTAACTTATATGATATAGTTCAGAAAAGTTTATAAATAATTTTCTTTTCGATATAATATGCCTGGAAATAAAAATATTTTTAGTTCTGTTGTTGGAAAGATGATTGTAACAAAAGAGGGAAAAAGACTTGGTTTTGTCAAGGATACTACCTTTGAAACAAAATCAGGAGAGCTCATAAGTCTAGTTGTTAAAGATCCCACTCCTTATACAAAAAATCTTAATTTAGAGAGAACAAACTCTAATGAATTATTGATTCCTTATAACTCAATAATTGCTATAGGAGACTTTGTAATAGTTTCTGAAGAAGATTTGATTTAATTAACAATCTCGTTTAATCATATAAAACTTTAAAAATACTTTTTTTCTTTAAGATTAATGAGAGTTGTTGGATTCAATTTTAATAAGATGTATGCTGAAAGATCATCAAGTTCTTATGAAAAATTAAGTGTTAAGACTAATATTGATATTTCTGAAATAAAAGGTGTAAAACAGGATTTATTCAAAACAGAAGAAGATTTTATAGGAGTAAAGTTCTCATTTAACTTAGAGTATGACCCCAATATCGCAAAGATAGAACTTACAGGAGACATTGTCTTTTCAATGGATTCTAAAACAGCAGAAGAAGTCTTAAAACAATGGAAAACAAAAAACATTCCAGAAGACTTCAGGATTTTCTTATACAATTTTATACTTAAAAAATCAAATGTAAAGGCTTTTCAATTCGAGGAAGAATTAAACTTACCCTTGCATATTCCTTTGCCCTCTGTCAGAAAAGAAGAACCTAAAAAGAAAGAGTAAAATTCTTTTAATAACAATTTTAAACCAGTTTTTCTTATCTTCCTTATGAAAATTTCTGAAAAGAAAAAAGATAAGATATCTGAGCAGATTATGGCTTTTCTTTATTCTCAAAGTCCAAAACCTCTTTTTACAGTAGAGGTTGCGCATGAAATGGCTCGAGATGAAGAATTCATTAAAAAACTTCTTACTGGATTAAAGACTAAGAATCTTGTCGTAGAGATAAAGAAAAACTCAAAAGGAAAGGATTACACAAAACGTTCGAGATGGAAAATAAGTGATGCAGCTTATACAGCCTATTCTCTTCATCAATAATATCTTTTAGATTATATCAAAATTTTTATACTCTTTACCTTTCTGTTTTAAATGGACTCAATAAAAGAAGCATTTCAAAAAGTAAAAGAGGACATGGATTCTTTAAGAGAAGAGATGGATATTCTAAAATCAAGTTTTATTGAGATGGGTGAAAAACTCATAGAAATGTATGATAAATTAGATCAAAAAGAGAAAAAAGAGCAGATTTTAAACCAAAATAGGCCCTCCTTTATTCCAACACATAGCCTTCAAAATCAGGCAATTCCAACACATAATCCAACACATCCTTATGCTTTTAAGCCCTTAAAACCCCAAAATTTAGGTATTTCCATAGGAAATGAAGGGGTTCCAACAGACAAACAGACAGACAAACCAACAAACCAACAGATAGAAAATAGCTATAAAATCCCTAAAAATAGCCTTGAAAACGCTTCAGAAATCTTTGATTCTTTAGATAGTATAAAGAAGGAGATACGATTGAAATTTAAGACTATAACAGAGCAGGAACTCTTGGTTTTCTCGACGATATACCAATTGGATGAAGAACAGGGTTTTTCTGATTATAAAGTCCTTTCAAATAAGCTAAACCTAAGTGAAAGCTCTATTAGAGATTATGTCGGAAAACTCATAAAAAAGGGGATTCCCGTCGACAAAAAGAGGATAAACAACAAAAACATCCAACTCTCTGTTTCCCAAAATCTCAAGAAAATTGCCTCTTTAGCCACAATTTTAAAGCTGAGAGAACTATAACCAAGTTATTCCTCTAAACGAATAAGTGTAACTCTCACATTCAGACTTCCGCATCTTTTTCTTTCACTCCTTTTACTGTTATACCTCTCTTTTTACCTCCTGATAAATCTGAATCCCTATATTCAGATTTTTTATCCTTTTAACTCTCACTTTACGCCCATCTAGTACTCTGAAACTCTGTTTTTCTCCTTTTTCTCATCTTTTTTACTATTCCTAACTCTCACTTTTGTCTTTTTGAGCAGTTTTTCCTTCATATTTTCAGGTATAAACACTCTCTTTTTGCCATTTTTCTCAACTACCTCTTCTATTAGGCTCTCACTTTTCTGTTTTATGGTATTTATCTGCCCTCTTATTGTAGTTCTCTCTTTTCCTAACATTGCAGCTAGATCATCATAACTGAGCTTTAAATCACTATTTAACAATACCCATAGAATCGCTCTTTCAGTTACTGAAAATTGGTCTAAATTTGGTGTTTGAACAGCCGTTTGAACACCTGTTTGAACAGCATAAACAGCTGTCTGTTTGTCATGAACACGTCTGGGTGTTTTAAACACCCCTGCACTGTTGATAACTGATACAATATTTTTCAACCCTTCTATCTCTTCTTTCATCGTCGACAAATCCTCTCTCATCTCTTCAATCTCACCTTTTTGCATTTTTTTTTCAGAATCAAGGTGTTTAATCCACTCAACAACACCAGCCATATCTTTTTTAACAGAATCAAAACTTCTCTTAGTATCTTCTTTTATCTCTTTAGCCTCTTTTTTTCCAAATAACCATCCAAACATATAATCTTTTGTAAAAGCATATTTAAAAATGTTTTGTTTTTTCGTCGCTAATTTTCTGTCTCAATCAAATTCTCGTCGTAAAATCATCAAAAAATATCTCTTCTATTTTAATCAAAAAAACAGCTGTTTGTCAAAAAAAATGATGGTAAACACCTGTTTAAAACAACCATAAACACCCGTTTGTTTTTCAAACACTCTTTGTTATCTTAAACACCTGTTTAAAACATCTTTAAACACCTCTTTGTCGTCGACAAAATTCTATATGCACTTAGATAACCTTAGTGCACAAACCGCCGGTGAGTCTCAGGATGAATGCAGAAAATTTGCTGGAAATTTATCATTAAAAGATATAAATCTTTAAAAATCTCTTTTGAATATTTGAAATATGGTTACATTTAGAGATGCAGATCTGCATCCTTTAGAGTTAAATCGAGCTTATGCACATCAAGGAGGAGCAATCACCTTTGTGATTACCAAAATCACTTCTCGCTCTTATACTGCTTTGTTTGAGGGGATAAATCATACAGAAGTTATCAAACCGGGTTATAATTGGCTCTCTCCTTTATCAAAACTGTTAACATCAGAACAAGTTCAAAAAAGAATAGATGGACATAAAGAATCTATAAGCGTTCTAGAAAAAGCGCTTAAAACACAGGAAGTTCCTCTTGCACAAAGCCATAAAGGCATAGTTCTTGGCATAGATAGAGGGCCTTGGAATAAATAAAATGGCAAAAACTTTAGGAGATTGTTTGTTTGATGGAGGAGTTAAAGATGTTATTTTTATAGAAAAATCTTCAGGAAAAACTTACAAAGCTATAGGATTATCAAGAAGCTCAAAAGAAAGGGAATTCATTCTTCACTGCGAATTTGGAAGTAATATTATAGATAAATCTTATTTGTGGAATCATTATGAAGATGAAGTATATGATGCACAAAGCCAACCAAAGTGAATAAAATGCCAGAAAAAATAGAAAAACCTTGGGTAGTTTATCCTTATACTGTGCAAAATTTAGCAGCGGGAATAGCTAGAATTGTTAAGATTAATCCTTCAGGTTCTTTAGATATCGAATATGTTGAAAGACAGCGATATCCCGAAAGATGTTTAGATTCAGATTGTCTTGGAAGGTTTGATAGTTCTACAAAAGCGATAGATTATATTTTAGAAAATGGTTTTAAACAGAATACTTGTGAAGAATTAGTTGAAATACTTGAATTGAATTTTCCAGAGGCATTAAAACAGGAGCGTGAACAAAGCCGACCAAAGTGCACAGAACCAGAATTTCAAACAAGTCTTGATAGAGATGCACTTGCTACATTAGGCCAACCAATGTATGATTGGCGATTCAAACCGACTGCATTTGAGTAATAAGTTTCTTTAAATCTCATCTTTTCCCCGTTTTTCTCAGATTTCTTATTTTATGCGTAAATACTTCGTACAACCTATATTGTCAGTAGTTTGTTTTTTCTATGTACTAACGTTATTATTTTAAAGTTAGTACAATCTTTTTTATATACGAACGAATTGTTTTATTGATGATTAAAAAGTGTTCTAATTGTGGAAAAGAAGATGAACATCATGCAAAAGGATTATGTTATAACTGTTATAAGAAACTTTCTTGGAAACCGAAAATTGTTGTTTGTAAAAGATGTGGTAGACAGATGCCTTCTCATGCAAAAGGATTATGTGAAGGATGTTATAACTTTGTTTTTCATCTAGATAAAACCAAGGCTTCCAATCAAAAAAGAAAATATGGGTTAAACATGGAGAATTACAAAAAGATAACAGAAAAGTGTATCATCTGCAATTTTGATAAAATAATTGATTTACATCACCTGGATCAAAATAAAAATAATAATTCTGAAACAAATCTTGTTGGACTATGCCCCAACCATCATAAGATGTTGCATGATTATAGATATAGATCTGAAATGTTTAATCTTCTAAGAGAAAAGGGATTTATTATCCCCGAAGATAAGAAAATAGATTTCAAATTTAACTAATTCTCCAAAACAAATATAAATAAGTTCGTACAATCTAATGTATGAAAAAAGAGATAATTAAAATCAAAAGAGATAAATATTTTAAGGCAAGAGGAAGTCAAACTAGGATTCTTAAGTTAAGGTGTTCTCATTGCAATAAACTTTTATTTTCATATCAAAAAGACGGACTTCCTGGTGGATGGTTAAAAAGGTGTTACCTTAACAGAATTATTTCCAATAAAAAAATTAATTCAACTAAACCGCTAAAATGTTGTGAAGTTATAGGTATCCCTTACAAATATAAAGATGGAAGAATAGCCTTCAAATTAGCTAAGGGGACATTCAAAAGGAGTTATGGAGACCCTGTTTTAAAATGACTCCCAAGGAATTTTTAGAAAAAATAAGAATAGAACTAAAGATATCAAAGAATTCAAATTATACGATTAGGAACTATCTAAGAGCTAATTCTGATTTATTAGATTTTTGTAATAAGAGCCCTGAGGATGTAAGAGAAGAAGATGTCAAGGCATTTATGGCTGAAAAATTAACAGACAGCTCTTCTTCATCAATTATTGTTTTTCTTTCTGCATTAAGGTATGCATATTCTAACCTTTTGAAAAAAGACATAACAATAGGTATTAAACGTCCAAAGCGTGAAAGAAGAATCCCTGATGTTTTGACAAAAGATGAAGTAAAAAGATTGATTGATGCAATTCCTACAAAAAAAAGTAAGTTAATGATATCAATGATTTATGCCTGTGGTTTTCGTGTTTCAGAACTCATTAATCTAAAAGTTAATGATTTGAACTTTGATGAAATGACAGGACATGTAAGGCAGGCAAAAGGAAAAAAAGATAGAATTTTCAATATTCCTCAGTTTTTATTAAAGAATCTAAAAAAGCAAGCAGATAGTCAAAAAGAACTAAATCAAGAATATTTATTCACAGGCCCAAAAGGAAAACTATCTGACAGGAACCTTCAAAAAATAGTAAGAAAATTTGCAAAAAAAGCAGGAATAAACAAAAAAGTTCATCCCCATACATTAAGGCATAGCTTTGCTACCCATCTTTTAGAGAATAATGTAGATATAAGAAAAATTCAGGAATTATTAGGGCATGCAGATTTATCAACTACTCAGATTTATACACATATATCAACAGAAGAATTAAAAAAAATAAAATCTCCTATAGATACATTGTAAAATGCAGATAGCAGGCAAACCCCTAAGAGTTAAATTGAAAGTAGATTTAACAAAGTATGATAACCGATGCAAAGTCAGTTCCATAGGTTACACTATCCCTGACATTAAATTAAGTATATGGGGAACTCAAGATAGATTTGTTGCAGTTAGATTTGATACTGGCGCTCAATTAGATGTATTATGGGATAGTTTAGAAGTTATAAATGGAGACGAAGAAAAAAATGAATCTTGAAGAACTAGAACAATTAAAAAAAGAGAATGAAGAACTGAAAAAAGAGATTGAAAGATTAAAATCTATAAAAATAAATCAAAAACAAGGTATGGCTCAAAGAGCATCACAAGGAAATTTAGTTTCAAGAGTTCCTTTTGGTTATAATATCCAGGAAGGAAAGTTAGTTCCAGCACAAAATTCCAGAGAAATCGATGAAATATTTCATGAATTTTTAGATACAAATATCTCCTTAACTCAACTCTCTAAAAAACATAATCTTTCAGTCAACGGCTTGAAGAAGATTCTAAAGAACCAGGCTTATTTGGGAAAAGTGAAGTTTGATGGGCAAACACATCAAGGAACACATCAACCCCTCATCTCTTCTACTTTGTTTAATCATGTGCAGAATAAGTTGGAAAAGTTGGGGATAAAATGAAAATAAAAGCAATAATTTTTGATATTGGGGGTGTATTAACAGAAGATTCATTGAAAAATGAGTTTTTCAAAAAATGGACAGGAACCAAAGAAAATAAAAATAAAACCAAAGAACTCAGGACACAATTTGGTTCTGGAAATATGTCTATAGAAGAATTTATCTCCCAAGGCTCAAAACTTATGGATATGGATGAAGCGACTTTCCTTAGTGAATACAACAAAGCGTATGGAACTATGAACCCCCGAAAATCTGTATACAAATTGTTCCTTAATCTCAAAATTCCTAAATATATTTTATCAGACACAAATCCTATTCACGCCCCTCTATTAAAAAAGAATTTAAAAGATATCTTCTCTTCTGCAAATGCTGTCTGGTTATCTAATGAAATCAAAATGAGAAAAGTTGATTCTGCTATATTTAAATTTGTAATTAATGAAATAAAACTTCCTTCCGAGCAAATTCTATTTATAGATAACAATGAAGAGATAATTGAAATTGCTAAAAACACAGGGATAAATACAATTCTTTACAAAAATGATAAACAATTGTTTAGAGATTTAAAAAAATCAGGAGTAAAATGAAAATTAAAATAAAAGGAATAAATCTTCTTGTTAAAGAAGGAGTTTTTAATCCAGACCCAAAAAACACTAACTCGAGTTCTATGATTCTTAATAACCTTCCAAATATCAAACAAAAAGAAATACTTGATGTTGGTTGTGGAACAGGCATTATAGGCATATATTGTGCGTTAAATGGGTCAAAAAAAGTTTTGGCAACAGACATCGATAATAAGGCTATTCAAAACACCAAAGAAAATATTAAAATAAACAAAGTTTCAAATATCAAAGTTTTAAAATCAGATTTATTCGAAAAAGTAAAAGGCAGTTTTGATTATATTTTTGGAAATCTACCTATTAATGATAAGTCCTGGAATCTTAATATTTCCACTGTGGAGTTAATGAACAAATTTCTTTCAGAAGCTAAAAAACATTTGAAAAATAATGGAAAAGTATTTTTTACTTGGAATTCAGACGATGGAGTAGAGCCAGTAAGAATTCTTTTGAATAAAGGACACTATAATTATAAAGAGAAAATAGAGAAAAAACCAGATAAATTATGGTATCTTTTTGAGGTGTCAAAATGACATCCTTCTTTGAAAATATCAGTAAAATAATATTTAAAAATAAAGTAAGGTTAACATTAAAATGACAAAAGACACTATGAAACGCCCAGGTGGGAAATTTTTTGGAGAAGAAACAGTTTTAAGCCCATTAATCAAAGAATTAAATTTATCTGTATCAGCTAGCCAGCTTTGTAGGGATAAAGACTTCGTGAACGCATTTGTGCAAGCAATTCCCAACAAAAAAGAACAAGAGAAATATTTGATTAATACATCTAGATATGAAGATGGAGAAGATTTTGATTCAAGATATGTTTTGTTCTTTAGAAGAACTTTACCCTCTAGAACTCCAACTTATGAAGAACATTGGACAAATGTGTATATGCAGGCTCGCAAGGGATTAACAGTAGAAATACCTGAAGGACCGCAGAGATTGCATACTATTATTGTGTGTGACTCTTTAGATCGCCTGCAACCCTATCAAAAAAAAGAGGAGGTGCGTGCTTTTACTGATGGAGAAATTGTTGTAAATCTTCCCAAGTATGATCAAAGCAAGAGTTTGCTTAGATTTAAACCAGAAAATGAAAAGGAAGAATTATCTGAATATCTAAAAAAGAAAGGAGCATTAACTCCTCAACAATTAAGAGACCAAATTGAAAGAAATAAATCTAAACAGCGAGGTGATTCTCAATCGGGCGGTTTGGAAAAAACAGTATCTATAATTCTCTTCCTTAGCGGAATATTTTTTTTATCAAACAACATGACTGGTAATGCTATTATAAACTTATCAAATAAAACCAGTTCTTTCCTAGGTGTTGGATTATTAGTGACAGGTTTGATTATTGGTTTGTTTTGGATTAAACATAAAAAATGACTTCCTTCTCCGAACGCTGTTACACTCTTCTTCGAAAAGTTCCAAAAGGAAAAGTTACAACTTACAAAGAGATAGCAAAAGCACTTCATTCTAAAGCCTATCGTGCTGTGGGTAGTGCTATGCATAAAAATCCTTACTTTGCTGCTCGGGGGTGGGTGGGAGGAAGTAATCTTAAGTCTTCTGATTTAGTGGCGTGCCATAGAGTTATTAATTCTGATGGAAGTGTAGGTGGTTTTGCTTCAGGACAAAAGAATAAAATCAAGATGTTAAGAGCAGAAGGAATTGAAATTAAAGATAATAAGATAGATTTGGGGAAGTATTTGTATTTTTTTTAGAAAAAAGAGATAAGTAGTTTTAATCTTCTGGTAATTTTAAATATTGATTAAACATTAAGTGTACTGCATCTCTAGCTAATACACGAGTAAGACTATCTCTTCTTAATCCTTCTCGAATCCTATAAGAAGTATATTTTTTTGGATCATCTACTTGGCTTAATTTATCTAAAAATAAGTTATGGGCTTTTCTAACTTCCTCCAATTGCTTACTACTAAGACCATTAAAGTAGTCATATAACCCTCCCGTGCAGATGAACTGTGTTGATTTTCTTGTCATAAAACTATTAGATTTTTCTTCCTTTTTAACTATTATTATCTTCAGAAACATACAATTATCTATACGACTTCTGTCTTTATGCGAAATCTTTGAGCATAGTGGCTGGAATCATCTGTAAGATTTCTGACGCTTCGCCCTAGCCTTGCTATCTCCGGGTTTTCTTGCTTCTTTTCTTCTTACATCAGCAACAAGAAGATTTCTGTCATACGCTAAGAATGCAGCTTCAACTTCTTTAGAACCAGTGAATGAAACAATTGCTTTTGATAATGCAAGTCTTGCTGCTTCAACTTGTCCTTTTTCTCCACCGCCTCTCATTTCAATGCTTACATTGAAATTTCTGTTACCAAGAACATTTTCAGCAATTCTCAAAGGCTCTTCTATTTTTAATCTTTCAAAGATGCCTAATGTCTTGTGATCTTGGTTGTTGATTGTTATTTTTCCAACACCTTCTGTGATTACTGCTCTTGCAACAGCAGATTTTCTTTTTCCGGATGTTATTTTTTTATTTTCCATTATGCAAAATACCTCCATGCCGATTTTGTATTTGTGTTGAAATTTCTTATTTCTGTCATTTTATTTATATTTTTGAAAGTTCACTTACTCTTATGAACTTTCCTTTTTTATCTGGTCTTATTAATGTTATTTTTTCAGCACTTTCAAATTCTTTTGGTACACCATTGTAGCATTTTATTTTTTTGAAAGCAACTCTTCCTCTGCCCATACGATAATCCGGCAGCATTCCTCTTATTGTTCTTTTGACTATCTTGAAAGCAACTCTTGAAGTATTTGTTGGAGCAGCAACTACTCCTCCTGTTTTTCTTTTACTAAGGAAATCTTCAACTATGTCTAATCTTCTTCCTGTTATTTTTGCTTGTTCGCAGTTTACAACTACAACATCTTCTCCGTTCATTGCTTGTTTAGCTACGTAAGCTGCAAGTCTTCCCATGATCGCGTCTTTAGCATCTATGATTTTCATGGTATGATTAAACCTCCGATGTAGTCTTGTGAAAATACTAATTTGCAAAATCTTGGGTCTTTTTCATCTACTTGATAATCTCTTATTTCCTCTCTGCCACTAAATCTTTTCAAAGATGAATTTCCAAATAATATATCAGAATAACTAAATCTTGAATCTTCAGCACCTGCTGGTCCTCTAAAGGGTCTTTCAGGAGTTACTTGTGATAATACTTCTTTTAAAAATTTAAAAGTAGATTTAGCTAATTTTTCATCACCTTCATATATAGGAAGCATCCCCCCAGAATAACTCATTTGCCAAATTCTTTGTCCGTCTTTTTTCTTCCACCTTACTATTTCACTTCCAGGTGCTTGATAAAATCCATCGTAATTATCAGTGTAATGAAAATCTTCTCCTTGAAAAGTTAGAACCTTAGAACCATCTTCTGCTCTATCTTTTTTTCCATTTCCAGCATAACATGATTTTTTAGCATCTGCTATGAATTCTGCAAGTCTATCTAAATTAACTTCTAATTTTCCTAATTTGACTTTTTCATTTACTATCATTTTATATTAGTTAAAATTTTAATTCCTTTAGCATCTGGATTTTTTTTAATTTCATCAAGCATATCTGAAACGTCGCACTTTGCTTTTAATAGCTTTTCTTTTGCCTTTTCAGAGAAACTAACAGCAACAATCTTAATTTTCTTGTCTATGTCTCCTTGTGAAAGAACTTTTCCAGGAACAACAATTGTTTCTCCTGTTTTTGATTCCCTGCTTATTTTTTCAATATTAATATCCATTCTTTTTCTTCTTGGGCTAGATAATATTTCCGCAATCTTTTTCCATGCTTCTTTCTTTTTAGCAGCAATTATAGTTTCAACTAAAACTGAGTTTGTCTTCTTTTGAAGCTGTTTTTCTATTTTTGTGTTTGATTTTGTCATGTTTATGTTTGCGAGAAATAATAGATATTGATCTACTATGCGCTTTCGCTCGCAGATAAAAAAGTGAACAAATATCCCTATTTAAAGGTTATTATTTTCTAGATTTAAACTTCCTAAAAGCCTTGATTAAATCAGAATTATCTTCATTGCTCACGGGAGTTAAATAAAATATTTCAGGTCCTTTTATCATCAAAGTTTTTGCTGCACTTACTGGAGGAAAGATATAAGTCAAAGGACGGTCTATTTCTCCTCTGAGAAATTTTATTGTATCTCTTGTTGATTGCATCTGCAAATTTATATCCGGTCCGATTTCATATTGCAGTAAACTCCGTGCCTCAACGTAAGAAAATTCTCTTATATCATTAATTTCATTAAATCCTATCTTTATTGGATGAGCTGTTGTTTTTCCTTTAAAAATAAAGATTAAGATGAAGGTTAAAATAAACACTCCTCCTGCAATTAAAGCTGCTTGTTTTTGTCCAATACTTGCTAAAACAAATGCGCTAATGCCTGCTATTAAACCAATTATTACAAGCATTGTTGTAACTTTATTTTTGTAATAATATATATTCAAGGTTATTCCGTTTGAATCTGGTGAATAATCTGGAATGTTCTGCTTATTGAATTTTTTTAGGGGGTTTTTTGATTTTCCAAAAAGTTTTTTTATCAGTGGACGCATTATTAAAAAATAAGCCCCATATATTCCTAATTGTACATAAAAAATAGTTGAACTAAAAAGACTTTCAATATTCATGCTTTTGATAATGCTGTAACCAACAAATCCGAAGACAAAAATCATGATTAAGAAAATAAAAATAACTTTGATTAAAGAGCTGTATCTGTAATATAAAGCGAGAGAATGGCTCACCTGTGAAAATATATTTTCATTCTTCATCTTTAGTTTTTCTTCATCTATTTTAATGCTTTCAGAAGTCCAATATATTGAACCCTCCAGAATTAAGATTAAAAAAACAGGTATTCCTATCCATAATAAGATATATTGCTCTGCTATCGGAGAAATTATGAGCATTAAGACGATAAAAAAAATGCTCCCAATAAGAGAGATTACTCCCATGCTTAATTGAGTTGTTTTTATGCTGTCAATCTTTCTGTCCATAGAAATTTATCGCTTTTATTATATAAAAACTTACTTATGCGGGAAAAAGGATTCGAACCTTCGAAGGCACTAAGCCAGCAGATTTTGAGTCTGCCCCATTTGACCACTCTGGCATTCCCGCTTCAACTATTGGGAATGATGGACGAGCCAAAGTATATTGGCGACATCTGGCATTCCCGCCTATAGTTTATAGAAATATCATCAATTATCTG
>JAUSIC010000019.1 GCA_030648285.1 Nanobdellota archaeon | reverse complement strand
TATTGGACAGGTATGCTGACTGGTTTATTTTTTATACTTTCTTTTCTCGGATGCTGCTGCCACAGTAGATTATGCAAAGGCTCAATTTTTGAAAGAGTAAAGAGACACCATAAAAAAATTATCTATCTCTCATTAACTTTTTTTATTTTTCATATGCTTCTTGCTATTTTGGCAGGACAAGGGATAAGTATATAGTCCAGAATAAAAACATTTAAATACTTGAGCAATTGCTCAACTAATATGAATAAGATACAAATTGAATCTGAAAAGAAAGTGGTACAATTTTTTTCTAGCTTGGCAGATCCAACAAGATTAAAAATACTCTTAAGCATAGCAGAAAATCCAAAAACAGTTAATGAAATTTATGATTTTGTGGGAAGAGATAAAATGACCCTATCTGCAATTTCGCATCAATTAAAACAATTAAATGATTTGGGGATAGTTTCTTATATTAAAGAGGGAAAAGAAAAATATTTTGAACTTTCTGACAAATTTTGCTGGTGCATTTTAAGAGATGCTTTTGGGCAATTTAATAATAACATTAAAATCAAATGCAAAAAGTGTGAAAATAAAAGGAGGTAAAAAATTAATGAAAAAAATAAAAATCGAAATAGCTGGAATGCACTGTGCTTCATGTGCTTCAAACGTAGAGAGAAGTTTGAAGAAGATTCCTGCTGTAAAGAACGCAAATGTCTCTATTCTCCTTAACACAGGAAGAGTAGAATGCGAAGACAATATAACTGAAGAAGAGCTGGTAAAAGCAGTAAAAAGAGCAGGATACAATGTCAGAAAAATAACTTACGACTAAAATGGAACACAAACATACAGAACATATGCACCATGAACAGAAAGAAGAACATCATATTGAAGAATTAGAAGATCAGCATCATCATGAAAGCCCTGTTGAAGATTGGGAAATGAAAGACTGGAAAAGGAAATTAGTAGGTGCTTGGTTCTTTGCTATTCCTGTGGCGGTTTTAATGCTTATTGAAAGACTTTTGATGATTGAAATTCTTCCTATGAAGACAATGACTATTGTGCTATTGGCTATTAGTTTTCCTGTTGTTTTTATTTTCGGATTTAGCACAATCAAGGGAGGAGTAAGAGGATTATTCACTTTCTACTTTAACATGGATTCTTTAATTGCATTAGGAACAATAGTTGCTTATCTAACAGGAGTATTCAGCTTGTTTTTTGAAATCCAGGATTATTCTGGAGTATCTGCAATGATTATGGCTTTTTACATAACAGGTAAATATGTCGAGGTAAAAGCAAGAGGAAGAGCATCACAGGAAATAAAGAAATTATTGAAATTAGGTGCTAAAAGAGCAAGAATTTTAAGAGGAAAAGAAGAAGTTTTAGTAAATATTGAAGAAGTTGTTCTTGGAGATGTAATAATTGTCAAGCCAGGAGAAAAAATTCCAACAGACGGAATTGTAATAAAAGGAGAAAGTTCTGTTAATGAATCAATGATTACAGGAGAATCATTGCCTGTTGAGAAGAAAAAAGGAAGCAATGTTACAGGAGCAACTATTAATCAGGATGGAATTCTTTACATCAAAGCAACGAAAATTGGAAAAGATACTTTCCTTAGCCATATAATTCAGTTAGTTGAAGAAACACAAAGTTCAAAAGTACCCATACAAATTTTAGCTGACAAAATAACAAGAGTATTTGTTCCAAGTGTTTTGGTTTTGGCATTACTAACTTTTGGTGGATGGTTTTATTTTACTCAAAATCTAAGCAAGGCAATTTCTGTTTCAATCTCTGTCTTAGTAATTGCATGTCCTTGTGCTTTAGGATTAGCAACTCCTACTGCTTTGATGGTTGGATCAGGTATGGGTGCTAAAAGAGGAATATTAATCAGAAAAGGAGAAGCAATTCAAACAATGAGACAAGTTAAATTTGTTGTATTTGACAAGACAGGAACAATAACAAAAGGAATGCCTGAAGTTACAGATGTTTATCCTAATTCAATTTCTAGTTCTATTCTTGAGATTGCTGCTTCTGTTGAGAACTTAAGCGAGCATCCAATTGCAAAAGCAATTGTGGATAAATATGGAAAAAGAAAATTAAAGAGTGTTAAGAGTTTCAAAATATTAAGAGGAAGAGGAGTAGAAGGGAAAATAGGCTCAAAGAGAATAGTAATAGGAAACAGGACTTTGATGAATGAGGAGAAAATTTCTATTGAAAAGTTTGAGAAGATTATAGAAGGATTTGAGAAAGATGGAAAAACAACAATGATTGTGACTGAAAACAAGAAAGTTATTGGGGTTATTGCTGTTGCTGATACTGTAAAAGAAGATTCTGTCAAGGCAATAAGTGCATTGAATTTCCAAGGATATAAAACAATAATGATAACAGGAGATAATGAAAATACCGCACAAGCAATAGCAAGACAAGTTGGTATTTCTGAAACTATTGCAAATGTTCTTCCTGAAGACAAAGCAAAGAAGATAAAAGAATTGCAGAAAAAAGGAATGGTTTGCTTTGTTGGAGATGGAATAAATGATGCTCCTGCTTTGAAACAAAGCAATGTTGGAATTGCTATGGGCACAGGAACAGATATTGCTATTGAATCGGGGGATATTGTTCTTGCAAGAGGGAGTTTAAGAGGAGTTGTTGCTGCGATAAACCTAAGCAAAGCAACATTCAAGAAAATAAAACAGAATTTGTTCTGGGCTTTTGCTTATAATGTTGTTGCTATTCCTCTTGCTGTTGCAGGTGTTTTGCATCCTATTATTGCTGAAATAGCTATGGCTTTGTCATCTATAACTGTTGTTACTAATGCTAATTTGCTGAGAAAGAAGAGGATATAAGAAAGAACATTTTTGATAACAGTTGTTGCTTCGCAAGATTAATATATTAATAATCTGGATACTCTAACTTCAACTTAATATTACTTTAAAACAACTAATATTCAACTGCCCAACATTTACAACAGACTTCAATTATTCTATTAACATTTCCCAACAATAAACTTCAAAGATAAGAAAATAAAAACAAAAAATAAAATTATCTTATCTTGTATACAGCTGTTACACTTGCACTAACTTCTTGTTCTCCAGGAACAATGCTTGTTGTTGCTGCTTTTGCTTCTGCTCCACTAACTCCTCCTCCAACTCCCATATCTCTTGATTGATATAAGGGCCAAGGGTAATAGTTGAAGCTGTTATCTGTAATAGAAACTAATCTGCCAAGAGTTTTTCCTAAACCTTGTGTGATTGCAGTTGCTTTTATCTTAGCATCTTCTGTTGCTGCTTTCAATGCTTGTGCCTTGTATTCATTTTGTTTGCTTTGACTTAATTCAAAATTGATATAAGAAATTCCTGCACCTGCACTAACTCCTGCATCTATCACATCTCCAATTTTTCCTGAATCAGAAGTAGATAGCTGAACAGTTATGCTATGTGTTGCTTTATATCCCTTTAATACTGGATTCTGATTAGAATAATCATAATCAGGATACACATTAAATCCTGTTGTTTGTATTCTATCTCTGTCAATGCCTTGTTTCATAAGATTTAATACTAACTTATCAACAATATCTGAGTTTTTTGAAGTCGCATCTGCGCTTGTTGTTCCTGTTGTATCAACGCTGAAATAAACGCCGATTAAATCTGGAACTGCTTTTATTGTTGCTTGTCCATTTCCTGTTACTGTGTTTGCTGAAGAAAAATTAGAATACGTCAAAATTCCAATCAGCAAAACTGCAACAATTCCTGCCATAACAATCAATGTTTTTTGAACTGATTTGTCCATTTTCATTTCTTGTTTGTACCTCCTTTCAATACTTGATTATTGTTTTTCATTTATTGCTCCTTGCATTTACAATTGCAAATATTACAAGTGCTATGACTGTTCCTAACCAAACCCAAATCCATATAGGAACTTGTGCTAATGTAAATACATTTTGTGCTTCTGCAGCAAGACTAGATGCTCCTGCAACAATTTCTTGGCTTATCTTGTCTGCAGTTAATTCTTTTGTTATAGTCAATTGTCTTGTTATCAAAGCGAGAATAGTTGAAATTATAGCAATAGAAAGGAATGATTTTATCACAGGACTTATTCTTTTCTTAGGAGAAATTATTATTGATTTGTTTGAAAGCTTGTACATTGGAATCTTTTTTCCTTTTTGGCTCCAGAAAAAATTCTTTGTTTTTTCTATTAATTCTACATGCAATAGTTTGTTTAGATTATATTCAACTGTGTTGATTGGCATTTTCAACTTGTCTGCAATTTCTTTTTCAGATGCTTCATTTTTTTCAGAAAGAAAATCAAGTATTTTCTTTGAACTTTTATTTCCTAATATTTCTGCAATTTTGCCTGCTCTTTCATCGTCCATTGAGACCATGATGTATTTTTTTGACATGATTTTCATAGGGGGAACTTATTTATAAAGCTGGCGAAGACTTCAAAGGAGATTGAAGTGATAAGATTTAATAATCGATAATTTTTCTTTCTAATATGAACATTGAACAAAAAGTAAAACAAACTTTATCAAAAATAAAACTGAATAAAAAAGAAAAGATAGTTGTAGCTTTGTCAGGAGGAAAAGATTCAACTGTGACTGCTTACTTATTGAAAAAATTTGGATATAATATAGAGGGAATTCATATCAATTTAGGAATGGGGAGTTATAGCCAGAAATGTTTTGATGCTGTAAAAAAGTTATGTGATGACTTGGGAATTAAACTTCACATCTATGATATTAAAAAAGAAATGGGTGCAAGCATGTGCTACATTAGAACAACAATACAAGAACAGAAAAAAGGATTAAAGAATTGTGCAATTTGTGGAGTTATAAAAAAATGGATTTTGAACAAAAGAGCAAGAGAGTTAAAAGCAAGCAAGATTGCAACAGGACATAACTTAGACGATGAAGCACAAACATTCTTGATAAATATCTTTAAAGGAAGTCCTGAATTAAGTGCAAATACAGGAGTTCTTTCCAGAAATTTAAAAGACAAAAAATTCATTCCAAGATTAAAACCTTTGTTTTATATTCCTGAAAATGAAGTAAGAAGATATGCTATTAAAATGAAACTTCCTGTTGTTTTTGAAAAGTGCCCTTGTGCGATTGATTCTTATAGGATACAAGTCAGAAAATTCATGAATACTCTTTCTGACAAGAAAAAAGAAAACATTATTAAAAATTCAGAAAAGATTTTGCAGAAGATGAAAATAAAACAAGGCTTATTGAGTTATTGTGAATGCTGTGGTGAACCAACGAGAAACAAGGTTTGCAAGAAGTGCGAGTTGGTGAGGATAAAATAGATAGAAGATTACTACGAAATCGTCTTCGACAGATTTCTTCGATAAGAAATAATTAATGTACAATAACTTTAACACGAGATTTTATTTAAAACGATTATCATCAACTCAAACATTTACAAAAGACTTCAAGTATCATATTAAAATTATTATCAATTCTGCGTAAGCAGGTAATTTTATCTTCTCTTTCTTCTAACTTTTCTTCTGCTTGAATGTTTTCTTTCAGAAAAGATGTAGACATAAAGAATAGGCAGAATCCCTGCTGTGCTAAACACAGACATTGCGATAAACCATGCAGCAGAACCTTTTCTTGCTGCTTTCCATGTACCAAGCAATTTCCATGTAAAATCCCAGATTGCTAACAATACAAGAAGAACTATAAAATAAGGGGGAAATCCCATTGAAGAAAAGTAATCCATCGTCATATTAATTACAAATCATATGAATTTAAAAATCTTACTATGTTATTATGTTCTGGTGGATATAAATCTTTAAATACCAATTTGGTTGTTAATCTTCTATTCCATTATTTTTTTGCTGGAAATATTTTAATTAAGAGAGATAATAAAAGATGGCGAGAGAAAAAAAAGGATTGACAATTGATAGATATTTTACTAAATCTGGGAAACCTGCAACAGATTATTTTGAATGGGAAAGAAGTAACACAGATATAACAGATGATAATGGTGCTGTATCCTTTGTTCAAGAAGGTGCTGAATTCCCAAAACACTGGAGTGGTTTGGCAAGAACAATTGCTGCTTCAAAATATTTTTTTGGCAAACAAGGAACTTCTCAAAGAGAAAGTTCTGTAAGAAATTTAGTTGGAAGAGTGAGTTCAACAATGACTCGGTGGGGAGCTAAGCAGAAATATTTTACTTCAAAAGAAGATGCAGATGCGTTCCAGAATGAATTAGCTTATCTCGCATATAGCCAGCAAATGTCATTTAATTCTCCTGTATGGTTTAATGTAGGAACTCATTTGTATACAGAACCAAGCAATGAAAGAAAAGGTTCCTGGAGAATAGCAGATAAAAATATGACAATTTCTTATCCAACTCCTTTTGGAGATGTTCAGTTTAATGTAAAAAAAGGAACAGCAATTCCAATACAGCCAGGAGAAGATATTTTTTATCCACAAACAGCTGCATGTTATATTCAATACGTAGGTGATACGATGGAAGGAATAATGGAACTTGCAGGAAAAGAGGCTTTATTGTTCAAATTTGGTTCAGGAACAGGAACAAATCTTTCTTCTCTCCGTTCTTCAAGAGAAGAATTGAGTGCAGGAGGAAAGCCATCAGGACCTTTGGCATACTGGGCATTTTATGACAAGGTTGCTGGAATTGTTCGTTCAGGAGGAAAAACAAGAAGAGCTTCAAAAATGGACAGTCTTGAAGTTAGTCACCCAGATATATTGGAATTCATAAGGTCTAAAAAAAATGAAGAAAAATTAATGTACATCTTAATAGACAATGGAGTTCCATGGGAAATAGCACAACAAAGTGTGAATTACCAAAATTCAAATATATCTATAGCAGCATCAAAGGCGTTCTTGAATGCAGTTAGAAACGATGAAGAATGGCAGACAGTTCCTGTTCACTGCAAAGACATGGCTGATGAAATGCCAAAATATAGAGCAAGAAAACTCATGAGAGAAATTGCAGAAGCAACACATTTTTGCGGAGACCCTGGAATGCAGTTTTTAGATACAATAAACAAATGGCATACGTGCAAAAAGTCTGGAAGAATAAGAGCATCAAATCCTTGTTCAGAGTATTTATTTCTTGATGATACTTCTTGTAATCTGGCTTCACAGAATTTAATGTCATTCAGAAGAGAAGATGATAGTTTTGATATTCCTGCTTTTGAACATTCTATAAGAATTACTGCAATTGGACAGGATTTAGAAGTAGATAATTCTTCTTCTCCAACACAAAAAATTGCAGAGAATTCTCATAAATATCGTGCTCTTGGTTTGGGTTATTCAAATCTTGGGGCATTGCTGATGTCTTATGGATTGCCTTATGATTCTGATGAAGCAAGAACAATTGCAGCTTCAATTACTGCCTTAATGACAGCAAGTGTTTACAAAACTTCTGCGGAGATGGCTAAAAATCTTGGAGCTTTTGAAGAATTTGAGAATAACAGAGAACCAATGATGGAAGTAATGAATATGCACAGAGAAGCAATAAAAGAAATTCAGAGAGACAAATTACCAAAAGGATTGGAAAATATTCTTGATACTGCAATAGAAAGATGGGATGAAGCTATTGAACTTGGGGAGAAATATGGATACAGAAATGCGCAGGCAACTCTTCTTGCTCCTAACGGAACAATTGGGTTCATAATGGACTGCGATACAAAAGGAATAGAACCAGAAATGGGATTAGTACAAAGAAAGAAACTTGTTGGTGGAGGAACTTTTAAATTAGTAAATACAACTGTTGTCAAAGCATTAGCAAGATTGGATTATACTGAAGCACAAATAAATGAAATAAATGCACATATTATCGGAAATGGATATGAAAGAGTTCCATACTTAGGAAAAGAAGATGTGGAAGAGATTAAAAAACAACCAGATGAACAAAGAGGAAAGAAATTAACAGACATTTTAAATCAAGGGCATTATACTCCAAAACAAAAAGAAGAAATTAATTTTTACATAAATGGTTATGAAACAATGGAAGGAGCTCCACACATCAGAGAAGAACATATGGCAATTTTTGATTGCGCGAACAAGCCAAAACATGCTAAGAGAACAATTTCTACTTATGGACATTTGAAAATGATGGCTGCTGTTCAACCATTCTTATCTGGAGCAATTTCAAAGACAGTAAATATGCCTAAAGAAGCAACTGTTGAAGAAATAGAAGACGCATACATAAAAGCTGAAGAATGGGGATTAAAAGCAGTTGCAATTTACAGAGACCAAAGCAAGAGAGTTCAGCCTTTGAGTTTTTCAGAAGGAAGACTTGAAGATAGAGTTAAACCAGTGAGAAGAAAGTTACCCAATACAAGAAAAGCTATACATCATAGATTCGAGATTGCAGGACGTGATGGTATGCCAGGACATGAAGGATATATTGGTGTAGGTATGTATGATGACGGAACATTAGGAGAAGCATTTATTGACATGAGCAAAGAAGGAACAACTGTAAAAGGACTAATGGATACTATTGGAATTCTAACCTCAATGGCTCTACAATATGGAGTTCCTGTAGAAGCACTTGTGAAAAAATTTAGGCATCAGAAATTTGAACCTTATGGGCTTGTCAAAGGACATCCAGATATACATGTAGCAGATTCTTCTATAGATTATATATTCCATTTCATAGAAAAAGAATTTTTAAAGGGAAAAAACGGAAATGAAGAAGGAGTTAAATTAGAAGAACCAACTATTCTTCAAATTGGAGAAACAAAACCTGGAAAAGAACTTGTAGAAGAAGCTGGTGGGTTCTGCACTGTATGCGGAGCAAAAATGATTAAGAAAGGGCATTGTCTCGAAAAATGTTCTAATCCTGAATGCGGATGGGAAAATACTAAGGGTTGTGGAGAATAAATCAATTTTTTGAGTATTTTGTTATAGTATAAAATTCACGAATCAATTTAACTAAATCTTCAGCATGTTCTTGTCTTAAACTAAGAAGTTCTTTTTGAGTGCTTTTATTAATTCCATATCTTGTAGAAATCCATTCTACCATTGGAAGAATCATTTCAGAAATATCAAACTTGGCTTTTTTTAATTCTTCTTCTTTAGTTGAAGCATTTTTACGAAGAATTTCTCTGAGATTAGATGTTGCTCTTGAACCTGCTCTTTCAAATTGTTTCAAAAAAGAATAATAATTTCTATTCCTTGGAGTTCCAAATATTGTTTCTAAGGCTTCATGAAGAGAAACTGCTTCTTCAGGAAAAGAAAATCCTGTTTCTTTAAGATAGTCTGGAATGCTAACCCAAATTTCAGGAACATATCGTATGCTCTCTGGGTTCTTAGATAGTAAATCAAAAGAAGGATATGCTTTTGCATATTCTATCGCGTGCTTGTAAAAAGGATTTCCCAAAGCTTTTGCTCTCTTTAATATTTCTCTTCTTGTTCTCTCTTTTTCAAGTTTCTCTCGTCTTCTTTTTAAAGCTGTTAATCTATCTTGTTCAAATAACAGTTTAATCTTATCAACTCTTCTTTTTTTCTCATCTTCTGCTCTTTCAAATGCTACTACTTTTCTTCTTTCCACAATCTCGTTAACTATTTCTGATTCATCCATCGAATATCTCTATATATGAGTTATTTAAATTTTGTGAAAGAAAACTTAGTTGAGAAGAGCTTCCAAATCCAATATATTTTCAATCTGAAAATCTGCAAGTTCATATTCTCCTACAATACATGTTCTGATTCCCAAACTTCTTGGAACATCTATATCTAATTTTTGCTGGTCTCCGATATAAAGATGTTGAGAAGGACGAAGCATTGTGCGAGAAAGCCATTTTTCATAAATATCCTGAGAAGATTTAGAACCATCTTCATGAGTAAAGAGATAGAGAAACACTTCAGGAGAAATTCCAACTCTTTCAAGTTTTCTTAAAGCATATTCTCTTGTAGAACCCGTGATTAAATCGGGTCTTCCATGTTTTTTACTTCTAGACATTCTTTCTAGCATTGCAACTAAAGAAGGATTTTTTTCAATTAAATCAAGAAAATCAGCTTGTTCCAAAGCTTCCTGCACAAAATCCCTTCCAGGAGAAGGTTTTCCAAGACTTTTGGCAATTACTCCAATTGTCTTTGTTCCAGAGCCAATTGCTGAATAATTTTCTTCAAATAATCTATTCGCATGTTCAAGAGGAATTCCAAAATATTTAGAAATATTTTCATAAATTTTTCCTCTTTGTATTTTTCTAATTTCAGGAGTAATTGGGTAGAGTGTTCCGTCTAAATCAAATCCTATTGCAGAAATATTTTTTAACATTTTAAATAAATTTTTCTTTAGATGTAGGCGGTCTTACTGTTCCGCTTAATATTCCGCCACTTGGAAATAATCTGTAAAGAAGTTTATGTCCAGGAGAAGTCAGAACATGAGTTTTATCGCTTTTATCTCTGTCTGATTCTTCATGAACAGTGCTGTAAGGTTTAGGAGCAGCATAATATGGGTAACCCCATACAGGAGAATCTATGAAAAGAATATTTTGTTCTAATCCTCTCCTGACTCCTGCTTCAACTCTATGTGAACCATCACAAATTTCAGAAACTTTCTGAGTTTTTCCTTTGAATTTTTGATATTCTGGGTAATCCAAATCTTGTAATTCTGGATTTAATTCAAAACCATTTTTTTTCATTAAAGAAATAACTTCAGGAGAAATAGAAGAAGAATAATCTAATGAATAATTTAATCCCTTTACCCATTTAAAGAACACTGGAAAAACTTCTACAACAGGAGGAACCATTGTCCAATCTGTGACTTCTCCTTTTTCATCAGTAGAAGTATAATCAACTCCTCCATTGAGATTAAATATATCAACTCCTCTTTGAGAAAATAATTCTGCAAGTCTAGAAATTTTATCCAAAAAATCAGTGTATACTGATGGCTGTGGAGTGAATAATTCACTCTTAACTTGCAATGGAGAAAGAGGTCTGATATCTATTAATGCATTTCCATATATTTTTACATTGGGAAATCCTCTCAATGAAACATTTCTTAGTCTTGAACAAAGTTCATTAAAGTTCACTTCTTGTTTAATTTCTATTTCCATATTAATACCCATTTATTCTTGAGACTTCTTCTGAAATCCCTCTTACTTTTGCTGTTTCTTCTTCAAATCTTCTGTCAGTATATTCTCTTTTTTCAACTAGTTCTTTTTTTGTTTGTTCTAACAAATCAGCCATAATTGCTTCTTTATTCATGCCTACAAGAGTAGATTCTCTCGTAAGACATCTGTCTTCTATTGTTTCTCCTCTTTGTTTTGAAGCTTGCAACCATTCTATAAAACCAGACAAAAGATGAGAATATTGTCCTGAAACATGATAAGTATCTGTAGAATCCACAATTCTTCCTTTTCTAAGTTTTATTCCTGATTTTTCTTTTACCTTGTCTATTACATATGAATCAAGAGTGTTCAATCCAATCATGTTCATGGGAGATGCAATCATTACGTTTCTTGTTCTAAAACGATAATTCATATTAAATACAAAAGAATCATCTCCTGTTAATTCATCAGGAACTATACTAAACCATAGGCTTTGCAAGCAGGGAGGGTCTGGAGCATCAAAATCTCTTTCAGGAACCCAAGTTATGATGTTTTGTCTTTTCTTCCATTTTTCTTTTGCAAGAGAGTCAATTGCTTTTTGAATTTGGTCTACAAGTCCATTAACTCCAGGGTAATCAGCGAGTCTTTCGTGATAGTGATAAGACCACTTAGTGCTTCCAGGTTCTGTATGAACCCATGAATCTTTAGCACCAAGAATTTCCATTTGATATGCAAAAAGGTCTTCTGGCCTACAAGATGCAATCATATATTTATGAAAGAATAAATCAGAATCAGGATTTGTAATTATCATAGTCATGCTGGAATCCAAAACAGGTTTTCCCTGGTCTTTAATATCTCCGCGATTCCATAACAAGCCTTCTTGGTAAAGTCTTACAATAGAATTTTCCCATGCTTCTGGAATGCTCTTGCCTCTTGCATAAAGAACAGGAATATTTCCATCCCCTCTTTTTATCATTTTTATTTTTAATAAAAGAAGTTTATAAGGATTATTGCAGAAGAAAAGATATTTCCAAACTTTTATAAATAATTCTTTTTCTATAAATGAATGAAGAATGATAAAGTTCCTGAATTAACAAATGGAGAGTTTGATGAATTCATAAAGAAAGGAATTGCATTTGTTGACTTTTTTGCAGAATGGTGCATGCCTTGCTTGATGATGTCTCCTATAATTGATGAACTTAATGAGAAATTTGAAGGAAAGATAAAGTTTGCCAAAGTCAATGTTGATGACAACAGGCAGATTGCACAAAAGTTCAGCATTATGTCTATTCCTAACATGATTGTGTTCAAGAACGGAAAAAAGGTTGAACAGTTCATAGGAGCAGTTGGGCAAGATGAATTGGAAACAAAGCTGAAGAAGTTGATGTAATTGAATTAAGAGGAGAAGTGATAATGAATAATTGAAGTCTTTTGTCGATGTTGAGCAGTTGAATATAATCGTTTTAGATTAATACTTAGTTATCAAAAGGTTTTTTAAATGAATTTTATTTATCCAATTGTAGTAAAACTACAATCAGGCCTCGTAGCTCAGCCCGGTTAGAGTACTGGACTTTTAATCCAGGTGTCGCGGGTTCAAATCCCGTCGGGGCCATTTTTTACTACATTTTTCACACACAAACCTTACTAACAGTAAGGTTTATAAACCAAATTTTGTAATCTTTTACTATTGGACCGTTGTTAATTTAATTAAAACTAGTTCCAAAAAAAACCTCCCAATGCATATTCTTCAACCCAAACATCTTAAAGTGAACGAAAAAGAAGCTCAGGAAATTCTATCAAAATTAAATCTATCAAAAGTTCAAATTCCAAAAATTCTCGCAAGTGATCCTGGTCTTCCAGAAGGTTCTAATGTAGGGGATTTAATTAAAATCGAAAGAAAAGAAGGAGACAAATTTAATGTCTACTTCAGAATTGTGGTGCCGGCTTAATAAATCCAATGAAAAACCAACACCTCGTCGTCAAAAGATATTTGCAGGAACACTCGTTGGTTGAATCTAATATAACTTCTTATAATGATTTTATTGAACACAGGATGCAAGAAATTGTTGATGAAATTTCCAAAGGAATTGAAAACGATGAATTTGAAATTAGTCTTGGAAAAATAAAAGTTGAAAGACCAAAAATAATAGAAGCTGATGGAAGCTCTGCACTGATAATGCCTTATGAAGCAAGACTGAGAAGCCTTACTTATGCTGCTCCAATAAGCGCTGAAATAACTGTCAAGAAGGGAGAACAGGTTGATTCTGAAATTGTTGAAATAGGAAGGATTCCTGTCATGGTAAAAAGTATTCTATGCAATACAAACGGAATGACAAAAGAAGAATTAGTTCAAAATTATTCTGACCCAATGGATCCTGGAGGATATTTTATAATCAGAGGAAATGAAAGAGTAATGGTAATGGCAGAAGATTTGGCTGAAAACCAATCTTTCATTGAAAAAGACAGCAGAGACAGATTAATGCTAAGATTGTTTTCATTGAAAGGAACTTATAGAATACCTACGACAATCGTAGAAGATAAAGAGGGATTAATCAATGTATCTTTCAGCAGATTCAAGGACTTGCCTGCTGTAGCTGTTCTTAAAGCATTGGGATTGACAAAAGAATCAGATATTGCAAAGTATATTGGAAAAGAAACAGACAGCACAATTGTCAATCTTTACGAATTTGTAAACATTGCAACAAAAGAAGATGCAATGATGTATCTTGCTGAAAAAACAAATCTTCAGGGAACAAAAAAAGAAATCTTTGACAGAATGAAGCAAAGAATTGATTCTTATCTTCTTCCTCACGTAGGACAAAATAAAGAAGATAGAATAAAAAAAGCAATCACATTATGCAAATTAATAAAACAATATTTAATTGCAAAAGAAAATCCAAAATTAAGAACAGACAAAGACCATTATGCAAACAAAAGAGTAAGATTGTCTGGAGACTTGCTCGCAAATTTATTCAGGGTTAATTTAGGAATTCTTATAAGAGATATTCAATACTCATTACAAAAATCAGCAAAGAGAAAAAAATTCTTTTCAATAAAAATAATCGCAAAATCAACATTATTCTCTGACAGAGTTGAATCTGCAATCGCAACAGGAAGTTGGACAGGAGAAAGATCTGGAATCACACAAAACATGGACAAGACAAACTATCTAGCAATAATCTCACAATTGCAAAGAGTTTCAAGCATGCTTTCTGCTGAACAGGAAAACTTTCCAGCAAGAACACTTCACCCTACTCATTATGGAAGATTTTGCCCTATTGAAACACCAGAAGGAACAGAAATCGGACTTAGAAAAAATCTTGCTGTTTTGGCAAAAGTTTCTACAAGAGTTGATTTATCAAGAGATGAATTAACCAAACTTCTTGAACCAATTGGATTGCAAAAAGAAGAACCAAGAGAACATGATGTTTTCTTCAACGGAATTTTCATTGGAGATGTTGAAAATCCAGCTGAATTTGTAGAAAAAATAAAAGAAAAAAGAAGAAAAAGTGAACTTCCAATTCAGCTTAATGTAAGAAATGACAAGGAATTAAAAATAATTTTTATTTCAACAGAACCTGGAAGAGTTTTAAGACCTGTAGTAATTGTTGAAAATGGCTCTCCAAGATTAAAGAGCGAACATTTGCTTAAATTAGAACAGGGAGAAATGAGCTGGGATGATTTGATAAAACAAGGAATAATCGAATATCTCGACGCTGCTGAAGAAGAAGATACTTTAGTTGCATTATACGAAGAAGAAGTTACTCCTGAACATACTCACATGGAAATTGATACCATGAGTTTATTCGGGGCTATAACAAGCCTTGTTCCTTATGGAAATCATGACCAGAGTTCGAGATTAAACAGGGGAAGCAAGACACAAAAACAGGCATTGGGAATTTATGCTGCAAATTATCTCTGCAGATTAGACACAGATGTTTCTATCCTACAATATCCGCAAAAACCAATCGTAAGAAGTTTTGTTTATGATACATTGAATATTTATCCTGCTGGACAAAATTTAATGGTTGCAATAATGACTTATGAAGGATATAACATGGAAGATGCTCTTGTTCTTAACAAAGGAAGCCTTGATAGAGGAGTTGGAAGAAGTTTCTATTTCCGTCCTTATTCAACTATTGAAATGAATTATGCAGGGGGATTAAAAGATGAAATTGCTATTCCTGAAAAAGACACTTCTGGTTACAAAACAGAAGCAAGTTACAGATTATTGGAAGAAGATGGAATAATTTATCCTGAATCAGATTTGAATGAAGGTGATGTAATAATAGGAAAAATGTCTCCTCCAAAATTCTTGTCAGAAGCAAGAGAACTTTCTGTAAGAACAAAGAAAGAATCAAGTGTTACAATGAGACAAGAGGAAAAGGGAATTGTTGAAAGTGTTTTTATAACAGAAGATGATGAAGGAAACAGAATAGTTCAAGTTAAAACAAGAGACCATAGAATACCTGAATTAGGAGATAAATTTGCAACAGCTCACGGACAAAAAGGAGTTATTGGAATGATTGTTCCTGAAGAAGATATTCCATTCACATCAAAAGGAATTCACCCTGATGTTCTTTTCAATCCACACGGACTTCCAAGCAGAATGACTGTTGGATATTTGCTTGAGTTGTTAGCAGGAAAATTAGGATGCCTGAAAGGAGAAGTAATTGATGGAACTTCTTTCTCTGGAACAGGCAAGAAAGAATTAGAAGAGCAATTGGAAGAATTAGGATTCAGATATGATGGAAAAGAGACAATGTATAGTGGTATAACTGGTAAGAGAATGGAAGTAAAGATTTTCATTGGTGGATTATACTATCTTAAATTAAAATATATGGTAAGTAATAAGATTCATGGAAGAGCTTCTGGAAA
>JAUSIC010000004.1 GCA_030648285.1 Nanobdellota archaeon | reverse complement strand
ACTTTTCCAATTCCATTTGCATCTTTTATTTCTCCCATGTTTTTAGGATGGAGAAAATATTTCCTAACTTTTTCTGAATATTCTAGTGTCATGATTATGAATTTGAGAAAATTGCAGAGCAATTTTCTATTTCTATTTTATTTAACTGGATACGTTTGTTATAATGTAGTCCTTTGATATTTTTTATTATCATTTTATTATTTCTCACGAATTTATGAGTGAGTGAATTTTTTGATTTAATTTTTTCATCTTTTTGTATTCAATCTTTTAATTAACTTCTCAGTTTGCTCTTTTGAAAATCCATGAGCCATGCATCCATCTTCAATTGTTTCTTCCATTGCCATAGGACATCCTAAACAACTCATTCCTTCTTGCATCAAAAGTTCAGCTGCTTCACTATCTTGTTTCAAGATTTCACTGAATTTTGTCTTGCTTGTTATTTCTTTTTTCTTTTTATTCATTTTCATCATTAACCTTGATTGAATCCTCAAAATCACAGGATTCACATGTTTGTGTTTCTTCATCACAACATGCGTATGTTTTTGCATTCTTATCTTTTATTTCTTTGTTTAGTTTCATTTTTACCTCCTTGTTTTTTATTTATGTTAACGGACTTAGTTTTCGCAGTTTTTCAACAATCTTCGGAAGAATCTCCAAAAAGTAATTGACTTCTTCCTCAGTAGTATATTTGCTTATGCTTAATCTTATTGAACTATTTGCTTCAAGAGGAGTTAATCCTATTGCCCTTAAAACATGACTTATTTCCAATGAATGAGAAGCACAAGCACTTCCTGTTGATGTGCAAATCCCATATGTTTCCAAATATCCTCCTATTGATTCTCCTTCAATGTTATTGAATGAAACATTTACGTTGTTGCATAATCTTTTATCTCCTCTTGAACCATTTAATCTTGTATTCTGTATTTTTAAGATTCCGTCAATTAATTTATCTCTAAGACGAATCATATGTTCGATATTTTTCTTGTTTGCAACATCTACTGCTTTTGCAAATCCTACAATTCCGGATACATTTTCTGTTCCACTTCTAAAT
The DNA here is from genome assembly GCA_030648285.1 of Nanobdellota archaeon. Taxonomy (GTDB): domain Archaea; phylum Nanobdellota; class Nanobdellia; order Pacearchaeales; family GW2011-AR1; genus JAUSIC01. The sequence continues at coordinate 20,114 of JAUSIC010000004.1, read as the reverse complement.
TTTCTTTCATGTCCTCCGCCGTGAAACAAAGGAATTACTTTTATCCCTTCTCTTATGTATAAAGCACCAACTCCTTTAGGACCATGAATTTTATGAGCGTTTAAAGTAACTAAATCTAAGTTTTGTTTTCCAACATCCAAAAATGTCTTGGTATAACTCTGGCAAGCATCTGTATGAAGATAAACTCCCCTGCTCTTACAAAGCTTTCCTATTGCTTCTAAGTCTTGTATTGTTCCTATCTCATTGTTTCCGTGAATAACAGAAACTAAAATTGTCTTGTCTGTTATTGCTTTTTCAACATCATTAGGATTTACAAAACCATTAGAATCTACATCCAGCACTGTTATTTTTGCTCCTTGTGTCTCCAACCACTTGCAAGTATTCAAAATACAATCATGCTCTATTTTGCTAATTATAATATGATTTTTATTAGGATAATTTTGCCAAAACAATCCTTTTATTGCGAAATTGTTTGCTTCTGTTCCTCCTGATGTGAAATATATTTCATTAGGTTTTGCTCCTATTGATTTTGCAATTGTCTTTCTCGAATTCTCTAATGCGTTTTTTGCTTCTTGCCCAATAAAATGAACAGATGAAGCATTTCCATATTTTTCATTGAAATAAGGAATCATTGCTTTCATTACTTCTTCATCAACTCTTGTTGTTGCAGCATTGTCAAAATATATTGATTTCATTTTTCTTTAAAGATGCATTTACTTTTGCAGTGAGTATGAGCATGCTTGTCAATTAAATCCATCATTGGAACAATCGTGTCTTTGCTTAGAGAATAAAATCTTTGTTTTCCTCTTTTCTTAACATCAACAATATTACATTTTTTTAAAGATATCAAAGCATGAGATAATTTGCTTTGTTCTACTTTAAGCTCTTTGACAAGTTCTGTGACATTCTTGTCTCCTTTCCTTAATTCCAAGATTATCCCTATCTTCAACGGATTAGCTAAGTTTGTAAAAAATACGTGGTAGCTATTGTGATTCATAAAGGGCGTACATGAACAGTTATTCATATGAAACTTATTTCATACATATTTATAAACGTTTAGAACTACTGGAAAATGAAAAAATTTATAAGGTAATGTTAAATAAAAGAAAGATGCAAATAATAAAAAATCTGATTGGAGCTATATTAGGTTATCAAAAATGTCCTATAACAAGAGACACTCAATGGAGAAATGGTAACTTCTTTCATGTTCCAGTTGCACATGAGAAAAGCATGTATCTATCCAGAAGAGCTTTAACTAAATATTCTACAGAACAACTTGCCAGCAAGATTAATGAGAGATTTCATTCAGATAATCCAACCGATAGAAGAGGATATCCTTATTATATGATTGTTGATGAAATAACAAAAAGAAAGAAACTTGAAGGTATTCAAGAGTAATAATTCTGAATAATTTTGTATCACTCTTCCATTAATAATATAATTTAAAAGAGGCTTCTTTTAGTATATAACATGACAAAAATTCTTGAAGCAACTGAAAGAAATGAGAAGGATATAATGGCAATTCTTCATCCTTTAGTTAAGGAATGGTTCTTCTCAAAATTCCCAAGCTTCTCTCTTACTCAAAAGTACGGAGTATTGAATATATGGGAAAGAAAAGATATTCTTATTTCAGCACCAACAGGAGGAACAAAAACTCTTACTGCTTTTCTTTCAATAATTAATTACTTAGTTATGTTAGCAGAAAAAAACGAACTTGACAATAAAGTTTATGCTGTTTATATTTCTCCATTAAAAGCATTGGGAAATGATATTCACAAGAATTTAGTAGAACCTTTAGCAGAAATTTATGCATTAGCAGAAAAAAAGAACATAAAACTCCAGAAAATAAATATTGCTCTAAGAACAGGAGATACAACTGCTTCTGAAAAGGCAAAAATGACAAAAAAATCTCCACATATTTTATTGACAACTCCAGAATCATTGGCAATTGTTCTTACTAGCAAGAAATTTGTTGAAAGTTTTAGGGCAGTTGAATTTTGCATTGTCGATGAAATTCACGCTCTTGACAACAAAAGAGGAACATATCTTAGTTTAAGTTTAGAAAGATTAAATGAGGCGAGCAATATCTGGCCTGTTAAGATAGGTTTAAGCGCGACAATTTCTCCTTTGGAAGAAGTTGCAAAATTTCTTATTGGAATAGATGAAGCAAGAGAAGTTCATATTGCAGAAGTTAAATTAGACAAGAAATTAGATGTGGAAGTATTATCTGCAGTATCAGATTTGGTTGGAGATGAAAATTTGAGTGATGGCTTATATTCTATTATGGATTCATTAATAAAAGAACATAAAACAACATTAGTCTTTACAAATACTCGTTCAGCAACAGAAAGAGTTGTAAATCATTTGAAAGAAAGATTTCCGACAGAGTATGGCGACGATAACATTGCAGCACATCATTCTTCTTTAAGCAAGTTGTTCAGGTTTGATATTGAACAGCGTTTGAGAGAAGGAAAATTAAAAGTTGTTGTTTGTTCAACAAGTTTAGAGTTAGGAATTGATATAGGTTATATTGACTTAGTTATAATGTTAGGAAGTCCTAAAAGTTCAGCAAGAGCATTGCAAAGATTAGGAAGAGCAGGGCATAAATTGCACGAAACAGCAAAAGGAAGATTTATTGTATCAGACAGAGATGATTTAGTTGAATGCTGTGTCATACAAAAAGAAATGATGGAAAGAAAAATAAACAAGATTTATTTTCCAAAAAACTGCCTTGATGTTCTAAGCCAGCAAATATTCGGAATGGCAATTTACAAGACATGGGATATAGACGAACTTTTTTCTCTTATAAAAAAATCTTATTGTTATTCTGAACTTCCAAGAACTGATTTCTTGGATGTAATAAGTTATCTTGCAGGAGAATATGACTTGGAAAAAAACAATATTTATGGGAAAATCTGGTATGACCCAATAACAAAGCAGATTGGAAAAAGAGGTATGCTTGCCCGTGTTTTATATTTAACAAATATAGGAACAATTCCAGAAGAATCATTCGTTGCAGTTAAGATTTCTCCCACAGGAGAACAAATAGGAGTTATTGATGAAGGATTTCTTGAAAGGATGAAAAAAGGAGACGTTTTTGTTCTTGGAGGAATGAAATATCTTTACCTTTATACAAAGGGAATGAATATTTATGTAAAATCTGCAACAGGAAGACAACCAACAATTCCCTCCTGGTTTTCAGAAACACTTCCATTATCTTTTGATTCTGCATTAGAAATCAACAGATTTAGAAGATTAATCAATGAAAGATTTCAATCAAAGAAAAAGCCAGAAGACATAAAAAAATTCATACAAGAACATCTCTATGTTGATGAGGGAACAGCAAATTCAATTTATAATTATTTCAAGGAACAGCATGATTATCTTGAAATCCCAGATGCAGACACCTTGCTGATTGAAAGATACAAGTCAGAAAAAAACTATCTTATTTTTCATAGCATGTATGGAAGAAGAGTTAATGACGCATTGTCAAGAGCAATTGGCTTTATCTTAGGAAGACTTGATAATCGTGATGTTGAAATAGGAATTAATGACAATGGTTTTTATATTTCAGGAGAAAAAATGAAAATTGAGAAAGCATTTGAACTTTTGAAAAAAGAAAATCTTGATGACCTCTTAAAAGAAGCAGTTGAAAAAACAGATGTTTTAGCAAGAAGATTTCGTCATTGTGCAGCCCGTTCTTTAATGATTTTAAGAAATTACAAGGGACGTTCAAAAAGTGTTGGAAAACAGCAGATGAAATCTCATTTCTTGCTCCACGCAGTAAAGAAAATAACAAATGAATTTCCTATTTTGAGAGAAGCAAGAAGAGAAGTTCTTCAAGACCTGATGGATATTGAAAGCACAAAAAAAGTTATCTCATGGATTAATGAAGGAAGAGTAAAGATAAAAATCAAAGACACTCCTCTCCCATCCCCATTCGCATTAAACCTAATAATTCAAGGACACACTGATTTAATCAGAATTGAAGACAAGCAGCAATTCTTGAAAAGAATGCATGAGTTGCATTTGAAGGGAATAACAGGGGAATAAAAAATAGTTCTCGAAGGATTAATGAATTTTTCCAGACTTCGTCAAAGAAAAATTTTGAGAGAGTTAATGTGTAATAACTTTAACGAGGTTTAGCTGGACTTTGAGTATCTGATTATCAAATTATCAATTTTGTGAATGAAATGAACAACTATTTTTCTCAAAATAACTACATTTGTCCTGTTTGATTGAATTTCTGCATCATCTTTTCAACAACTACTTGCATAGCAAAACCTTTTCTGCTACATGCCTTTGCAAAGTTGTCGTAAGTTTGCCTGTCTATCATGCATTTCATTTCACGCTTTTGTGCGTCTGGTGGTGTTGCTGCCATAAATATAATAGAAAATTTGGGTTTATAAATTATTATTTTATTATGTAATAATCTTTATAAATAGAACATTATGATTAATCAAATGAACCAAAAAGATTTTGATAAACTCGTAGCAGAAATGAATGAGAATATTGTTCGTAAGAGACAATTAGTAAAAAGCAAACTTGTAGCAGTCAGAGAAACAGCAAAAGAGTTAGATGGCCAATATCTACCTCGTAAGTTAGCAGATGATTTATTAAGATATACGAATGAGTGGATGAAAGAAAAATCAGATTGTGATACTTATGTAGGCGCAGTAAATACAGTTCTTCAGGCAATTAAAGATAAATATAATTTGAAGATTGAATTTCCTTGAGTAATTTTTATCTCTATATCCTTATCTTCCCCTCTTGAAAATCCCTTAGAATTAATCTAGCTGTTCTGTCTTTGTCAACTTCATTTCCTTTTAACAAAAATCCTTTTTTTCTTCCAAGTTCTTCAAGGAGAATTTCAGAATCTCCTTCTGAATTAATATCATAAAAATTTTCAATCAGCAGGGGATATTTCCCAATTAAACTATTAATCAGCATTTCTGGTTCTTTTACCTTGTCCCATGTCCTTACATTTATCTGTGTGTGCTTGAACAAGTCCTTGTCTTCTTTGTTGGCATTTTCATAAGAAGGAATAACTCCTGGTGTATCAATTATGTATATTCCTTCTGATATTTTAACTCTTTGAATTCCTTTTGTGTATCCGGATTCGGGAGAAACTCTCGAAACTCTTGAACCTCTCATCAGATTTATCAGTGAAGATTTTCCTGTGTTAGGATATCCAATGAGTCCAATATTAACTTTTCTCATGTTTAGCCTTTTTGCTTCTATTTTTATTTTTTTTCTTAAATCAGATGAACCTCTCCTATTCTTGCATGAAACAAAAACATAAGGAAGCATCTTGTAAGACATCATTTCTGCAACTATTTTCTTTCTGTCAACCAAATCTGCTTTGTTGAGAACATAAATTATTTTCTTTCCCTTTTTCCTGATTTCTTTTTCTATTTCAAAATTTCTTGTTTCTTTCCAGAATCTTGCATCGAGAACTTCAAGTATAACTTCTGCTTCAGAAATAACTTTCATTACTAATTCTGGATATTCCACTCTATGCTGATTATGGCTTTCTGGATTTTCCTTCTTTCTTCTCGCTATATTGAGTTTTGTCATATAATTATACATTTTTTGAGTTTAAAAATCTGCCAATATGTTTAAAATAAGATTTTATTAAATTATTTAAGCCCACATCGCATAGGGGTATTGCACATGATTGGAAATCATGGCCCGAAAGGGTCCGCAGGTTCGATTCCTGCTGTGGGCGAGAGACTTCACGAGTTACCGATAATCCAACCGAGTGAGGTCGCGAGCAGTGATTTAAATCGCTCTCATAGTTCAACGGATAGAATACAACGTTGCGGTCGTTGAGATCAGGGTTCAATTCCTTGTGGGAGCATAACAAAATGAACTACGAATTCATATCAAAAACATTGTTCTTTCCTGAAAAAGGAATTCTTGTAATCGGAGACTTGCATTTGGGTTATGATTACATGATTCAGCAATCAGGAGTATTAATACCAGAAAGGCAGGTTAAAGATATAATTGAAGAACTAAAAGAGATTTTCAAAAAGATAAAAGAAGCAGAAGAAGAAATAAAGAAAATAATCTTCTTGGGAGACATAAAGCATTCTTTTTCTTATGAATGGAAAGAAAAGAATTTCTTTAATGAAGTTTTAAGTTTTCTTGAAAAATACTTTGACAAGAAAGACATAATTTTCATAAAAGGAAATCATGATACAATGGATTATTCTTTTGGAAAAATGAAAGACTATTACATTAGTGGAGATGTTACATTTCTTCATGGAGACAAGTCTTTTCTTCCTGTTCTTGACAAGGAAATAAAAACAATTGTCATGGGGCACATTCATCCTTCTGTTGTTATTTCAGAAAAGAAAGGAGTGAAGAAAGAAAAATACAAATGCTTCCTTGTTGGAAAATCAAAAGGAAAAGAAATAATTATTCTTCCAAGTTTTCTTGCTTCAATTGAAGGAGGAACAGTCAATAACTTTGATGAAGAATATGAAGATTATTTTTCAATTGTTCCAAAAAAAGATTTAATGAAGTTTGAAGTTTATGTTGTTGGAGACGACAAAGTTTATGACTTCGGAAAAGTTAAGGATTTGACAAATCCCTGACTTCAAGTTCTTTTCCTGAAATATATATTGTTTCTTGTGCTGAACTTAATACACATCCTGCTTCTTTTATTTCTTTTCTGTACGTTTGGAGTGCTTCTGTTAAATCATAAGTTAGAGTCTTGAATACAGTTCTTCCAGCACAAACTTCTCTTTTCTTTACTCCTCTTTTCTCTTCATCTATTTTCCAATAGCGAAGAGTAAACATACTTTCCCAGAAAAATCTGTCACTTTTTGAAGTTTCATAAACCTTATAGGTATCTACATCAAGATGAATTCTAAGAACTCATTCTAATCCTGCTTTATCCAATAAATCAGCACTATTCCAAGGAACATGAAAAAATCTGTAAAGAAAAGATGTTTTTGTCATAAAAATACATGTCTCTGTTTTTTATAAGGATTATTATTCTATTTCGTCGAGTTCGCATTTTATGCAAATCCATTTTCTTTCTATTGGACAATAGGTAGTTTGTTCAAGACATTTACTACAAATAAAATGTGAACCATCAAGGGGCATTTTTTACCTCAATTTTTTAATTAAAATAGTCTGCTAAACTTCTGTACTAGTTTAGCATTTTTGACTGAAAGTCAATCCTCTCATTTGGCTTTGACGAATGAATGGCTGATTTCCTATCTGCAATCTAATTAAAGTTCTTTTAGAACTTTATGGGCACGGAGGGAATCGAACCCCCATCTCCTGGGCTGGAGCCAGGTAGTCTACCACTAGCCTACGCACCCTAAAACAAGTTCGCGAATCTAATTATTAAAAGAAAAAACCTGTTTTTTAACCTTTCCTATATCCTCTTCATCTCTGCAATTTCCTCATCAGAAATAGACGCTCCATTGAACTTTAAACCATAAAGAACAGCACCTAAAACATCTTCTCCTTTAACCCGAATTATTTTCTTTTTATAAGCAATGTAAGCAAGTTCTGTAGAACGAATTATCTTGAAATCCTTGAAAGGTTTTAATTTTTCATAATTAATTCTTATATTTGCATGCATTCTTTTTCCAAGAAGTTCTTTTAAATTTTCTGGCTTTTCAATCATCATCCTTGTTGTTCTCTCATCAACAGAAGAAACATTCTTTATTCCTTTTTTTGTTGCAATCTCGCTTAAAGCTAAGCAAGAAGCTTCTCCTAAATCAATAAGATGAATATCTTTTCCATCTCCAATAAAAGCAGAATTTGACAAGTCAAGAAATTCTTGTGTTCTTCTTGAAATTTCACTGCTGTTAACTCCGATTGATTCTGGAAGTTCCAAAATCTTGTCATCTAATAATTGTTTTATTTTCAATGCTTCTAACTGAAACCTTAGAGAATGCAAAGGATTTTCAATAGCTTCTTTTTTTACTTCATTGGTTATTATAAATTTTCCAGGAAAAACAGATTTCAAGCCACGAAATTCTTCGAATAAGCCGTTGATTGCTATGCTTATTAGACTGCTTGCGTCGAATATTATTATTTTCATCTTCTCTTTTTCTTCCTTGATTTTAATTTAATTATCTGAAGAATTGACATTCCAACCCAAAAAGAATTTAATACAATGAGAGCCCATAATCTATTGTAAATTGAACCCAACAGAATAAACCCGCTTCCAATAGCAGTCAGTAAATAATCCAATAGAGTATTTGGCTTATCTTTTTTAAAATATAACAACAAAAAATCAAGGATTACAATAATTACTCCTATCCATATAAAAGTTGAAAATATTACAGATAAGTCTGTCATTATGCAAAATACCTCTTATCAATTTTGTATTTGTGGCAAATTTCTTGTTTGCTCATTATCTAAACATATCTTCTGCAACTTTAATTCTCTGTCTTACATCTTGTGTTCTTGACTTTGCAAAATCATCTGTTCTTTGTCCTGCGTAACTTGCTAAATCAAACATAGATACTCCAAGAAGTTTAGCTGTTCTTTCCATTGAAATTCCGTGTTCATATATTTTAGAAGCCTTGTTAATGCTTGCATTTCTAAAAACATCCTGAATATATTCTTTCAATTTTCCTGAAATTTTATCTATTCCAATTCTTATTGCTTCAAGATATTTTCTTGCTTTTGCTTCATCTTTGTTTTTCAAAGCAACAATTACTCCGTCAATTGACTTCATGTAAACATTGTAAAAAACTTTCCAACCAGGAAGGCTTTTGTAATTTTCTCTTTCAATAATCTTGCTTAACGAATAAACTATAACAGCAACAGCAATATTATCCGGATCTCCTGTCATAGAAGCAGTATTGTTTGTCTGGTTGCTAAGAATTTTTATCTGAACAGTATCTCCTTGTTCAACTGCTTTTTTTGTCTCCTGAAAAATTCTAAGGATGTTTCCTACCTCTTGCATTTAAATAACCTCATTTTTAATTTAAGTGCAAGTTAAAGATTTTCAAATTCAAATGAAGAGTCTTTTCTTGCATGTATGAGAATAGTAATAAGGATTAATAAATTTTAGGGTTAATCAAAAACATAGGTGTTCAACTTAAACATCTACAACAGACTTCAATTTTACATTATCATTTCCCCAATCCAACAATTTTTTATACTCTATTCTCTTAATACAAAAATGAAACAAGTAATACTCGACACGAGTTTTATCATAACATGCGTTCGCCAAAAAATTGATTTTTTTGAAGAAATAAAATTCATGGGAATGAAAATCCTTATTCCAAAAGAAGTAATTCAAGAACTTGAGAAAAAGAAAGCCAAAACAGCATTAAAACTTTTAGTAGAAAAGATGAATGATTTTGAACTTATTGAAATAGGAAAAGGGCATGTAGATAACGGCATAATTAAGAAAGCCAAAGACAACCCGAGTTTAATTGTTGCTACATTAGATGCAGAAATAAAAACCTCTGTAAAAAATCATAAATTAGTAATAAGGGGAAAAAACCAACTGGAAGTTATCTAAGAAAGATTAAATGGTGTTTAAAGAAGTTACAAGATGAGTTAGTTTTCTACGAGCTTCTGTTAATTGAGCAGATAATTTCAATCCACTTTGAATTGCAGGGGAATAATCAACTTCACAATTATTTGTAATTGCTAAATTTTGTTCTACATAATGACAAGGATTACCTTGGATTCTCATAAGACTCTGTTTTGTATATCCAACACCACTCCAAGTAAAAGGTACATCTGAAATTCCTTTAACTACTGTAATAATACCTTCTTCTTCATCTTGTACTAATTGTACGTAAATGCTATCCCCCATTCTTCCAGGAACAGCTCCTACAGCATTAAGATATCCATCAAGCCCAACATGAATTTTTCTTCTTGGTTGTCCATTTGCCATGTTATCTTCATTTAATTCTTCTTTAAAAGTATTATTGAACTCAAAGATAACCTTTTTAAAGCGATTTTTACTCTAAATTTTAGAATGTTCTACATAACAGAAGTTGAGGATTATATACGAGTAGACCCGAAGTGGTTCGGCTTGCCTACTGTAGAAGCTGTTGAGAAACAATTGCTAGAAACATATACAGATTACTATAACAAAGATATAGGAAAAGTAATTTCTGTTATTGAAATCTTAGATGTTGGTGAAGGAGTTATTATTCCTGGAGATGGTGCTGCTTATTACAATTCAAAATTCAAATTGCTTGCATGGAAGCCAGAACTTCAAGAAGTAGTTTATGGAATTATCGAAGAGATAACAAACTTCGGTGCATTCATTAATCTTGGAGTTATGAAAGGAATGATTCATATCAGCCAGACAATGGATGATTATGTAAGTTTCAGCAAAACAAATACTCTTGTAGGAAAATCAGGAAAAAGAAGCTTGAAAAAAGGAGACACTTGCATGGCAAGAGTTGTAGCAATCAGTCATAAAGGCGATGAACCTAAGATAGGATTGACAATGAGACAGCCAGGATTGGGAAAAATTGAATGGGTTAAAGAAGACAAGTTAACAGAACAAAAAGATGCAAAGAAAGCTGCTAAAGAAGAAGCAGATGAATTAAAATCAGGTGGTAAGCCAAAAGGAAAGAAAAAGGAGAAGAAAAAATGATAATTGGAAGAACTTTCAGAACACAAAATGGTGAGGACATAGTTAGATTAATGATTGAAACAAGTAATAAAAATAGCAATCATTGTCTTTATATTGGAGGAGATACAGAAAAAAGAAGTATTTACCATTGTTTTTCTGCAACAGCAATAGTATTAAGAGAAATGAGTGGTTTTGGTATTTATCTCGCTGCAGAAGAAACTTCATTTGAAGACTCAAAAAAGAAATTAGAAGGTTTACTAGGTGTAACATTAATAGGAGATAAAAATGCCTAAACTAAAATTTGAAAATTTTGTAAAAGTCATTTTCAGGAGTGAAAATGCCTAAGGAAAAAGCATGCAAATTATGCAAGACAATCTTTGAAGGAGAAAAATGTCCTAGTTGTGGTTCAAAAGAATCAGTAGAAGGATTCAAGGGAAGAATTGCAGTAATTAATCCAGAAAAATCAGAAATTGCTCAAAAACTTAATATTAAAGGAAAAGGAAATTTTGCGATAAAAGCAAAGTAATTACATTCTAAAATGGAACTTAAAGAAACAAAAAAAAATGAAAATCCTCTTTTCAATAGAAAAGAAGTTATTGTTGTAATTAAATCTAGTTCAAGCCCTAAAATAAAAGAAGTTGAACAATCTTTATCAGAGAAATATTCTACTCCAATAGAAAACATAACAGTAAAAACAATAAAAGGAAGTTTTGGTTCAAGTCAATTCTCAATCACAGCAAACATATATTCTTCAAAAGAAGACAAAGATAAAACAGAAGTAGTAGCAAGAAAAACAAGAAAAGCAGCTGCTACTCCAACAGCATAAAATGACAGAAATGGGAAATTTCAGCACAAATACAAAATTAGCATGGAGGTATTTTGCATAATGGCCGGAAAAGAAAAAAAAGGAAAAAAAGAACACAAGAATAAGCCTACTAGCAAGAAATATACAAAATACAAGATAGAAGGAAACAAAGTTATAAGAGAAAAATCTTGTCCAAGATGCGGTCCTGGAATATTCTTAATGACTGCAAAAGATAGAGTTTATTGCGGGAAATGTCATTATACAGAACATATAACTAAATAATTATAAAAAAAGTGGCACAAACTCTAAAAAAAGTTAGTTAATTATTCCACCTAAAAATCTCTTTTTTATGAAATCACTAAAGTGATTAAATCATGATTATAACCCTGGGAGATTCTTCAGATCAAACAAGTAGTGTGACCTGAAGCTTCTCCTGGGGAAAAAGAGGTGATAGAAAATAGAGAGAACCCTCATATTTAAACCTTTCGTTGTTGTTACCCTTAAAGAATGACGAGAAGTAGTCAGTATTAAATGACAATCATATACACTTAATCCAGGTTTATTCTTAGGCACTACTTATTATGTGTTTAGGCACTACAATTGAATCATAATGACTTTGCGACAATTACTTTCTTAATTTTAGGCGCTAAAAGTCCTGCTTCTTGTCTTAATGGTTTGAATACTGTAACTTCTTCCATATTAGGTTCATATAAGGTTGTCTTCGCTACAGGTATAAATCCTTCATGTATGAAATAATTAAGAGTTGCTTTCTGATGTGCTCTAATATCTCCTATTAACCCATCATATTTTCCTTCACATTCCTTAGATAGTTGTTTAAGCATGAATTTCATGAAATATCTATCTCTCAAATCAGGATGAACTCTGGAATTTTTTAATTCTATTAGCGTTCCAAGTCCACTATCTCTACAAACCTGATGTACTATGTTTCCAACCAATTTCCCATCACTAAAAGCAAGTACTGCTTTTTTCTCTTCTCTTTCTAGCTGACTTTCTGTTCTTTGTAACCAGTCATCATAATGAGGATAATCTAAATCTTGAGTAGCCATGAAGTCTATTAATGCTCTTACTTGGCTCATATCTTCTATAGTCGTAAAATTAAAATAAAAACTCATTATAGTTTATTTTTCAAAAACTTAATAAATATTTGTGTAATGAAAGTATATGAAAGCCCTGTCACTCAAACAGCCTTTTGCTGAACTTATTGTTTCTGGAAGGAAAAAAATAGAACTTAGGAATTGGAACACACATTTTCGAGGGGAATTTCTAATTCATGCTTCTAAAAGTCCTGATTTAAAATCAATGAAAAAATTTGATTTTGAAACACTGCCTCTCGGAATGATTGTTGGAAAAGTGAAACTTGTTGAAGTAAAGCATTATCTTTCAAAAGAAGAACATGAGAAAGATAAAAATCGTCATTTAGCCTCATCAGATTGGGGTAATTATGGATTTATTTTGGAAAATCCAGAAAGAATAAAACCAATTCCTGCAAAAGGGCGTTTAGGTTTTTGGGAATTTAAGAACTAAACAAATATAAAACTATTTTTCTTGCATAATATATGGTAGAAGAAAAGAAGGAAAACGAGCCAAAAACTCAAAATGCCCAGCAACAACAGATTCAAAACCTCTTATTTAACAGGGAAATAGGCTGGCAGGAAATAATCTACGATTTGATTAACGCAGAGCAGTTAGACCCCTGGAATATTGATATAATAGTCCTTACAGACAAGTATCTTGAAAAAATAAGAACAATAGAAGAGGCAGATTTCTTTGTCTCAAGCAAGGTTCTTCTTGCTGCTTCTTTGCTATTGAAGATAAAATCAGAGATTCTTTTAGACAAATACATCAAAAGTATTGATGACATTCTATTTGGAAAAGAAGAGAAAAAGAAGTATGAGCTAGAAAGAATTGAATTAGATGAAGAAATTCCTGAATTAATTCCAAAATCACCAATACCAAGATTCAGAAAAGTAACATTAAAAGAGCTTATTGAATCTCTTAACAAGGCAATTTCCACTGAAAACAGGAGAATAAAGAGAGAAGTTTCTAACAATAACGCAATGATGGAAAATGCTTTTGCAATTCCAAAGAGAAAATACAACATTTCAGATAAAATAAAAGAAATCTATGAAAAACTTACTACTCATCTAAAAAAAAATAGTGAAAGTAAAAAAGTTTCATTTACTAATTTTGTTGGAGAAAACAAAGAAGAAAGATTAATTTCATTTTTTCCCTTGTTGCATCTTGAAACACAGAAAAAAGTCTGGTTAGAGCAGGAAAATCATTTTGATGAAATTTACATCTGGCTGAAAGAAACCTATCTCGAGCATAATGCAGATCCTTTGGAAGAACTGAAAAAAGAGCTGGAAGAACAAATTGCGCAGTTTGACAAGCATCAAAGAAAACGTGCTGATGAAACAGAAGAAGAATTTGAAAATCCTGTTGATGAAGAGTTTGAAGTCGAAGTAAAGGAAGAAGAAAATTCTGAAAATTAGGAAAGGTTAATACAATAATTGAAGCCTGTTGTAGATGTTTAAGTTTATAACAATCGTTAATTAAGTTAAACTAAGCGTCAAAGAGCCGAAAATTATTATCATTTCTTCTTTCTTAAAGACATTTTTTTACTCACTAGAACTATTTCCTTTCTCAAACTCTTTTACTGCTTTCTCTAAATCTTTAGCAACAATTTCCCAATCTTTTTCCATGGTTTCTCTATCTATTTTCAATGCTTCTTCATCACTAGTAACTTTGATTTTAGGAGGATTGTAACCTCCCACTATCATTGCCATTCCTTCATCAATAGAAGTCATTCCTTCTCCGATTGAATATAATCCTCCGTACAAATATCTTCCAAATACCTTTAATCTATCTGATATTTTCATAATAAATATACGTCATTAAACTATAAATATTTTTGGGGAAAGGAAAGAGGGTTAATCCTAATTGAAGTTCATTGACATCTTGAGAAACTTAATAACAATTAAATTAAACGTAATTCCTCTGATGTTTACAATAAGAACCAATAGCATCAAATTTAAATCTAATTCCTCCCATGCGTTCTGGCTCTCTATCGAATACATTCCAACTATGTGCTAAAGCAATAGAATTATCATCAACTTCTACAACATAACCAACAAAAATTCTTCCACGAGTATCTGTCTTTCCGCTTTTATCTTCTGAAAACCAATATTCCATATCCAGCTGTTTTTTAGCACCACGTTTGAGAGTAAGTTCAACTAAATCTCCTCTATTTACTCCTTCTACTTTTTCAACCATATTTTTTTATTGATTAATTAGTTTAAAAGTATAATTATAATGAAATATACTATTTTTAATAATAAATTGTCCTAGTCCTATGATAAGGTTTGTCATCTGGAGATTTATTCTGTCCTTGCAACCATAGCCATGAATCTAAATCAATAGACCTTATTCCAGGAATTCTTTTTTGTAAAGCATCTTTCATGTATTCTATTGCCCATAATTGATTTGCTCTGATTTCAACTTCTTCTCTGCTACTTGCGGGAATTTCCTGTTTTGTATCTACTTTGTGTGCCAAATCTTCTGAATATTCCAAGATTCTCGATTTGCGCAGAGTCTGAGGAATTTTATAATCAGCACAGGCAGTTAATTCATGGACATTTCTAAAATTTCCAAATCCTTGTCCGTGGAATGCTCCATATATTCCACTGATTACTAGTTGTGCTCTCTTATGAAATTCTACTTTTGCTCCATTATAATTAGCAAAATCATCATAAGAAGGAAAATTTTCAGTAATTAAATCCAATAATTTCAGAGCATCATGAGAAGCAGATTCCAATAAATTGACAAATTCTCCCTGATATTTTTTATTTAATCCAGCTCCTGTTTCTCTCAATATGCTTACTCTTTCATTAAATAAGGGAATTTGAGGTTGTCCTCTGAGAATATCACCAACTTCTTGTTCGATTATGTTTTCCAGATAAGAAGAATTAAAAATTGGTTTGCCCTCTTCAACTGCACGATAAAAAGAAGCAATCATTGCCCATGCTCCGTCTAATTGTTTTCCATTATATTCTACTGTCCATTTTGGTTCTCCCCAGTAACAAAAATTCAAAGCACCCATTGTAAACATTAGATTTAGCTTATCAATATCACTTAATTCGGGTTTTAGAAAAGGTGTTCCATCAAGCCAGAAAGGTGTATCTTTCAAAACCAAATCAGAACAAACTCTTTGTATGGCATCACGATTTATACAAACATCCCAAGATTCGTCTACCACCTGTTTTGTTGTTTTTAAAACCCCTTTCACAAAAATCAATAAAAGCATTTAATTTATAAATATTTAGAGGATTTAGTTAATATGAAATGTGCAGTTTTATTCTCCGGAGGAAAAGATTCAACATACTCAGCTTTTCTTGCTAAAAAAGCAGGATATGAATTAGCTTGCCTGATAACTCTTCACTCTGAAAACAAAGAATCTTATATGTTTCATACTCCAAGCATTGAACAAACAGAAAAACAAGCAGATGTTATGAATATTTCCTTGTTAGTTGAAGAAACTCAAGGAAAAAAAGAAGAAGAATTAAAAGATTTGGAAAAGGCAATTAAAAGAGCAAAAGAAGAATATGAAATTGATACTATCGTGACAGGCGCACTTCATTCTGAATATCAAGCATCAAGAATACAAAAAATCTGCGATAAATTAAATCTAAAGTGCTTCAACCCCTTATGGCATAAAGATGAAATACTTTATCTCAAAGAATTAATAAAAAATAATTTTGAAATAATTATAGTCGGTGTATTTGCTTTCCCATTAACACAAAGCTGGTTAGGAAAAAAGATAGACAAGGATTTCATAACTCGAGCAGAAGACTTGAAGCGAAAATACAACATTCATCCCGCAGGAGAAGGCGGTGAATTTGAAACCTTCGTAATCAACTGCCCTTTGTTCATGAGAAGATTAAAAGTTAAATCATTCAAAGACTTCAATGAAGGGGAAAATTCATTTAGAAGGGAAATAAAGGTAGAGTGAAAATTGTCTGCTCACGCAGAATTGATAATTAAGTTAATCTAAAAATGCTGATTATGAGTTGAACAATATTTACAACAGACTTCAATTATTCTATTAATCTTTCCAAAATAATTACTCTCCATGATTTTTAACACAATTCGTCTTGATATTATTAATTTCGTTAGAAGTATCTTTTGCAAATTTCTTTAAATCTTTTATATCATCAGAAGCACTATCAATCTTATGCATTGCCCAACCAGCAAGATAAACAACACCAAAAATAGGAGCATATTCAATCACTGCAGGAGTGTTAATAACCCCTGTAACTTTTAATATCAACCATATAAAAATTCCTGCAAGAACAAGCCATGCAAGTATATCCCAAACAGTCGGACCTCTTTTCATATCAATTAAAACAAATTTATGTTAATATATTTTACTATGGAGAAATAATGAAGGGAAATTAAAGTAGAATAATTATTTCTTTTTACTTTTTTTATCAGCTTTATTTGTTTCAGATTTAGAGCCAGAAATTTTTTTTAATGTCTCCCCTAAATTATAAAGTATAAGTCGAAAAAACTTGCCCCACTCTCTTTTTATTTTTATTTTCTTTCCCATGATGTTATTTTGACTATCCGCCTAACGCATTATCGATTCCTTCTTGTATTTGTCCAACAGCATTTGTATGCCATTTCCAGCAAAAAGTAGGACTAATACCCATATCACAAGTTACCCCTACTTTTTTTGCTTCTTGTCCTCCAACATAACCCCAGATTAAAAAAAGTGCAATAACAACAATTAAAATAAATATAATCATTCCTTTTTTACTTCTACCTCTTCCTTCACTCATATTTTATATAATTTAAAGAGGTATTTAAAGTTTTTCAAACACTCTAATCAAAACTAATAACTCTAGGTTCATCTTTCATAGTAAAATCTACTTCACAAGTTTCACCAGGTGAAGCCAAAACAGCATATTCCTCATTAGAATCATACCTCAAGAGTTCTAATCTTCCATCTTGAGTAATTCTGTAACCTGGAAATCCAACAGCTTTAATCAAATAAGACTGCCCAGAATTTAATTTAAAAAAACCTTCTGTTTCTCCCCAATTTATCCACATGTCACTTCCTTCAGGATTATTCATATCACCTGAATTCTCATTTTGGACTACTATAGGATAAGTATATGGGCCTTCTGGAAGATTGACAATTAAGTTTGCATCTAGTATTTTTGAGCATCCCAATTGCATAAGCCCCGCTAAAGCAAGAGCACTCAATTTTCTTGCTATCTTTCCTGTCATCAGCTTCTTAGTTATTCTTTCCAAGTTGTTCATAAAGAAGGGGAAATATGGGGGTTTTTAAGGGTTGGGGTTTGGGGGAAGGGGAAAATTATTTAAGCGATAAGCTAAAAATAATTATTTTAATATCCATATACTTTTTATTTATAAAAAATACCACCTTTATCCTTCGGTAAAATCTATTTTACTCTGAGAATATAGTATATTTATAGGACTTATTAATTATAACATTGCAGTTAAAAACTGATTTTTACGCTTTAAACAACTTATAAATAGATACATAAATATAATACATAAAAGTTTATATACTATTGATAATATAAAATATACTATGGCACCTGAAATTGATGTGAATAATCTGAAAGAAATGCTTACCCAAATTGAAAGTTTATTAATTTTACAACTATTACAGAATGGGGCTACTCCTGAGCAAATAGAAACCGTCTTGAAAGTTAAGAATATCTATCCCAGTAACATAAACGCTTCATTTCCTATAAAGAAGTTAAAGAAAAAAGGAGTTAAAGAAGAAAATGAATGATGACCAATTTAGAGAGATAAAGAAAAGATTAGATAAAATAATTGCAATACTATCTCTTCAAGGAATTAATGATGCTAATAAAAAAATTGAAATTTTAAAAAAGATGGGACTTAGTTCTTATGAAATTGGAGATATGTTGGGAATTGCAAACGTTAGACAAATGAAAGGATGGACGAGAAAATGAGTGAAGAATTATTAAAAAGTATTGATAAGAAATTAAATAAAGTTATAGCTCTGCTTATCATTCAAAATGTGCAGGATAAAGACGATAAAATTTTTGCTTTAAAGAATATGGGTTTTACTTCTGATGAGATAAGCCCAATTGTTAACATAAAAAATGTTAGAGACACAAAAGGATGGAAAAAAAGATGAATGAAGAAAAACTATTCAAATTGTTAGAAGAATTTAATAGAAAGCTTGATGGATTAATTATATTAGAAAGTGTTGATAGGCTTACTAATGAAGATAAATTAAAAATTTTAAGATATTCTGTTGGAATAAAAACTGCTGCGAAAATACTAGAAAAAGATGCCAGTAATTTTAAAAAAACAATAAAAAAAGAGGGAAAAAATGCCAAAACGAAAAAACCCCGAAATTAAAACTGAAAAAGAATTGCTACAGGAATTAATTGATAAAGTAGATAAGCTTATAGTCATTTCTGGGATGCAAGGAAATTTTGATAGAACATATTTAAAAAAACTTTCCAAGGGGGGATTTAATCAATATGAACTACAAAATATCACAGGTATTGATCAAGCAGATATTTCAAGAGAATTAAAGGGGATTAAAAAAAGAAAAAAAAAGAAAAATGACTGAACAAGACATTAAAAAAATAAAAGAAATGATGATGTTTTTAGTGAAACAATCAAAGAAATTTCAAGATTTAGATACAACAGAAAGGAAAATTTATGATTTGACGGGGGTTAAAAAACAATCTGAAATAGTTAAATTGCTAAAAACATCTTCAAAAACAGTTACTAAAATTTGGAAAGACTTGGAAAACGAAGGACTTCTAATAAAAGAGGGAAAACTATATAGGAAGGTAGTTTAAGATGGCTAAGCAAAAGCTTAATCCAAAGATTCTTCTTAAATTGAAAAAGAAATTTCCTAAAAAAACAGAGAATAATATTCATGTTACTCTTTCTAAACTTTCTAGAGATCACAGAGTTCCATTAAATGCTGCCGCAGAAATTTGGGCAAAAAGAGAAGGGTTTTCCGTTTGGGGATTGTTAGATGATAAAGATAGAGATAGTTTGAAAGATAAAAATATTCAAGTTATTAAAACTAAAGTAAGTTCTCATCAAAAATCGAAAAATATACCCTCCTTTATTACTTATCCTACAGGAAATAAATTCCTAAAAGCTCATATAGAAGAGATTAATCGGTGTTATCATGCTCATGGTTATACTGCTTCATTTATTATAATTCGAAAAGTAATTGAGAATCTAATCGTAGAGATTATTAAAAAGAAATTCCCAAATAAAACAAAACAGGACAAGGAAATTTACCTAAACTTTGATACAGGACACACTAGAGATTTATCTGAAATTATAGATAATTTAAGAAAGAAATCAACTAGTTTTGATCCCGATGAAAAACAACTTGTTCAAAGGATTCTATCTTTATCTGAGAAATTTAAAAATGATGCTAACGATAAAACACATTCTCTTTATCATATCAGTAGTAAAAAAGAATTAGATGATTCTAACCCTCAACAGATTTTAGATTTAATTAAAGAATTTTTTGAAGAATATTAAAATGACTAATGTTGTTTCAGATGTAACCTCTAATAGCGATGATATCTTAGTTAACTCTGCTAAATTTCTTAAACGGGCGCCCCAAACACAAAAGAACTTTGCAATTATTTATAGTGGTAAAAAAATTAAAAA
>JAUSIC010000011.1 GCA_030648285.1 Nanobdellota archaeon | reverse complement strand
ACTTCCGCCTTTTGCAGAACCTGCCTTTGACTTCACTTATTCCATTTTGAGTTCCTTTATTTTCTTTTCCTTTTCTTCTTTAGTCATTTTTTGAATATCTTTTGATTTTAGTTGTTTTGCCATTATTCAGTCTCCTTCTTCTTTCTTGTCTTCTTTACTTTTTTGATTTCTTCTGGAATTTGCATTTTTGCTATGTTCAATTTTATTCTTGCAAGTGCTTCATCGTCAATTTTTACTGTGTCTCTCATATGGATATTAGGAGAGAGTATTGCAACTTTTACTCCTACTGTTCCTGGTTTTGTTTCTGCTCTTGCTTTTGCTCTATCAACAAGCTTTGCACTTTCTCCTGTTTTTTTCAAGTATCCTTGGGAGAATCTCCAGGTTTTTGCCCTTGCACTTGGAAGTTTTCCTCCAAGAACAATTTCTGCTCCAAGAGCACCAGAGTTCATTATTTTTTGAAGTGTTCTGTATGCGATTACCTTGAATTTTACAGGCCCAAATCTTTCTAATCCTAAAGCAATATCATCAGCCATTATCTGTGCGTCTAATTCTGGCTTTAATACTTCTTCAATTTCAATGCTTGGATTTTCAAGCTTGAATTTTATTTTTAGCACTCTTCTCAATTCATCGATTTTTTCTCCTTTTCTTCCGATTACTAATCCTGGCTTGTGAGTTGCAATGATTATTTTTTCTCCTATAGGAGTGTATTCAATTCTTACCTTGCTGACTTTTCCTTTTTCAAGTAATGTCTTGATATATTCTTTTACAGAATATTCTTTCTTCTTGAATGCTACTACATTATTCTCTTCCATTATGAAAATTCTCCTGAATTTTTATTTGTGCTGAACGTTAGTTCTGTCATTTTACTTTTTTGTTTTCTTCTTAGAGATTAACTTCTTCTCCATTACTTTAATTGTAATATGAGTTCTTTTTCTTCTTATTGCTCCAAATCTTCCGAAAGGCTGGTAAGCCTTGTTTGCAATTGCCTCAACAACTATTGGTTCATCCATTCCATTTGCGTTTGCATTTGACTGAAGACTTTTCAATAATATTATGAAAGATTCAACTGCTTTCAATGGATATCTTCCAGACATCATTCTTTTTCCTTTTCTATGGGGAATTTCTCCTCTCATTGGAATAGCTTTCTTGAACTTCAAAACCATTTCCAAATTTTCAATTGCTTTTTCAATTGTTTTCTTCTTTATGAATTTTGAAATGTACATTGCATCTAATGTTGATATCGGAAGACTTTTAGCATTTACAACAGCTTCTGTTTTCTTGACTTTCACAACTTTCTTGACTTCTTCTTTTTTCTTTTCTTTTGTTTTTTCAGCTGTTTCTGTTTTTTTCTCTTCAACTTTTTCTTCTTTTTCTGTTGTTTTAGTCTCTTCAGTTTTCTCTTCCAATTTTGTTTCTTTATTTTCTTCTGCCATTTTATAATGATATATGCTCCAGGTATGAAGTTCTTACTGAATGAACAATCCTGCTAAGATAATTTTGTATCAATTTTGGTGAAAATCCAGCATCCCTTGCTGCGTTTAAAAGGGAGTTACTTGCTACAATATAAAGAGACGTTTTCACATTATCTTTTGATTTACTTATTCCATCAATTGTTCTTTCTAGTCTTATTATTATTTCCAAAGGCATTAATTGATTTGTCATTTTATTTCTTAGACTGGGACTTGCTTCCTTTTGTAGAACCAATTCCAGCTGTTCCATGTTTAACTTTTCCTCTTGTCATTGAAAATTCTCCGAACCTGTGTCCAAGCATTTCTCCAATAACATCTACAGGAATAAAAGCATGTCCATTGTAAATGTGTATTCTCATTCCAACCATTTGAGGAACAACAACAAGATTTCTGTCGTGTGTCTTTATTGTCTTTTTTCTTTCAATTTTTACTTTTGACCTGTTGACGAATTCATTTATTTCATTGAATTGTCTCAATACCATTCTTCTTGTTCTTGATTTCAAAAGTTTTGAAAACTCTCTCACATCAAGTTCTTTGAGCTCTTCGAGTGTTTTTCCTCTGTACTTGAATATTTTTTTTGTTGATTCTATTTTTTCCATTTTTATTGAGATCTCTTAATAACTTTATTATCTTGAACATCTAATAATTCAATATTATAATAAACAATACTTTCTGTTCTATCTTGGTATAATTTTCCCTTAAACATCAAAAACCTATTAGATCTACCATAATAAGTTAGATAACCCTTATATTCTTCAAAATCAACATTAACTAAATCTCCACTTACAAGTAATTCTAAATCTTCTTTAGATTCTAATTCTTGAATTTTTGGTTGTGTTATTGTTTTCATTTTTATCTTTTCTTCCTACCAGTTCTTCTTGGTCTTAGCAATCCTACTCTTCTTCCGTGAGGAGCGTTTCTCTTTGCAATCTTGCTCTTCGGATGCTTTCCTCTACCAGAACCGAATGGGTGGTCGATTGCATTCATCTTGACTGCTGAAGTCCTTGGCCAAAGTTTATTTCTTAATTTTTTAATATAAAAGTTTTTTCCTGCCTTGACTAATGGCTTGTCTAATCTTCCTGCTCCTGCGATTACTCCTATTGTTGCTCTGCTTTCTCCTGTGAATAGTTTTTCTTTTTTAGAAGGCATTAATACAAAAACTCCTTCTTTTACGATTCTGTTTACTATTGCAGAACTTCCACCTGTTTTTATGAAAACTCCTCCGTCTCCTAATCTTGATTCTATATTATAAATTTGTGTTTTTACAGGGATGTCTTTTAATTTCATTATGGTTCCTTCTTTAATTTCTGTTCCATTGAAATTTATTTTCTGTCCTTCAATCATTCCTCTGAATGCAGGCATGTAAAAAAATCCCTCATTGTATCTCACTTTTGCCAAAGGAGCAGTATGTCCTGTTGAACTTTGCAATTTCACAACAGTTCCTTCTCCTTCAAGTTTTCTTGGATATTTTAATCTGAATCTGTATGCTTTTCTTCTAACACGATAACTCATGCTTCCATGCCCACGCGCTTGTGTGATTATTCTTTTACCCATATTACATCATTCCTAATTTCGTTGCTATGTCAATAGCAGGGAAATCTTTCTTTAATTTTACCATCGCATATTTTTTATTTGATTGGATTATTGTTCTGATTTTTTCTATTTTAACATCGAAAAGTTCTTCAATTTCTTTTTTAATTTCAGGTTTTGTCTTTTTCATTGGAAGTTCAAATGTTAAAACATTTTCTTTTTCAATTGCCATAACTGCTTTTTCTGTTACTATTGGTTTCATTTGTTTTTTCCTCCAAGTCTTTCATTTAAATCACCTATTGCCTGTTCAGTATAAACTGTCAATCTTCCTGCTCCGCCTTTTGCCAAATCCATAACACTGACGCTTCCTGCACTCTTTACTTCAAATGCGTTTGTGCTGAATTTCTCCTTATTTCCGGTTACTAAAAGAACTCCTGCGTTTGATTTATATTTTCTTCCTCTTGATTTTCCTCTTCCGCTTCTTATTTTCTTTTTCCTTATCGCAACTTCATATAATTCACCAAGAACTTTCTTTAAACTAGATAGCAATTCTTTTGTCTTTAGCTTAAGAAGTTTATCTTCAACAACAATAGGAAGATTTTCTATTTTCTTTCCTTCTAATGTTGAATATTTCCCCAAAACTTTCTTTTCATTTGCAGTAGCGCTTAAAGCAGATATTAATGCAATTTCAAGTTCTCTCTTGTTTATTTTTTTGGAATTTATCATTGAGATAACTTTTGGAGGATGTGCTCTTCTTCCTCCTCTTGTCTGTGCTGTTTCTGCACCAACCCAATTGAACTGAGTTCCTCTTCTTGACATTATTTTTCTGGAAACTCTTGCCATTCCTTTTCCATATTGTGTTTTCCAAACACTTCTTGTGTGTTTAGCAATACCAGAAGCAGAATGTTGCTTTCCTCCAACTAATGAAGGAGCATAAGGTTGTTTTGTTTTTCTTGTTTCAAGAACTTTTGATAGAATATCTTCTCTTATTTTTTCAGAGAAAAAACTAGGCAATTCAATGCTTCCTTTTTCTTTCCCGTTTATGTCGAATATTTTTGTTTTCATCTTATCTCCACCAAGTCATAACTTTTCTTTACTTGACTTTTTGTTTCTCTCAATGGAAGAGTCATAAGCAATTGTCTCTTAACTGTTCCTTGAACACTTCCAAAAACCAAAGCATAATCTGTTTTTATATCACCGAAATTTTTTAGATTAGTAGTAAATTTTTTCCCATTATCAGAAGATTTTCCCAAATCAATTATTTTGTTATTGTAAATAACTCTTGTGAACATACCTAATTGTCCTGCTTGTGGTGTTCTGAAAGTTACTCTTGCAGGATGCCATGGTCCTAAGCTTCCTGGATTTCTTCTACCTTTTTCAGATTTGTGTGATTTCATTCCAATACCAAATCTTTTCATTGGTCCTTGAAGTCCTTTTCCTCTTGTCAACCCTCTCAAGTCAACTAATTGTCCTGTCTTGAAAATATCAAGAACAGAAATTTCCTTGTTGAGATTTTCTTTTATGAAATTTATCTTTGCAGTTAATTCTCCAGCAAGTCCTATTTCAACAATATCAGGTGTTTTCTTTATGTTTGTCTTTTTAACTTGTGAATAAAATATGACTCTAACATCATCATAATCTTCTTGTTTGATATCTTCAATCTTGCCCATTTTTTTCTTTGGCATCTTGATTATTCTGCTTAATTCTTTTTCAAGATTTTCAGCAAGAATTTCTTTTCTAACTTGCCCATCTTTGTAGAATCTTATTGATAAAATTTTCATTGTTGGGCATTCAAGAATTGTGACAGGAATAGCAATGTTCTTTCCTTTTGTCATAGAATTAGGAGTGTTGTCTTTTACGTAAGCAGAAGCCATTCCTGCTTTGTAACATATGAAACCTTTGAGATTATTTCCAGACTTAATAAAATTCCAGTTAACACTAGGCAAAAACCTAGTGGCTCGTTTTCTCGGCCAATACTGCAAACTTCCTTTTCTTGGTCTTCTTATTGTACCCATTTCTTAATATTTTTGCGGAATACATTTTATTCTTTACCCTGGATAAAATAGAGAGAAAATCGGGGTTTAAAAGGGTTTCTAATAGTCAAGAATTACGCTTCAAACTCTTTCTCACTATTCATTTGCTGTCCATCAATCAAGGCTTTCCTCACAATCTTGCCTTTTCTTTTAGCCATTTCCCTTACTTTGGCAAAATCAGTTTCCCCTTTCGGAAGAACCATTTCATTGATAAAAAAAGTATGAGTTACTTCTGCATCTTTAAAGTCTTCTTTTTCAAAAACAAAGCTTTTCGCGATTGAAGAGTCATTAGTCACGAGCTTGCAAAAATCTGGCTTTATTTTCTCATTGTCTTTTGTTGAAGGTTTTGCTGATTTTGGAGCCTTTGGTTTTATCTTTAACAAGTAATTCCCTGTTTCAAAACTCAACGCGAAAAATCCTTTTGGAAATCTATTCAATAAATCAAGCATTTCTTTTCCAGACATCTCTTTTTTTATGACATACTGCTTTATGCCCATGAATTGCTTTTTTCCTTGATAGTCTAAACCAACTAAATCTAGAGTTGAAACAATAGCTCCTGTGACAGGAGTTTTCTTGTCTCCTAATTTTTCAGCCAAAATTCTTACAAAATCATTAGCAAATTCGTTTCCAGTAGAGATAGTATACTTGTCTTTTACTCTTTTGACTTTTATTTGTGCTCTATCTCTAAATTCTCCTCTGCTGAATTTCTGAAATTGCTGATGAACAATGTCATCAATTCTTCCATCCCACACTTTTTTTATAAAATTCATAAAACCTTTTGTTAAATTTTGCTTATAAATTTTTCCTTACAAACTTTTATAAATTTAATCTATCTATGAATAATATATAATACACAATATAAAATGGATGACGTATTTTTTAAAAAAGGACTGACAGTAGTGATTATTTTAGGACTTGCAGTTTTGGCATTTTTAATGCTAAGGCCAATCTTGCTTGCAATAATATTTGGAATATTGTTGGCATTTATTTTTACTCCCTTGCATAACAGAATTCTTAAATTATTAAAAGCACCAAAGATTACAGCGATATTAGTTTGTATTTTATTGATTTGGTTGGTAGTTCTTCCTGTATGGTTTCTTCTTCCTATTATCATAAACCAGTCAGTAAAACTTTACATTGCTTCACAACAATTGGATTTTGTAACCCCTCTTAGAAAAATATTCCCTGCACTTTTTGCATCGAATGATTTGGCAGCACAAATAGGCCCTATGATTCATACTTTTGTTACAAATACAACTAATTCAATAATGAATGGGTTCGCTGATTTGCTTTTGCAATTTCCTACAATAATGCTTCAAACAGCTGTTGTATTCTTCACATTGTTCTTTGTGCTTAAAGACAGAGAAAGAATAATAAATTACATACAGAGCCTTTTGCCATTCACCTCAGATGTACAAAAAAGAATGTTCAAGCTTTCAAAAGATATAACCTCTTCTGTTTTGATTGGACAAATTGTTCTGGGTATGATGCAGGGAGCAATTCTTGGAGCAGGACTTTTTATTTTCAAGGTTCCGAATGCATTGTTGCTGACAATATTTTCGGTAATTGCAGGAGTTCTTCCTATAGTAGGTCCTGCGCTGGTTTGGATTCCTACCGCAGTTTTCCTTTTTGCAGGAGATAATACTTTTGCAGGAGTAGGAATAATAATTTTCGGGCTAATCTCTTCATTTTCAGACAGCCTAGTGCGTCCTTTCTTTGTTTCAAGAAAAGCAGAGTTAAGTCCTGCTGTTGTGCTTATTGGGATGATTGGAGGATTCATGATGTTCGGAGTCCTTGGATTTATAATCGGTCCTTTGATACTTGCATACCTAATTATAATTCTGGATGTTTACAGAAAGAAACCGGCTTAAAATGCAACTGAAAATTAAAATATTGAAATGGTCTGCAGGACTTCCTGTTGTCATGCTTAATGAAAAAACAGCCAAGAAAATAGGAATTTTTACAAAGGACAGGATTTTCATGAAGACTTCTTCAAATAAAACAATTTCAAGCATAGTAGATATTAGTTCTGGATTAGTGAAAGAAAATGAAATTGCAGTTTCTTCTGAAATGAAAGATGCCTTGGAATTAAAAGTAGGCCAGAAAGTTGAAGTAACTCACGCCCCAATTTCAAAGAGCTTGATTTATATAAAAAAGAAGCTAGACAAAAAAGAATTATCTCTTGAGGAAGTCAGGACAATCATTGACGGAATTGTCAGCAATTCTCTTTCAGAAGCAGAAATTGCTCTTTTTGTTTCCGCAATGTACAGGAATGGAACAAGCATGAATGAAACAATCTCATTAGTCAAGGCGATTGCAGAGTCAGGAAAAAAAATTGTCTGGAAAAAAGGAATTGTTGTTGACAAGCATTCTATAGGAGGAATTCCTGGAAATAGGACAACTCCCCTAGTAGTTTCAATTCTCGCTGCTGCAGGATTATTGATTCCAAAAACTTCTTCAAGGGCAATAACAACAGCAGCAGGAACATCAGATGTTGTTGAAACAATTGCAGATGTTGAATTCTCCATTCCAGAAATAAAAAAAATTGTAAGCAAGACAAATGGTTGCATGGTGTGGGGAGGTTCATTGGGAATTGTTCCTGCCGATTCAAAGATAATAAAAATAGAAAAAGTTCTTGAGATTGACCCAGAAGCACAACTCTTGGCTTCGATAATGGCAAAAAAACTTTCGATGGGAGCAAAATATATTCTCATAGATATTCCTTACGGAAAAACAGCAAAAGTTACAAGAGAACACGGATTAAAATTAAAAAAGAAATTTGAATATCTTGGAAAATACTTCAAGAGAAAATTGAAAGTTGTTCTTACAAATGGAGAACAGCCTATTGGCAATGGAATCGGTCCTGCTTTGGAATTAATGGACATTGTAAAAATTCTAAGCAGAGATAAATCTGAAAATAATATCAAATATCCTTATGACTTGGAAAAAAAATCTGTTTTTCTCGCAGGAGAATTGCTTGAAATGACAGGAATGGCAAAAAAAGGAAAAGGAAAACAGCTTGCTTTGATAATAATGGATTCTGGAAAAGCCTTTGAAAAATTCAAGGAGATTATAAAAGCCCAAAGAGGAAGCGTAAATAGATTGAGGTATGGAAAATTCAAGAAAATAATTTCCTCTTCTCGTTCAGGAACAATTGCAGAAATCCATAATAAAAAAATCAATTCTTTGACAAGAGCGACAGGTTCTCCATTGAACAAGTTTTCAGGAGTTTATCTTCATCATCATGTTGGAGAAAAAGTAAAGAAAGGAGAACCCTTAGTTACTCTATATTCAGATATTCCTTCAAAGCTAAGAGAGGCTGTTTCTTTTTATAATGAGCATAAGCCGATAACTATCAAGTAGCCCCCTATTTACACTCACTTCGTTCGAAATAATTTTAGATTAACTGGATACTCTAACTTCAACTTATTATCAGTTTAAACCTACTTTATTCAACTGCCCAACGTCGACAACAGGCTTCAATTTTTCTATTAACCATTCCTTTCTTACGACGAAGTCGAGCAAAATTATATAACTTATCACAACTAATCTTTTAAACTCAATATTCTTCAAAAGCGAATGAGGGATGAAAATTATAAAAAGAGATTACAGGAATATTTCAAAAAAAATCTTGCAAAAGGGTATTCTGCAGACACATTAAAGTGGGCTTTGATAAAGCAGGGAAATTCACGTTCTGCTGTTGAAATTGCTTCTGACGATGCTCAAAAAGAAGTAGCCGCAGAAGCTGCTAAAGTTGTAGAACCTAAGATTGAATATCTTCATGTAGAAGACATTCAGCAATTAGAACAACAACAGCCAAAGAAGTCTTGGTGGAAAAGAATGTTTGGGAAGTAAATTTATTTTTTCTTCTTAATTAGCATTAATATACTTATTAAAATTAAGCTGATTATTGTGGAAACAGAGCCTATAATCAAGGAAGAATATGGAACCAGTCCATAAATTAAACCAGAAACTCCAAAGATAAGAAGAAATCCAGATAAATAAAATATAGGATTATTCTTTTTTTTAGCCATTCTTTTTTAAGGGGATTTAAATTTAAAAATCTATTTAAAAATCGCCTCCAGCAGGAATCGAACCTGCGAGCCACAAGGGCCCGGTTCTCTTGTTTGACAAAACCTTGACGAACAAGTGAAAGGTTTATCCTTACTCAAGACCGGTGCAATACCACTATGCGATGGAGGCTTAATTTCTCAAATAAAATATAGAATTTAAAGGTTACTATATTAAATCCGGGAAGAATTTTCTTAAAGTCTATTCACAAACAGTTTCAGTTCTATATTTAGTAATTGTTCTATATTTTGTAACGGTTTCATATTTTGTTACTGTTTCACAAACTTGTTTTTCCGGAACATCTAACATAACAAAATAACAACTATCAATATAAGCCATACGTTCTACGTTGAACGTTTCTGAAGAAGCAGGATAAATATATCTCTGTTGTGACTCCTTTATTACTTGACCTTCAAAATTAAATCCAATATCCACATGGAAATAACCTCCATTTTCTGCGTCTAAATTATTTACTGTTACTGAATATTTTGCAGGTTCGTCTTCAAAAATAATTTTATCTTGATAATTAATACAATAATTGTCTACTTTATTATATGCTAAACCAACACCTTCACACTCTTCTGCACTATAAGGTTCTTGTTCTGTATATTGTTCTTGAGCATCATAAGGGACTTGAACTTCTTTACAAGTAACTTTTGCTAGTTCTTCTAATTCTTTTTCTTGTTCTTCAGTTAATTTTCCCTGTTCTTCTAATTGTCTTTCCAATCCAGATATAGCATTTGCAGTGATTGTTTTTTGATTCTCATTGTAAATATAATAACCCCCACCAATAACAACTAAAACGATTATAGCAACTAGAATACCTGTTGTGGTACTAATTCCCCTTCTATTCATTTATCTATTAGTTTTTTATATTTTAAAAACATATGTGTAAATCTAACCCTCAAACCCCTTCAACACCCTTTCATCCGGCGATAACAAATAAACATAATCTTCTTTAAACCTTAAGCCACGATAAATTCTTTGATGCAGTTCTCTTCTTGCTTTGTCTCTATAAAATTCCCAATAGTAACTTGGAGAATTTTTTTGAAGGATTTTCCAGAATGGAGATTTGACATCAGGATTAGGATATTTTGTGAAAATAATGCTTCTGCATTCTTCTCCTGGAAAATCAACTCCTCTATTGCATTTTGTTGAAAATAGAATATTAATTTCTTTATTCTTGAATTTCTTAACTCTCTCTTCTTTCTTGTCATTTTCTTGAATATCTTTCAGTTCTTCTCTGTTGATTAAATTTTTTAATTCAAATTCTTTTATTTCTTTTTCATTCGGCAAGTCTGTAAAAGAGTTTATATGAATCAATGTTGGTTTTTTTGAAATCTCAACGCATTTATCCAGTGCTTTAAGATATTTTTCCCTGCTAGGTATTGGATATTTGCAGTCAAACTCTAATCCTGTTCTTAAAATTTCAATTCTTCCTTGTCTTTCTGTTTCTGCATCTAAAATTTCAAATTCATTTATTCCAAAAACATTTTTCAAAACATTTTCAGAATGAAGAGTTCCTGACATTAAAATTATTATTTTATTCTTATCCATCATTTCCTTGAACTTTTTTGCAAGATTTGTCGTTACTAATTCAATAAGCATGTTATCATCTTTTTTGCTTAATGTCATGAATGTTTCATCAAAAAATTCATCAAAAGTTTTTGCTGTTTCTGCAATCTCAAACAAATAACTTTCATCATCCAAATCAATGAGCAAACTGCTGTTTTCAAGAAATATTTTCAATAGAGCATAAACAGGAGTTTGCTTCAGAGGAATTATGTCTCCGTTGTAAATTGCGTGATTCATTCTTTCGTCATTTTTTATTTTTTTAGTTAATTCGCTTATTTCTTTTGCAACTTCGTAAAAATTTTCATTTTCACTATAGAACATATTCAGAGAATTTTGCAATCTTTCAACATTTATTCTTCTCTGGCTTGAAAAACTATCAAGAAATTCATCACATTCATCAATGATTTCAACTTCTGTCAATGGCTTCCTGTTCATTGCAGATTCTAATTTGTATTTCAAAGAATTAAAAACAATAACATCGGCATCAATGAAAGAATTAAATTGCTCATAAAATTTGCATCCTTGTTCTCTTTGGTAAAAATTATATTTTGTTCCTTTAAGTCCTTCATAACTTCTTTTTTTTGCGTTTTCAAAATTCTTTCCCCCTAATTCAAATTTTTCAGGAAATACAGGACTCCAATAAGGACAAGCAGGAGCGATTGTTGCTCGCTTCACATCTTTTATGTTTTGAATATTTTTGTGATTTATTGCCTTGTTCTCTCTCACATATTCCATAATCATCTTTTTGTTCTTGTCTTTGATTTCTATTTTGCAAGGAAGATTTGGATTGTCCGCAGAAGTATCACTCCCCATTTCTCTTGCTTCTTTCTTCATGAATATTTCATTAAGCCTTAGGTTTCTTTCTTCTTTGAATACAGGAACGTTTCTTCCTTCAAGAAATTTGCACTTATGATTATTTCTTCCTGTAACAACACTTATCTTTAATCTCTCTCCATTGTTTTTCAAAAGATATTTGTTGTTCTCATAATCCTCTTTGTATTGGTTTTGAAGAGCTTTTCCAGGAACAACAATGCTCGTCTTTCCAAGTTCTTTTGCAACATTTAGTGCAATAGCAGATTTTCCTGTCCCACACATTCCTTTTATAAAAATAACTTTCTTGCCTTCTTTTATAGAATTCAAAATTTCTTTTACAACATCTTCTTGATTTTTTCCGTTTGAAAATTTCAAGGGTTCAAGAAATTTATCTTTATCGTATAAACTCCACATCTTTATGCAAAATACCTCTTTGTCAATTTTGTATTTGTGCTGAAAATCTCTTATTTTCAGTCATTTGATTTACCTCGAGATAATAACTTGTTAAAAATCGATTATAAATGTTATTGAACTGGAATATAGACAAATTTATTTACTTGACAAAAGAAGATATTTCATGCAAATAGCCTTGGTTTACATGGTTGCAGGAATTTCAAGCAGGTTCATGGGAAAAATAAAGCAATTTGCAAAAGTAGGTTCTAATGGAGAAACTCTTATTGAGTACTCTTTAAATCAGGCGCTTCTCTCAGGATTTACAAAGATAATTTTCATTGTTGGAAATAAAACAGAAAAACCTTTCATGGAAAAATTTGGAAATTCCTATAAAGGAATTCCAATTTACTATGCTCTTCAATACTATGATGAGAATACAAGAGACAAGCCATGGGGAACAACAGATGCTTTATGCTCTGCAAAATCTTTTCTTGATTGTCCTTTTGTTGTATGCAATGGAGATGATATCTATGGGAAAAATTCTTTTAGAATTCTTGCAGAACATTTGAAAAATAATTCTGATTCTGCATCAATAGGTTTTAATTTAAAATCAGTTGTACCTGAAATTGGAAAAGTTAACAGAGGAATCTTTCAGCAAGAAAATGGTTATATAACAGATTTGAAAGAAATCATTGGAATAGAAAAATCAGATATTGGAACACGCTTTGGCGAAGATACTCTTTGCAGCATGAATTTATTTGCATTACAACCAGAAATGCTAAACGAATTGCAGATTATTCTTAGAGAATTCAAGGAAAAAAACAAAGCTAATAGAAAAATAGAAGCTCTTCTTCCTGAAGATATTTGTTCTTTAATAAAACAAAAAAAGATTTCAATGAAATTATATTCAACTCCTGATACTTGGCTTGGAGTTACTAATCCAGATGATGAAGAAATTGTTAGGAGAAAATTGGCTGAGAATTAATTAACTACTGAACTTTCTAGTCTTATTGCAATTTTTCTTATTTGTTCTAATGTTCTTTCCCTGTTCATTCCCTTAGTCGCCCTTCGATTTTGTCTGTCATATCTTCTGCACATTCTTTCATATTTTCTTGTTTCTCCTTTACTTAAATCATCACCTATATCTAATCCAGGATGTTTAGATTTTGAACCAAAGAATACAGATTCGGGTTTGTTATTTTCATCATAAATCACTCTAGCATAACCTGCTTTCAAAGGTATTAATCCAAGTTCATCACTTTCTAATATTTCATACAGAGGAATATTACCTAGTATCTTAGAAATTATTTTTGTTTTCATTTTAATCAGATAAAGATGTCTCCAATATGTTAACTATTTGGATTACTTCTGCTCTTGTCCGATTTATTCTATCACTTGTTCTCCCATATTTTTCATCTGGGATAAACCAAACATCCTCTGGCTGATTATTTTTATAATATACTCTAACTTGGCTAACTCCATCAGGTATTAACCCACTTTCATCTCTTTCATAAACCCAAAATGTTTTTTCAACAATCTTTGTTTTCATCTTCTCATTAAAAATTATCTCTTTTTAAGAATTATTGTGATAAATTATCTCAAATTTCCAACTAGAAAAAGTGAGATTGCCTACCTACGGTTATTAAACTAATAATTACCCAAATAAAGCAGACAATCCTTCTGCTGCAGCTTCTTTCTTTTCTTCGTGCTTTTCTTCTTTCTTAGCTTCTACAGGAGCAACTGCACTTGCAGGAGCACTTGAAACCAAGCTAGCACTTTCTAGTTCTGTGTCTATGTTAACACCTTTCAAACTAGCGACAAGAGACTTAACTTCAGATTCATCTACATCTCCGCCAGCAGCTGCAACAACTTTTTTCACATTCTCTTCACTTACTTCTTTTCCGAGTTTGTGCAACAAAAGTGCTGCGTATACGTTTTTCATTTTATTTATTTCCTCCCAACATTGTTGGTTGAGTATATTGTTCCATTATTCTTATTCTCCTTTGAATCTCATCAAATCTCCCCTTGGGCATTCCAATTATCTCTCTAGCTTTTTGTTCTTGTTCAGAAGACAATCCAAGAGTAGAAGCAACCCATGTTACAAAATATTCTGAGTTTTCCATACTCGCTCTTTCAAATTCTAATCTAGCTAATTCTTCTTCTGCTCTCTGTGAGCTATACAAGGGCATTATTTTTCCCATCTTTAGTTTCCTCCCTCATTTATTTGAGGAGTGTGATTACTCATTAAATTTTCAATAATTTTTTCTTGTCTTCCTGCTTTTCCTAATATGAATTTTATTGTGTCAGGACATACATAAGTTATCTTTACTGCAAAGCCCAATGATTTTGCAAACAATTCTTTCAAATTTCTTAATGTTTCTTCTCTGTTTATCTTTATATTCAAGTATAATTTTCCTTCTTTTGTATCGAATGCTGCTAAGGGAATTAATCCAATTGAAAATGGTTTTATATCCATCTTTGACATCATGTCTGCTGCTTTTTGAGTAACCTTGTCTCCTTTCTTCGCGATTATTTTTGCTTCTCTGACAACTATTTTTCCACCTTCAATCTGAATCTTTATTCCTAATCCTCCGAATTCACTTACAGCAGGTCCAGCCATCATTTCAGTAGGTCCAGCAGGAACTTCAATGTCTTCAGGAGCTTCTTGTCCTGGTTTTGCTTTTGCTGCTCTTTTTCCTTCTATTAATTCAGAAGCCAATTCAAATGAATCTGTGTTTGAGAATAAAACTGCAGTGCTTTCTTTTATTGAACTTTCAAGTTTCTTTAGTTCTTCATTTCCAGAAGATTCAATTGCTCTTAGTATCATGCTTTTTTTAGGAACACGAACTTCTGCTTTTCCTCTTAATTTTTTTCCAATTTCCTGGAATTGTGAAGCAGGAATATCTTTGATAGATACTACCAAGATTGTCTTGTTTCCTTTTATTAAGTTAACTAAGTCTTTTACAACTTCTTTCTTCTCGTCTGATACAGGATTTTGCGTTTTCATATTCTCACCTTCTGAGGTTTACTCATTGTGAATTTTATTTCAATATTTTTTATATTTTCTTTTCCTTTTGGAAGATTTTTCAAAGCAGAATTATAAACAGTAAGAATGTTTTCAACAATTTCTTCGTCTTTCATGTTTTGTTTTCCAATTAAGACTTTTATGCTTGGCTCTTTTGTCCTTATTTTTACGCTGTTGTTTATTTTTGTTTTGATTTCATTTATTATTTTCTCATCAGCATTCATTATTATTCCTAATTGTGGTGAAGGCATTTTTCCCGCAGGACCCAAAACTCTACCGAATGTTGCAGCAACTTTTGGCATTAAACTTGCCTGGCTGATAAAAAAGTCAAATTCTTTTACGAGCTTATCAACTTCTTTTTTGTCTGAATATTTTCTGAACTCTTCTGCTGAAATTGTTTCAACATTCTTGTTTTTTGATTCAAGAAAAGCAGCTATTTTTTTGTCTTTTATTTTAAAAGGAACTTGAACAAAGAGATTCAATGAATTTCTTTTTGGGTCAAATTTTCTCAGATTTATAATCAAGTCTACTGACTGGTTGAATTTTCTTTCTTTGATATTTTTTCTTAATTCAATCAAAGCTTTTTCTAAGTCTTCTTTAAGTTCTGCCATTATGCAAAACCTCCTTGGTTTTGTATTTGTGCTGAAAATTTCTTATTTTCTGTCATTTTCGTTAATTGTTCGCTTCTACTTTATACGTCGCAAGCATAGAACCTATCTTGCATCGAAGTAGTTAATTGCGTAATTTTGAGAGAAAAAGGAGATTTATAAATTATTTGGTTGGGGAAAAAGAAGGGTTAATCTATATTGTGTTCATTGACACGTTTGAGCAACTTAAACCGAGCGATTTCAGCTTCTCGCCCAAACATATGGGTGAAGTCGGGAGTAAGCGTTTCTAAATTATCATATTATCAATCCTGCGTAAGCAGACAAATTATCACAATAATCCTTAAAAACAAAATTCATTTTTCTTTAATATGGGACTTGAAGATAAGACAAAAAAAGTAACTCTTAATGGAATAGAGGTTACTACTGTTATCTCTCCTTTGACTAAAGAAGAAGCAAGAGAAATGTTTTCTTA
Organism: Nanobdellota archaeon; assembly: GCA_030648285.1. GTDB lineage: Archaea > Nanobdellota > Nanobdellia > Pacearchaeales > GW2011-AR1 > JAUSIC01. The sequence goes on along the minus strand of JAUSIC010000011.1, from coordinate 50,185 downwards.
TAGGCCTCTTAGATATTCAGAATCAAGATTTGGTGGAAATACTCTGGGGGATGATTTTGCATTACTCTTGAATGGTTTTGCTAAACGTTGTTCAATGTGTCAAGCTCCAACCAAATTAAAATATCTAAATCCTTATTGTCCTGATTGTGATGGACGTTCTGCGTCAGGATCTCTTTAAAATGGAACTCGTTGCATTATTATCATCAGGAAAAGGAACATGGGCACAAGTATCCGGATTAATGACACAGGGCGATTGGGAAAAAATAATTCTTTTTGGCGATGATTTCGCAAAAGAATTTCAACATCAAAAAAAGTTTGAATTCATTAAAGTTGATTTGAGCAAAAGAATAAAAGACTTGAAAGAAGATTTTCAGCAAAAGTTAAAAGGAAAAATTAATGGAACAGAAGTTGCTCTTAGCATTGCGAGTGGAGATGGAAAAGAACACATGGCTCTGATTTCTGCTCTTCTTAATCTTCCTGCAGGAATTCGTTTTGCAGCATTAACAAGAGACGGAGTTATTGATTTGTAAAAATATATAGAAATCTTTAAAAACGCAGAATTTATTGAAAATTCATGGCACCTTTGATAGAAGTAAGTGAAAAAACACTGAAAGGACTTGAACAATTAGGAGTTTCTTATACTTTGAGACAAAAAACATCAAATGATTCAGTTTATGTTCCATCAGCAAATCTCTGGGTTGCAAAACAAAGAACATTACAGGAAAAAAATTGGTTCGAAACTCAAAAAGAATTAAGAAAACAAGGATTAAGTATGCAAACTCCTTTGAAGTTTGTTGAATTTCTAAAAGAGATTAAGAATAATCATCCAGAAATTTATGAAGATATTACCGGGGTCAGAGAGCCTTGGAGAGCAGAATGGTTTGATGCATTTTTCGAAAAAAGACAAGATGGTTTGTATATGCTTACAGAAAATAAGGCAAGAACAGAAAAATTAGACGGAAACACCCTAATGAATGACAGAAGAATAGATTTAGAATCTTGGGTTAATAATCCAACATCTCAAGGACTTCCAAGAAAAGATGTCAGAGAAGGAAATTTATATTATTGGTATCCGAGAGCAGATTCAGTTGCCTGGTTCTATGCCGGCTCTGACAGGGCTAATCTCAATTGTGGCAGGAATCCTCATTACTGGTATTCTGGTCTCGGAGTACGTGCCACCAGACACGAGTAAGGTATTGCTCGCTAAATAAATTAAAAAACTAAATTCTTTAAAGATCTCTTTATTATTCTTTCTGTCCTGAAATTTTGTTTTTCCTTGAGCAAGAATTACAAAATATGGACTACACGCCAATTTATTAGCACATCATTTAGATTTATTTTAAGTTATGAAATACAGAAATTTCTCGCGAGAAATTTCAGTGAAGAGATTATTATCTCCTAATTGATAACATTGGCTACAAGTTGCCAGGTTCAATGCCAACTCTGACAGGGCTAATCTCAATTGCAACAGGAATCCTCATAACAGGAATTCTAGTCTCGGAATAGTCTATTTTCAGGACAGGAATAATTACTATGAATACAGATAATCTCTATGATGAAATTATTTCTATGAAAAATTTGTTTCTTGCTTATAAAAAAGCAAAAAAAGGAAAAACAAAGAAAGATTATGTAAAAAGATTTGAAGAAAATCTTATCAGCAATCTAAAAACTTTGAATAATGAATTAAAAAATCAGACATATAAACCAGCACCATTAAAAACATTTATTCTGCGAGACCCAAAAACAAGAAAAATTTCAAAATCTGCATTCAGGGATAGAATTGTTCATCATGCCTTAATAAGAATTATTGAACCAATTTTTGATAAAATATTTATTTATGACTCTTGTGCAAATAGAATAGGAAAAGGAACTCTGTTTGCAATAAAAAGATTTGATAGATTTAAAAGAAAAGTTACTTGCAATCTAAGAAAGGAAGCATTTTGCCTAAAAGCAGATATTAAACATTATTTTCAAGAGATGAATAGAGAGGTTTTGATAAGAATAATCCAAGAAAAGATTAAATGCATAAAGACTACACATTTAATCAGATTAATCCTTGACAATTTTAATAAAGACACGGGAATGCCCCTCGGAAATTTAACTTCACAATTCTTTGCAAATGTTTATTTAAACGAATTGGATTATTTTATCAAACATAGATTAAAAATAGAACATTATATAAGATATGTTGACGATTTTATAATACTTCATGGTTCAAGAGAGCAACTTGAAATTTGGAAATTACGGATTGATAAATTTCTAGAAGAAAATTTAAAAATTGAACTACATAAGGAAAAATCTAAGATAATTTCTCTTTCAAGAGGGGTTGATTTTGTTGGTTTTAGAAATTTTTACCATTTTCGACTTTTGAGAAAGAGAAATATAAAGAAAATGAATTTAAAGATAAAAGAATTTAATGATAATAAAATATCAAAAGAAAAATTTGTGGAAATTTTACAAGGTTGGAATGCTTATACAAAGTGGAGTAATAGTTATCAATTAAAAGAAAAATTTGTAATTAAATCTCCCCCTTCTTAATCTTCATCATCTTCTTATCTTTCCCTAACAACACAACGCAACTTCTTTCATCTTCTGCAAGTTTCTTGTATCCTTTTGATTTTAATTCTTCAAGAAGTTTTTTAGCAAAATCTCTAACTTCTTCGTAGAATGGTTGCTTTGAATAACCCATTCTCTCTCTTGAATAACCTAAAGACTTGAAACCTTTCACGTGAATAAAATCAGGTTCTGCAATAAGAATTAATTTTTTGTATTCTTCAACATGTTCTTGTTTCATGTTGTTTAGTTCTTTAAGTTTCTCTGTGTCATCCCCCTGTCTCACTAAAGTTAATCTCACGACTCTTCTTGTTTTTCCTTTTAGTTTCTTCATTAATTTCAAAGTTTCATTGAATCTTTCCCAAGCATCTTTTCTTACTGAGTTGTGCCATTTCTTGAAAAGTTCTTTGTTAGGAGCATTCATTGAAATTGTCAGCTGAGTGGGGAGAGCATTATTTTTTTCAAGTTTCTTTATTACATCTGGATTTTGCCCGTTAGTAACTAAGAATGAAATTGCCTTTCTTTTTCTTATTTCTTTTATTAATCCATCAAGTTTTGGATAAAGAGTTGCTTCTCCTGAAAGAGAAAATGTGAATAAATTCGGTTCTAATGCTTCCTTATATCTTTTCTTGGAAATATTTTCATCTCCTCCAAAACCAACCATTAATTTTTTTCTTGCTTTTATTATTTCATCAATTATTTCTTTTGGCTCATCAACTTTTCCAATATTAATTCCTAAATTCATTTCAATAGGACGCCAGCAATGCAGGCATTTATTCTCACACCACATTACAGCAGGAGACATTTGACAGCATCTTCCACTATCAATTCCATAAAATTTTTCTTTCCAGCATCCGCCTTTTCCATTCAAAGAATTCTTTGTCCATCTGCAAATTTGAACAGCAGAATGTTCATTCTTCCCAGCAATTTCATAATGCTGTTTTTCTAATGTTTTCTTTATTTTTTCAGGAAGCATAGAAATCTAAAATTTAAAAGAGTTTTAAGCCTTTCCAAAAACCCCAATTCCCCAGAAGATCATAAGAACTAAAACAAAAAGCAATATTAGATAAGTCAAGAACTTGAAAGTTTTTTCTGCTTTATTTCTGTCTTTTGTTATTCCCCAAACAGCCAAGAACAAGAATCTTCCCCCATCAAAAATTCCAACAGGAAGCATGTTCACTAATGCAACACTGAAACTAATCAAGACAAGCCACCATAATAAATCATTTATGAATGATGCAGCACCAAACTTAGGTTCATAATAAACATTAGGCTTTTTCATTGAATAAATCAGATTTGAAATCTTGCCCATTATCCCTGTATCAGGCTGGTTCATGAATCCGATTCCAATCAAAGGCTTTGTTTTATCTTCTGGATTTTCTCCAAGAGTTATTTTATAGGTTTTATCTCCTTCCACAGATTTTGTTTCTATGGTTACTACATTTCCAGGAGAATATTTGGAAATTTCACTGGAAAGTTTTTCTCTGCTGTCAATTGAAACTCCGTTTATCTTTGAGATTGCTCCTGTTAACCCCGCATTAATTGCAGGCAGATTATTATAAAGAAGAATATAATTCACAGTATTCTTTTGCTGCTCTAAGAAATCTTTAGTAACCACATATTGATTATTTACAGTTTTAATTACACTTGTTCCATTTGGATTCACAGAATTTAATAAATCCTGCTGGTTAGGAACCATTGCAAAAGTAATATTGTCTATTGATTTAATCTGAGACATGATTACTGGTGAATAAGAATAAATATCAAAACTAACTCCTGCGGGGGTAAATGAGGCTACAAAAAACCCCCATAATAGGAAGAAAAATAATACTGCAGTAATGACATTTGCGAATGCTCCTGCAGAAAGTATAGCCATCTGCTTTATTTTTTCTTTTGTAGCCATTATCTTTTCATCTAATTCTACAAAAGCAGCCAAAAATACAGGAAGAAAGAATGGAAAAAACCCAAATCCGGTTTTCTTTATTTTTACCTTGTTATATGCAGCAAAAATTCCATGTGAAAATTCATGAGTTATTGCAACTATTGCGATTACTATTATCCAATATATAAAATAAAAAGGAGGAAGAAAATCTAACTTGAAAACCTGAGGCAGGTAAGGAAACAAGGGCAATATAGGAGGAATTTTTATTGCTTTGACAACAGCTGGATTAAAAATGTAAATCCACAAAATTCTTCCGAACAGATAAAAAATTCCAGCCATCAACAAGAATCCAATCGCAATAGAAACATAACTCAAAACACGAAGAGCTTTCTCATGCTTTTTTCCAATTCTATTGATAAGTTTTATTCCCCAATCAGCCTTGTAAAGAAATAATAATCCTTCTCTCTTTAATTTTTTCTTGTTCCTTATAAGAAATATTGCAACAACTATGGCAAAAATTACCAATAATGCTATATCATATACTATGAAGTTCATTTATCTCCTTTAAAACAGCTTGTCTGTTTTTCATTCTCTTTTTTGTTTATTTTTTACGAAGCGGCCTGAAAGCATTTCTCCTGCATTTTCTGCATTTAACTTTTCCAGCCAATATTTTTTGAGGATCTGCTCTGACTTTAAGCTTGCATTTCTTGCATACAAAAACATTCTTGAATAATCTGTTTGTTGCTTCTAATATCTTAGCCACTGTAAGGCACCTCTGATTTCTTTCTCGCAATCTTCCCACTAATCTCTGAAAGTTCTTTGATAGAATCCATTATATCTGAATTTGTTGGTTGTGTTGTTAATCTAGCAACTCCTGTCATAAAGGGCAAATCTTCTCTCTCTCCAACAATTTTTTCTACCTTTCCTTTTCTCTGGATTATATAAACATTTTTTCTTGGTTCATATAGGTTTGTCATGATTATAAGAAGAGATGAAAATGATTTTTAAACCTTGCTGATAATCTTTATACCTTACGTTTGATTATCTTTTTCCCTTCAATGTCCCAATATTCTACATTTGCTTCGCCTGTTAATTGTTGTTTTATATCTTCAGGGCAATCAACTTCAAGTGTTTCAAAGCTTTCCATGTCCATAATACTTACCCTGTCTCCTACAGACAATACTTGTCCTTTTCTCTTGTCAATCATTGGAACTTCTACTCTTTCATGTCCAGGAAGAACCAGAATCTTTTTTTTGTTATCATCAATAATCCCAATAGCTTCTATCCTACATTTAGAATGTCCATGTTTTCCTGTCTTGCTTATATCAACTTTTCTGACAGTATATGCCTCGCCATCAACTATAATATTAGTCCCTACTTTTGCCTCTGTTGCATTGATAATCTTTAAAACCATATAACAACCTAGAAAAAATATATTTATAAACGTTTTTGCTCAAGGAATAAAATGTCTTTGGAAAAAAAAGATTTTGTTGAAATAGAATTTACAGGAAAAATCAAAGATGGAGAGATATTTGATTCAAACATAAGAGAAGATGTTGCTAAATTGCATGAAGGGCATACACACCCTATTGAAACAAAACCGTTCGTTTTTTGCCTTGGTGAGGGAATGTTTCTTCAGGCAATTGATGATTTTCTCATCGGAAAACCAGATACACCTGAAACATATGAAATAGCGCTTTCTCCTGAAAATGCATTTGGAAAAAGAGATACAAAGTTAATACAAATGATACCCTTGAAGATTTTTATCCAAAGTAAATTAAATCCTTCTATTGGAGCAATGTTCAACTTTGACGGAAAAATTGCGAAAGTTCTTGCAGTATCAGGAGGAAGAGTAATGGTTGATTTCAATAATCCTTTAGCAGGAAAAGATGTTGTTTACAAAATAAGGATTTTAAGAAAAATTGATAAATTAGCTGAAAAAGTGAAGTCTTTCATAGAATTTCTTTTCAAGAGAGATTTAAAGTTTGAAATTAAAGATAACAAAATAATCTTGGAAGTTGAAAAGCCAGCAGTTGATTTTGTCAAGCTTTTTAGCGAAAAATTTAAGGATCTATTTGGCTTAGAGTTAGAAATCAAAGAGGTTGAACTTAAAGAGCTTATAGAACATGTCCATAATCATGAATAACTCCTTTTTTTACTACAATAATCCTTATAAATAATTCACTATTTCTTTACTTATGGCTGATGTTTTTGGAAAAAAAGAAGGTATGAATTCTGGCATATCTGAAGAAGTTCTTATTGTTGACAGAGAGCTTGAAGAGATATTAAAAAAGCAAAACACAAAAATAAAAGTAATCGGTGTTGGAGGTGGAGGAGGAAATTCTCTTAGCAGAATGAGAGAAATAGGAATCAAAGGAGGAGAACTCATAGCAATTAATACAGATGCTCAGGATCTGTTATATACAAATGCAGACCAAAAAATCCTGATTGGAAAAGAACTCACCCATGGTTTAGGTGCAGGAAGCAATCCAAAAATAGGAGAAGAAGCAGCAAGAGAATCAGAATCAGAAATTAAAAAGAAAATATCAGGAAGCGATATGATTTTCATAACTTGTGGGTTAGGAGGAGGAACAGGAACAGGTGCTGCTCCTGTGATTGCTTCATTATCAAAAAAGCAGGGTGCATTGACAATAGGGATTGTGACCCTTCCATTTACTATTGAAGGAAAGAAAAGAGTTGAAAATGCAATGAATGGTTTGGAAAAAATGGAATCTGTAGTAGATACTCTTATTGTTATTCCAAATGACAAGCTTCTTGAACTTGCTCCAGAATTGCCATTGCATACTGCATTCAAGATTGCAGACGAAATCTTGACAAATGCAGTAAAAGGAATTACAGAACTAGTTACAACAACAGGATTAGTAAATCTTGATTTTGCAGATGTAAGAACAGTAATGGTAGATGGAGGAGTTTCGCTAATTGGAATGGGCGAATCTGATGGACAGCAGAGAGCAACAGAAGCAGTTGAGAAAGCAATAAATAATCCTCTCCTTGATGTAGACATTTCAAACGCGACAGGTGCTTTGGTAAATATAATAGGAGGACAAGATATGTCTCTCGATGAATGCAAGACAGTCATTGAAACAGTCAACAAAAAATTAAATCCAGATGCGAGATTAATCTGGGGAGCGCAGATTTCAGATGACATGGAAAAAACAATCCGTGTTCTTCTAGTTGTTACAGGAGTTAATAGTTCTCAGATTTTAGGACATAAAGAAAATATAGAAGATTTAAAGCATAGGGAAATTGAGGAAGAGTTAGGAATTGATTTTCTTCAATAAAACTTAAAAACTCCCTCTATTTCTTTAAGTCATGAATAATTCATGGGTTAAACTCAAATCTTTTGTAGCTAAATGCAAGAGAGTCTGGCTTGTGTTGAAAAAGCCAACAGGAAAAGAGTTTCAAATGGTTGCGAAAGTTTCTGCAATCGGAATTTTAATTCTTGGTTTTTTTGGATTTCTTATATCTATTCTTATGAAGATGTTTATTAAATAACGACTTATAAGTGACAACAATAGAAAAACTTATAAAGAATTGAAGTGTTAGATTATTATGAGAAGAACATTAGGAAATATTGTTTTAAGTGGATTAATTGCAGTTGGAAGTTTGTTTCTTCCAGGTTGCGATTTACTTAACAAATTAATTAATAGCACAACTAATCAAGCAAGTGAAGCAGTTACAGGAGAAACAGATGCTTATAAGAAAGCAGTAAGAATTGCAAATAATCCTAGTTCTGTATTTAATGCAGAAGTTACAAAAAGTATAGTTTCAACACAATTAGCACCACAGACAGAGAAAGTGTTAGTGGAAAGAGATGAAGAAATATATACTGCCCCAAAAAGTTCACCCCTTGGGAAAAAATACGGAGAAATTCCTTATGTTTATGAATATAATGTTAAATCTGGGGATCTTGAAATTTTTATTAATGATGGGAAGGTAAGAAGGTTAACATATAGACAGGGGATAGATGTATTTCCTTCTCTTTCACCTAATAAAGAGAGAATAGCATTTACCTCTAAAAGAGATGGAAAGTTTGCTCTTTATGTGATGGATACTAATGGTGAGGATATTAAAAGAATAAGAGATGAAGACCCAGAAAAGCTAAAAATTTATGAATGGGATGATGATCAAAATATAATCCTCGAGAGATCTGCAAAAGAGTATACACAAAGATTGTATATTGGGCTTAATGGAAAAGACTATGGTATGACTGATACTTATACGAGAAGAATAAATGTAGATACAGGGGAAATAGATTTTATGATACGTGTATTCCTAAAAGGCAAAAAAGTTAGGGAAAATGGATTGATTGTTGATCCAGAATATAAAAAATTTGATCAATGATTTTACAAATCAATAATTTTATAAACCCTTATTTTCAAATAATTATATCTATTTCTCAAATATTGAGGCGTAGATGGAACTAAAGATAAAATGATATTTATTATTAAGGTAACAACAAACAAAGAAGAGAAAGCGCTCGATATGATTTATGACAGAGCTGTAAAGAAAAACTTAAATGTTTTTTCAATTTCTCGTCCTCATGGATTAAGAGGATATATTCTTCTCGAAGCAGAAGACAGGGAATCAGCAGAAGAATCTGTTTTTAATCTTCCATATGTGAAAGGAATAATTGGTAAGACAATCACTTATGAAGAAATAAAAAACATGATTGAACCTTCTGCAACAACAATTACAATCAAGGAAGGAGATATTGTTGAAATTCTTGCAGAACCTTTCAAAAAGGAAAAAGCAAAAGTTTTAAGAGTAGACAAGCAGAAAGAAGAAGCAGTAGTAAGCTTGCTTGGAGCAGTTGTTCCATTGCCAGTTACAGTTAAAATAGACAATGTTAAAGTCATAAGACGTGAAGGAGAAGAAGATGCAAGTTAAACTTTTAGTCGAAGGTGGAAGCATGAAGCCAGGTCCGGCTCTTAGCCAGAAGCTTGGTCCAATGGGAATAAATCTTAATCAAGTAATACAATCAGTAAACGAAGCAACAAAATCATTCGAAGGATTAAAAGTTCCTGTTGAATTAGATGTGAATCCTTCTACAAAAAAATTTGATGTTAAGGTTTTTTCACCTCCTGTCTCAGAGCTTTTGAAAAGAGAATTGAAAATAGAAAAAGGTTCTGGAATACAAAAGAAAATGCAGGTTGCAAATGCTTCAATTGAGCAAGTTATTTCTGTCGCTAAAATGAAATATCAAAATCTTCTTGCAAAAAATTTGAAGGCAGCTGTTAAAAGTGTTGTAGGAACATGCATGACTCTTGGTGTGTTGGTTGAAAACAAATCACCAGCAGAAGTTGAAAAAGAAATTGATGCAGGAAAATATGACAAGGAAATAAAATCAGAATCAACACAAACTCCTCAAGATAAAAAAGAATCAATGGATGCTTATTTTTCAGAATTGAAAGCTAAACAGGAAAAAGCCTTGAAGCAGGAACAAGCTGCTGCTGAGGCTGCAAAAGAAGCTGCTGCAACTGCTGCAGGAACAACAGCAACCACAACACCTGTTGCAGAGAAGAAGGAGGAAAAAGCAGAACCTGCTTCGAAGACAGAAAAGCCGAAGAAATAGCTTTATAAATTTCCCAAAACCCTTAATATTACAGGGGATATGGGGTAGTCTGGTAGCCTTCGAGGTTTGGGACCTCGCGACCCCGGTTCAAATCCGGGTATCCCCATTAAAATAAAATAACATGACAACAAAATCAAAAAAAACAAAATCATCAGGAAGATACGGAGCAAGATACGGACGTTCAGTAAGAGCAAACGTAGTGAAAATAGAATCAAAGCAAAGAGTAAAGCAAAAGTGTCCATATTGTGGAAAAATGGGAGTTAAAAGATTATCAAAAGGAATTTGGAAATGCAAAAAATGCGATAAAAAATTTGCTTCAGATATATTTTACTTAGAAAAATAAAATGGCAACATATAAATGTTTCAAGTGCGAGAAAAAAATCTCTAGTGCTAACCTTGACAAGAGATTTGTTTGTCCTTATTGTGGAAGCAAAATCTTCTACAAGCCAAGAACAAAGACTAAAATAGTAAAAGCACAATAAATTCAATGAAAGAACAAAATCAAAAAATAGAAGAAATGCAAATTCTTGAACAAAATTTGCAAAGTTTGGCTTACCAAAGACAAGCTTTCCAGATGGAACTTTCTGAAACCCAGGCTTCAAAAACAGAAATTGAACAAGCAAAAGAGGATGTTTTCAAGATTATTGGGCAACTGATGATAAAATCTGACCAAAAAAAAGTCCTCGACGATTTGTCAAACAAGGAAAAACTTCTTGAATTAAGAATTAAATCAATTGAAAAACAGGAAAATTCTTTTTCAGAAAATCTTGAAGTATTGAAAGAAGAAGTTTTGGGTAAGAGAGAGGAATAATTTTGTTCACTTCGTAAAATTTGATATTTTAAGGAAGATATTAATAGAATAATTGAAGCCTTTTGTAAATATTGTTCAACTTAACTAATGTTTCTTGATTAACATTGTTATAATATAATCTTGCGATGAGCAACTTCACGAGTTTCTGATAATCCAAATCGAGTGGGGTTGCGAACAATTATGAGCAACTATTTTTTCTAATACAATTCTCCTCGACACTCTCTCGACTCAATCATATATAAAATAGTCACGAAATATTTATAAATCCGCCAATTATAAAATTAATATGGCAGCGTTTGATAGATTAAAAAAGGTGTTTTCCCCTAAGGATGAAACAGCAGGTGAAGAGTATCTTGAAATAGATTTAGAAAAAGAAGCAACAAAAGACAACAAGGTTCTCGTCAAGTTATTCTCATTGAAAGTTTATGAAGATGTTAACGATGTTCTTAATTCAATCAGAGAAGGATATGTGATTGCAATTATTGATATAAAGCCATTAAGGCAAAAAGATTCTATTGAGTTAAAGAGAGCAATTTCAAAAATCAAGAAAACAGCAGATGCTCTTGAAGGTAGTATTGCTGGTTTTGGAGAAAACATGGTGATTGTTACACCTTCTTTCGCTGCAATACACAAAGACCCTGCAAAGCCAAAAGAAGATCAACAGAGAAAGAACAAGTTTGATTAATTCTTATATATTAAAGAACAATAATCCTTAAAAGATAATTATTCTCTAAAAAATAATGAGTTTAAGAAAAATTCTTTGTGGACAACCCGGAAATTTCAGGGAATTTATTGATTATTTTAAAAAATTTAAAAAAGAGTGTAGTTTTCCTCCTGTAGTATCTATGTACCGTAGTCCTGATGGAAATAGGATTTTATTAAATATTTATATAAAAAGTATTTTCGGTTTTGAGAGAAGACCTGGACTTCCAGTAACAGTCTATAGGAGAGATGAAAAGAATAGTCCTTATGTCGAAAGTTCTCCCGAGTTAAACTTAAGAGAAATAGAATATGCCTCTAGACTAAAAGCAGAAGGTTTTGAAGTTAACTTTTAGAGTTAATTGATAAGCTTTAAAACCCTTATTTCTCTCAGTTTTCTATGAAAACTTTATTCATTCCTGCAAAGATAAAATCAAATGTAAACGAGAAAGCCATAGATGAAATTTCAAAAAAACTTCCAAAAAATCTGGCAATAGTTTATTCTATACAATATCAAGATGCAGCTAAAGAAATAAAAGAAATTCTTTCAAGCAATGGAAACCACGAAATAACTTCTTTCCTTCAAGTTTTAGGTTGTTCAAAGCCAAATTTTCAAAAATCAACAAAAGCAATATTATTAATAGGTTCAGGAAGATTTCATGCTGTTTCTCTGGCAATGGAAACAAACTTGCCTGTTTATGTGCTATATAATAATAGCATGAGTGAAATTTCAGATAAAGAAATTGAATCTTTGAAAACAAAAAAGAAAGCAGCTTATCTTAAATTTCTCAATTCAGAAAATGTTGGAATTCTTGTTTCAACAAAACCAGGACAAGAAAACCTGAAAAGAGCTTTGGAGTTGAAAAAATCTTCAATAATGAAAAACAAAAAGGCGTATATATTAATAGGAAATAATCTTTCTCCAAGTGAGTTTGAAAACTTTAATTTAGGTTCTTGGGTTAATACTGCTTGTCCAAGATTAGATTTTGATGCGAGTGTTGTTAATATGGGAGATATTTCTAAAAAAAGATAATAGAGCCCACCAAAAATTTGTTTCGCTATCGCTCAATATTTAATAAAGTGTTAATCTAAAAACGTTAATTATAAGTTTCACATAGCGACAACAGACTTCAATTTTCATATTAACATTTCCTATCTATTAATTAAATTAAACCTTCGCAATAGAGAAAACAGTCTTTATAGCTACAATTATTGTTGCAGGTACAAATAAGCTAAGAAGTGCTGCGAATGTTGAAGAAACAATGTCTCCTATTCCAATTCCTATAAGAGAACTTGTGACACTTTCCATTCCGAACTTGCTGACTAAAACAAGTATTGTTCCTGCTATCATGAATGTCTGGCTGTCTTTTCCTTCCACTTTTATTGAAAATCCAACAATCAATCCAAGGATTACAAGAATAGTATAAATAATAGAACTGTAGACTTTCATTGAAGCAACATCCAATATAATTGCACTCAACAACCCAATCAGGATAGCCAATATAACCCCAATGAGAAATGCCCATGCACCAATTGAATTCTCTCTTGATGTTATCATTATGCAAAATACCTCTGTGCCGATTTTGTATTTGTGCTGAATGTTAGTTCTGTCATATTCCTTTTTTACTTAATTCTATAGTTCTTGAAATATATAAATTTTGTTAAAGAATATTTTTTCAAAATACAATTCTTAAAATATATTTCTTAACGCGAGAATGTTTATAAATCGCCTTAACTCCAAAATGAATACAGATGAAAAAAGAAATAACTTTGATTTTTGGTATTTTTGCATTAATGCTTATGGTAAGCACTGTAAGCGCTGCAATTACTCTTCCAACAGATGCAATTACTCTCAATCAGTTTGGGGATGTTGTGAGTTTCACTATTTCTAATAGTGTTGCATCACCAGTAACAGTTTCTTTAAGTTCACAAACAATCTCAGATGGCAAAGGACATACTGCTACAGTAACCTTCAGCCCTACAGGAAGTGTAATTGTGCCTGCAAGTAGCAGTGTACCTATAAATGCTTCAATTACTATACCTGTTGATTCTGCTTTTGTTTTTGGAAAAACATTTTCAACAAATTATGTAATCAGTGAAGTTGGAAATGCAACAAATAATGATAATTTAACACTTAATTTTATGAATTCTCCTAATCAGGATAAAAACCTAGGAGATAATTTAGATGTCAGCATAGATACTCTTAATGTTGAAAATGGATTTGGAGAAGATACATCTTGGTTTCCTTTAGATGAAATTCGTGCAAAAGTAGATGTGACAAATGACGGCGCAGATAAGATAAAAAGTATAGTATTGAATTATGGGCTTTATGATATAGATGCAGGAAAATGGATAATTAAAGAAAAAGAAAGTTCTTTTAGTCTAAACGACGGAGATGACAAGTCTCTGACAGTTGATTTCATTTTAGATAGTCTTTCTAAGTTTGATGCAGATAACAGCAATTATCGATTTTATGCATGGGTTACAGGAGAAGATGAAGAGTTCAGCAGTAATAAAACATCAGATATTGATTCAGAAAGCATAGACGTGCAGTTTGAAAATGATTTTGTAATACTAAGCAATATTCAGGTTCCTGAACTTGTAAATTGCGGTTCACAGATAGAAATAACAGCAGATATTTCAAATGTAGGTTCAGATAATCAGAATAATGTTTATGTTGAAATAATTAATTCTCAACTTGGACTTGATGAAACAGTTCAAATCGGAGATATAGATTCTTTAGATAGCACAACAATGGATTTTACATTCAATGTTCCACAAGATGCTCAGGAAGGAAGTTATCCTATTACTTTCTTGGTTTATGATGAAAATGATGACCTTTATACTAATGGGTTCAATGATGACGAATCAAAGTTCAACGTTCCTCTTAAAATCCAAGGTGGTGCATGTGTCTTTGATGCTAAATTAATAACATCAGCTGACTTGACATCAGGTGGAAAAGCAGGACAGGAAATGGCTGTTAAAGTTACAGTCACAAACACAGACACTGTTTCAAGAACATTTACAGTAAGTTCAAGCGGATATGACGCTTGGGCAAAATTAGTAAAGTTCTCTCCAGATACATTAGTACTTGGAGCAGGAGATAGTGCAGAAGTTGAATTGACATTCTTGGTAAACTCAGATGCTTCAGGAAAGAAAACATTTAACTTGGATTTGACAGACAAAGATAGTAAAGTTATTCCTCAGCCTGTTGAAGTAACAGTAGAAAAACCAGGATTCAGTTTGTTTCCAGGAACAGGTTCTGTAATCGGAAATAGCAACTGGTATGTATGGGCAATAGGAGCATTGAATATAGTTTTGGTTTTGATAATTATCTTAGTAGCAGTGAGATTAGTGAAGAAATAATTCTGATAAAATGAAAACAAGAACTAAATTAGGTTTAACAGGATTAGCATTGTTAACATTAACAAGTTGTGGTGTTGTAAATCTAATGAAAGAACAAACCTTCGGTTACAAAACTCTTGTTGGAAAAAAAGGAAATGTAACTCTTTATTCTGGAGGAAAAACTATAGCAAATTATCCTGATGCAAAGATACTTTATTCTTCTTCAGATAGCAGAACCCTGTGGTTTAGAACAAAAGATGATGAAGAAAAATATTGGCAAGGTGACGCTTTATTTGAACCGAATAAAAAAGATTAATTCTTTCTGGATAGATACAAATAGTTTGCTTCGCAAATATTGATATAATATTAATGTAGAAACACTGGTTATAAGTTGTGAGTGATGTTCACGAGTTTCGCCCCAACATTTGTCCAAGTGAACTCACGAATTAAAAAGTGTCAATGAACTTCAGTATAGATTAATTTTTCTCTATTAAATTTTTATTTCTCCCTCTCCTTATACTTATACTTGACTTTCTTCTTGAAAACCATTCTTGCTATTTTTTCTCCAAACTTTATTTCTTCTTCTTTCTGGACAATAAACATTCCTATCAGATACCCTAAAAATCCTCCTATAACAACATCGCTAAGGAAATGTAATCCAAAGTAAATTCTAGAGAACCCGATTAATCCTGCGAATGCAATCCAGAAGTATTTCAATCTTGGGTATTCTCTTGACAAAATAGGAACAGCACTAAAAGCCATCATTGTTTGGAATGAAGGGAATGAAAAATTCCAGATGTTAAAGCTTGCTTCCTGCAACACAGTGAGAGCAGGAACAAGTCCTAATTGGAAAGGACGGTTTCTCTGCACAGCAATTTTCAGGAAAAAACTGACAATAGCAGAAGCTGCAAGACTAAACCATAATGGAACAATCCACTTTCTTTTGTTATCTTTCCATAAAAAAAGGCTTGTGAGAATAAAAAATATTATTATTTCTGAGCTTACAAAAGTTATTCCAAGAAAAATATTATCCAAAAACCTTGTTCTTAACAAAGAAATTAATTTTGAGAATCCAGTATCAAAATACAGGCTTATTCCCGTTATTAAGACAAACAAGAATACTGAAATCAACCATCTTTTCTTCTTCATTTTATATTTATATTAACATTAAATTATTTAAATAGCTTTTTGTTTTAATATAAATGAAAAAGAATTTATTGAGCATTCTTATAAGATATTTAATTCTGATAATAACAGGAACCCCAAATTTCTGGCTGTTTTATTTCTTGTTTACTCCTTTGACAGTTTATGTTTCTTATTTCTTTCTTAAGCTATTTTATGAAAATACCTTGTTAATGGGCAACATAATTCTTGTTAATTCAATTCCAATAGAAATAATTGAAGCTTGTGTTGCAGGTTCTGCTTATTATTTGATGCTGATTTTTAATCTTTCAATTCCAAGCATCAAGATAAAGAAAAGATTATTGCTTTTGTTGTTTTCTTTTTTATTATTTTTTATAGTGAATATAATTAGGATTATTGTTTCAAGTGCCCTTTTTATCTCAGGAGCAGTATGGTTTGATTTTGCTCATTTGTTGTTCTGGTATATCGGAAGTATTGTTTTTGTCGTCGGAATTTGGTTCTTTAGCATGAAGCTGTTCAAGATAAAAGAAATTCCTTTTTACACAGATGTTAAATATATCTTCTCGCTTGCTAAGAAAAAACCTTAATTACTCCAAGAGTTCCTAAAAGCATGATTACCCCTGCTATTAAAACTCCAAGAGAAATATAAACTAAACTTTTCTTCCTGTCTAATCCCAAAAACCAGGAAATCAAGGCACCTGTCCATGCTCCTGTTCCAGGCAATGGAACAGCAACAAAAATCATCAAGGCTATAAATCCAAGATTCTTGTAACTTTTTTCAAATTTATCTGCTTTTTTCTGGAGTTTCAGAGCATATTTTTCAAATATTTTGTTATAAAATTTATTTCTCAGGAACAAATGATGAGCATTGTCTAAGAAGAGAAATGCAAAGAAAAATCCCAGTATATTTACTAAAACAATTAAAGAAAAAACAATAATTATTGGGATTTGATGATCAATTGCATAAGGAATAGCAAAAGGAATCCCTCCTCTTAATTCACTAATTGGAAGGAAAGATAGAATTATCCCTATAAGAAGCCTAAAATCCATTTAAGCAACCTCAGCATATCTGGCAAATGCTTCAAGCATTAATCTTTCAAAAGCAGGAATAACCTCGCAATTATTTACATTTAGATTATACGAGTTTTCATCTTTTGTCTGAACTTCACCCTTGTTGTCCAGGTTCATTTCAGGAGATTTTTTTTCAATGTTAGTTGAATTTCCAATTTGTATGGTTATGAACATGAATTCACTTGCAGACCCATATTCAGTGGTGTTATTCTTTACAGATACATTGAATCCAAGAAGATGAAACAAGTTTAGAGAATTCTGGAGTCCAATATTCCAGTCTCCTTCGCAAAAAAGTTTGTCTGTTGTTAAATCTAGAACAATGTTTTTGGCAAAGTTTAATTTTCCATTTGTGACAGGAACTTTTTTATCCAGTTGCCTTGGGTCATTTCTCAGCCAAAAATTATAATCTGCACTGGATATCATTTTTCCTGTTATTGAATCTTTTCTTTCAACAGGAATAGAAGTCCTGTAAACTGTTTTTCCTACGAGTGTGGTTTTGTCAATTGCAAATTCCACCCCTTTGTAAGTAAATTGGTTCATTGAGTTGACAATTAGATGAACAACAACAAACAAAGCTGCAACAAAGATTATTGCTATAAAAACTCCAATGATAATTTTGTTATGCTTATTCTTATCCTCTGCTTTTTCCTCATCTATTTTCTCTTCCTCAATTTTTTCTTCACTATCCATCTTTATACTCCTTTTTTGATGTTTTTAAAAATTGTTATACCTTAATATTTCTATTGAATACCAAGTGTTTTATACAAGAATTTATCAATTAGTTTGACAGAATCCTCTTTTTTACCTTCTATAAAAACACAATTTTTTTCCTGACTTATTGAAGTGTTTCCTGCTTCTTTTATTATGATAAAATTATCATCGCAGGTTTTTACAGGATAATCTTTGTTACTGCAGGTTTGTCCTTGCAAGCAGGCAGATTGCCTTCTAAGGATTATAGAATCAAGATTTTGATATAATTCATTTTCAGCATCCAGGTTATCAGAAGAAATATAGAGTGGTTTTCCAGAATAATCATTGATTCTTATGGTTGCAAATCCGTTAATTTCTTCTGTTTCTTGGGGATTGTATTTGAATGCAAATTGCACACCCCCAATTGTTGCAAACCAGTAACCATTTTGCTGAACAAATTCAATTCCTTTGTAAGTTATCTTTTTTGCTCCTGAAGGGCTCTCTCTATTAACAGCATAACCGACAGTGCTTAATATCATGATTCCAACCAAAATCCCCCCGATAATTAATTGGTTTCTTTTCCTCTTTTTTGCCTCTGTTTCTCTTGAAACTATCTTTCGCATGTTTAATAAAATAAATTTGTATTTTTATAGGTTTGGATATAATAGTTGCTTCGTAAGATTTATATATAATTAATCAAAAACGACGTTGTTAATTTTAAATCAATTACAAAAGACTTCAATTTTTCTATTAACCCTCCCCCCAATAACCCACGAAACCTTCGTCAGGAAGTTAAAAAAAGAAAAAAAAAGAAAAAAATAAAAATTATGTTTAAGCAGCAGTTACTTCTGTAACAGTTGTTGTGCTTGTTGTACCTCTGTACTCTTTGCTTGTATCAATTACTTTGTTTATTAAAGCAGTAGTAGCAGCAGTAGTATCTGCAGCTTCATAACCTGCAACTAACAAAGCAATCTTTCCAGCAGTGTATTTTCCAGAATAACTCTTGATTAAGAATTGTCCTGTTCCAACACCTGTCTTTTCAGTCCAAGCATTTCCACAATAAGCACCACCTACAAGATTTGCAGCAACTGAGTTAATACAACTTCCACCAACAACAATTAAATTCTTTGAACTTACTGTACTTACTTCTGTATCTTTTACAAGAACTAAGCCAAGTTGTCCTCCTGTTCCTGGAACTAATATAGCTCCAGCTTCAGCTAAGAATACTTCTCCATAAGTTTCAGAACTTCCTGTTGGGGAATTAGTTGGATAGTACAATTCAGCCCAATCTTCATCAGGTTGTGTGTAATGCAATATTCTAGGGGCAACATCTGATTTCACATATGCTTCATATGTACTTGTATCGCCTATTTCTAAGCCATCAAGTCCACCTGAACCTGAACCAGCATCATTACCTCCTGTAGTATTTACATGTTGAACCTGCAAGTTGTTATCT
The DNA here is from genome assembly GCA_030648285.1 of Nanobdellota archaeon. GTDB lineage: Archaea > Nanobdellota > Nanobdellia > Pacearchaeales > GW2011-AR1 > JAUSIC01. Next base: position 30,939 of record JAUSIC010000011.1, on the reverse strand, counting down.
GTGTTGTCATTTATAGTAAGGCTAAATGCTTTACCAGTACCCAGAGTTTCATCTTTATCCTCACTATTAAAAGTAAGGTAGAATGAATCAAAACTGTGTCCAGCGACATTTACAGATTCTGCAAGAACTCCTAAATCAAGAGCACCCACAACAGTAGATCCATTTACTGGTCCACCTGTGCTACCCAAATCAAGAGAAGCATTACCGAAAGGTAAGTAAACTACCAATCCTCCCGGAGTAATTACACTTCTGAAATTAACGTTTGTTCCGGCAGTAATATTTACACTTTCATCTCCTCCAGAGGTATAATTGATTGTACCCATTGTTAAGGTTACATCACCAATGTTACATGTGTCTCCGTTTGCTTTTTCGACACAAGCATCAACCCATGCACCATTTTCATAACTCTGAATAGTTGTTTCATTTCTACCAGCAGTTACATCTCCTGAAACTTGTGCTCTCAACAAATAAGATTGCCCTTCTTTACTAACATTATAAGTTGCAAAGAAATACTTATGGTAATCAGCACCATTTTGTCTTTCAAAGAACCTAATAGTAGAAGAGTTTGTTGTTGCCAATCTTTCTGTAGCAGATTTTCCTACTCCTGCGAATTCTCCACTTGCGTTAGAGTATAGTATGTCTACAGCAACTTCACCTCTTTTAATAGGTAAAGTTAGTTCTATAGCTGTATCTCCATCTTTCTCAACTATTATTTTTTCTTCAGGGTTTCTTACTAAATTGTTCATAGTGAACTTAAGTGCATCAAAACCAGGCATTTTAAGTTCTTCTGTAGGTGAAAGATAATCTTCACCATCTGTCTTCCATTCTATAACAATTTTATCTAGCTTGTCTCCTGTTGATTTGTATACCCAACCTTTTAGGTTAGTAATTGTTTCATCATTCATTTTTATATCAGCACCGAAACTTGGTAATTCCAATTTTCCTGTACCCATGCTGAATGATGCACTACCAACAGTTCCAGAAACATCCTTTGAAGAGATATCCCTAACACCAATATAAGAGCCATCTGCTAATTTGTAAGAATTTCCTTTAACAAGTTTTCCGCTTGCAGGAGCTCTTATTGAATCAACCATGAAAACTACTTCATCTGGGTCAATCCAGTCAATGCTAACTGTGTGTCCGGCAACAGTCGCGGTTTCTCCTTCCTTGACGCTTCCGACAGTTGCAGCATCTAATAGAACAAGCTTACCAAAGCTAGTTGTGCTTGAGCCATTTTGCAATTCTGAAACATAGTATGTTCTTCCCATTAAAGGAATATCACTTCCCTCAATGTCATCCATTCTGCTACTAACTACATCACTTGTTACATCTGTTAAGAAGTCAAGTGTATAATTTAAGACAGGTGTGTTTGATGTTAATCTAAATCCCACAACAGGAGTCTTTGCTGTTAAACCAACAAGGCTCTCGTAATCAGAATCTCTGAAATGTTTTAATTCAGGAGTTCCAAGTGCGATTTTTTGTTCGTAATCAAACTCATCATTATCACTAGCAGCATATGTTCCATCTTTAAGCAAAGTCTTCAAGTTGTCCTTTGTTACTGTTCCAGAGAAAACAGACCAAGTGTTATTGATGTTAAGCTTATCACTTGACTTTGCAAGTAATACACTATCTCCACCAGTAACGCTTCCGCCTCCTGTACCAGTTCCAGTACCAACTTTTACAGATAAATCTGCTTGGATATTTGCCGCACTAACAGAATCTAGTTGTGAAACACCTGTTCCACTACCATAAACTATTGCTGTATCTCCTGCCGTAAATGGGCTAGGATAATTTGCAGCAGCAGCGACACCCAAAGACATACCCATCATTAATGCGCTTGCAGCGATTGCTGAAATCTTTTTAAAAATTTGTTTCATCTCTCATTAACCTCCTTTCACCTGTATAAGCATGTTGCCTACGACAACTGTCTCCCGTCCAAAAGCCATAGGGTTAGCTTTTAGTCGTTTGAATATATCCCCCATGTAGACACCTCATGCCTGAGGCGTTAGTATTACCTAAAATCGCTTTTCCTTTAAAAACCTTACCCACCCTTTTTACTATTTACCCCCAAAACCCCCCTCTTTCCTGTATTTTATTTATAAATACTGCGTTGTTACTATCATTTACTACATATTTAGGGCATTAGTCAGAAAGCCTCAAACTAAACATTTATTAATATATGGTAATTAAAAATATTATATATCAAGAAATAACATATATATGAAAAATGACTAAAACAAGGGAAATAACTATAACTCAATCAAAGGGAGCATTCTCTATATTCAAAAAGCAAGAGTCCTCTAAAGAAGCTTATGACTTCTCAGGAGTTTTAGCTTTAAGACAGCTTTTAAGCAATGAAAAAGCAAGGATTATCCATGTCATAAAGACTCAAAAACCCAAGTCAATATATGAGCTTTCAAAGATTCTCAATCGTGGCTTTAAGTCTGTCAATGATGATGTAAAGCTCCTAAAAAGGTTTGGTTTTATTGATTTAATTCAAGAAAAAACAAAGGGACGTTCAAGACTAAGGCCAGAAGTAATTGTGGATAATATAATTATACGTTTGAAAGTTTAACCTTTTTTGAGTCATAATACTTCTCGCTATCGCTCGAAAATGGATAAAATGTTAATCTAAATCCGTTTGTTTAACTTAATCTACATCCAAGTTATTACACATTAATTATTTTTTAGTAAAGCATCATGACGAAGTCTGATGCGAAATTCCCTTCCTTTCAGTAATACACACTAAAACTCATGTCATAGTCTATTCCTTGCCTTGAAAAACTCTGCATCGAGCTCTTGTAACTTTTTGTCTCATTTCCTTGTTTAATCAGCAAGACTTCTCTTTCTTCTGTTACGATTCTTATTTTATAGCCTTTTATAGGGGCTTGTTCCCCAACTTTCCAGCTTTTTTCACTAATCTCCCTTAATGTGGAATTCAAAACATCACAGGTATTTCTTTCATCATCACAGGAATTTTCATTTTCACATTCAAAAATTAATTTTAGTATGGGTAAATATTCAATCCCATTATAACAATCACTAGTATATTGTAAAGTAGTTTGTATAAAACTTCCAACTTCATAACTCTGAACAGCTTCTTTTCCTTTTCCTCCAAGCGATAATCCTAAAATAACCAGCAGGATAACTGCCACAATTATGATTATTAGTGCAAACCCTACTATTTCTTCTTGTCCTTTAATCTTCCTTTTCATGTTTTATCTTCTCCTGTAACAATTAATTTCGCCATTTCACATTTATCATATCCTATTCCAGTACTATCTATCTCTCTTCTGCACAAAGAGACAAAATTAGATGAAGAAGGAAGGGTTTTTACATTTCTATCTAGTACTCTTATAACTCCGCATGTTTGATAATTTTCTTCATTGCAAAGTGTGTTTCCATTATCAGGGTAAATTTTTCTTATTTCTATCTTGGCAACACCAAAAAATCTTTCATATTCTTCTCTGCTGCTTAATGCGATTACCTTATCAGCATCAATGCAGTTGGACAATGTTCCAAAAGCATTTTCACAGGAAAATTCACCTGAATTAGCAAGTTTTGATACTAATAGCATGGCATTTTCTTGTTCAAGAGTCTGAGAATCTTCTTTTAGTCCTGAAAACCTTATTACCAACACAAAAATTCCCACCAAAACAAAAAATAATGTAATAGCCATTAGCATGAAAGCCATTTGTTGTATTTTCATTTGTGCGGATTTATTTTTTACCATTATGCAAAATACCTCTGATATTTTTCTTTTTGAAAAATAGCGTGAAATGAACTTCCTGTTCGTTTCAATTCACTCCATGCCAATTTTGTATTTGTGCTGAAACTTCTGTTTCTGTCATCTCTTTTCACCTAATTCTATCAAGTAGAACAGGATTTAAATATTTTCTTTCTGAGGTGCATTAAGAGATAACTCGATTATTCCTTCTTCTGGTTTTTTTACTGTCATTTCAAGAAGATATTGTTCTAATTTTGCTATTTTTCTTTTATCTCCTTCTGTTATTATTCTGCATATTTCACCACCACTCTTAAAAGTGTTTTCTAGTGTTGCTACTTCCCTTATCTTCTGAAGGAGATATGCTTCAAGTCCACGAATCACATTGTGAAATTCTACTGGAATTAATTTTCCTTTGTCTTCTTTTTTAGGATTTTTCCAGTAAGATACAAAACTATAGAGAACTCTTCCGATTGTTCCAGAAACATCTATCTGAAACCGTTTTGTTCCTGAAACTCCTCCCTCAAACTGTCTCTTTATTTGGTTTATGTCTTCTTCTATACGTTTTTCATAATCTGTTACCATTCTTTTCCAATTAAAAAACAGTTTATAATCTTTTCTTTATCAGATTCTTTTCTTGAAAAAACGAAAAAGAATAATTCTATACATGTTTATTAGAAATAAGAAAACCAAAAAGGACAAGAATTCTCCTAATGCTCCTGCATAAAAAGCCCCCATGTTAGTGTTTCTTACAAAATATCTTGTAAGGAAATACAAGATAGGATAACCCAAAAAAATTCTCAAGGGTGCTGCAACAGGGGTGTAAAATTTTAAATCATGAAATATATTTTTCAAAGATAATTCTTTTCTTTTTATTTTGTGATATATTTTTGTGGATAAATATAAAGTTGTGCTTCCGATTATTGAACCAACTACTGTAAATGTAGGAATTAATTTTTCATTCCCCGAGATTAAAAAAGATAAATATGCTCCTAAAGAAGAACCTAAAATTGCTCCAATCTCTCCAAAGACTATTTCTTTGTTAAATTCAAAGAATCTCTCGTTTTTTTCCATATTATAGTTTATTTATCTTGCTTCCTTCTTCTGTATCACTAATAGCATAACCAAGTTTTTTAATCTTCTCTCTTAATTCATCTGACTTTTTCCAGTTCTTTTCTTTTCTTGCTTTTTCCCTTTCTTTGACTAATCTTTCAACTTCTTTTGGAACTTCAATCTTCTCTTCTTCTCCAAGCTTTAATCCAAATACCTTGTCAAGTTCAATAGCAATTTCATATTTTTCACTATCATTTAATCTGCTGTCTCTCAAAACATCCCACAAGAATGAAAGTGCTTTTGCAGAATTCAAATCATCATTCATTATTTCTGAAAACTGCTTCAATGCAACATCAACACTTTTCTTGTTTATCTTTTTGCTTTTATCAAGGTTTGAAAGAATATTTTTCAGTCTTTCAAGAGAATTTTTTGCATTTTCCAGGTTTTCCCATGTGAAATTCAACTGTTGTCTGTAAATCTTTGACAAATAAAAATATCTCAGGTCCATTGCAGAATATCCCTTGTCTATTATGTCTTTTAATTTGTAAAAATTTCCCAAGGATTTTGACATTTTTTTTCCATCAACTAAAATCCATTCGTTATGAAGCCAGAATCTTACAAATGGCTTTCCTGTTGCTGCTTCGCTTTGTGCAATTTCATTCTCGTGGTGAGGAAAAACCAAATCTGTTCCACCAAGATGAATGTCAAAGCTTTCTCCAAGATATTTCATCGACATTGCAGAACATTCAATATGCCAACCAGGGCGTCCTTTTCCAATCTCTGTTTCCCAAAAAACATCTCCATCTTCTTGGTCATAAAATTTCCAAAGAACAAAATCATTTGCATTTTCCTTGTCATATTCATCTTTTTTTACTCTCTCGCTTGCTCCTATCTTTAATTCTTCAACTTTTACTCCAGAGAGTTTTCCATAATCTTTGAATTTCTTTATTGAAAAATAAATTCCGTCATTTGCCTTGTATGCAATTCCCTTGTTAAGAAGTTTTTTAATAAGAGCCACCATTTCTTTTATGTGTTCTGTTGCTCTTGGCATTACTTCTGGTTTTTCAATATTTATTTCTTTTATGTCCTCAAGAAATACTTTTTCATATTTGTCTGTAAATTTTCTCAAGCTTTCTCCTGCTTTTTTGCTTCCTCTTATTGTCTTGTCATCAACATCAGTCAGGTTCATGACTTCTTTTACTCTATAACCAGAGAATTTCAAAAATCTTCTCAAGATATCTCCAAATAGATATGCTCTTAAATTTCCAATGTGTGCATAATCATAAATTGTAGGTCCGCAGATGTACATTTTAACTAAATCTTTCTGTATAGGATTAAATTTCTGTTCCTTTCTTGTTAATGTATTATAGAGTTTAAGTGCCATGATTTAGATAGGTGTAAGGAATTTTTAAATATTAGGTTAATCAACTTAATAACATCGACAACAGACTTCAATTATTAATTAATCTTTCCTTTCAAAAATTACTTCGCCTTAATCTTCACATCAAAGAAATCTGTTGCATAAGCAGATGTATCTGCTTTTACATTAACTCTGTATCTTATTGTGCAAAGAGGAGAACCAACAGGAATTTCAAACAAAACCTTTTGAACAGAATAATCTCCAGAAGCAATAGGAATGCTTGTTTCTGATTTTCCTGTAACAATCCAGCCCAATGCTATTTGTTTGTTAATTCCACATTTTGTATTCAAATCAGCATCTGAATCTGCAACAACAACCTCATAAGAAAAAGTTTTTGTTCCTGCTTGTCCTGTTAATAAATTTCTTATACCAAAACCAGCTCCGTCTGTTGTTTCTTGTTTTATTTCAACAAACCTTGTTCCAGGATAAACAGCTAATTTGCTTTCTTCTGAGAATAATTTGTTAATCTGGTCTCTCAACTGCTCTTCTGTCAAATCAATTACTCCTTTTGAAACCTTGCCAATTTGGCTTATGAAAAATATTCCAACAACTAAAAGACTGATTGAAAGAACAATTGTTACAATTGTTCCCATTGACATTTCCATTGCTCCTCTTTTTTTGTTTGTCATTTTATGCTGAAGGGAATACGCTTCCCAATCTTTCTTGTATGAAAGGATAAATTATCTTGATTAATAAAACCCACCATACAGCGTTCAAGACTACTCCTAATACATTAAGTATTAATCCTGTTTTTGCTGTTCTTGTTTTGTGTTTTTTCTGTTGGGCAAGGCATAATACAGTTCCTACTATGGCAGTCAAGATTCCTGCAATTGGTGGCGAGACTAACATCATCACCAAGCTCATTACTCCCAACGTGAAACCAGCTATTCCTAAAGCTTCTGGATTTCTCTGCCTCTTTTCTTTTTCCATCTTTATGCAAAATACCTCCAAGCCAATTTTGTATTTATGGAAAATTTCCTATTTTTCATTTTCTCTTTTTATAGTAATATTAACTAAGAGTGATTTATAAAAGTTTTGTCAAAAGAAAAGCCTTAAAAACTCATTCTTTGTTGATATTTTGTAAGTCGGGTAGTTGACTTCGGGACTAGATATTAAGTTATCAAAAATCGAAATATAGATTTTAGTTCTGAGGAAGGTCCGCCCACCATAATATAAGTCATTTGTAGAAATGCAAATTGCCGTGAGGTAAAGCTCCGGAACAGAAATGACACAGCTCGTCTTGAGTAATGAAGACATGGTTGGAACTTTGAGAGACGAGATTTGATGAAACAGCCGTCTTGACTGGTGCAAGGCTTTATGCTGCATAGTGGAATGTCAACACGTTCTGTCAGACTGCGAAAGCAGACTGAGAACGACAGAAGGTGGCCTATTCCCGACTTACACTTTTATTCTAAACATTTAAAAAAGAATTCTAACTTTATTTTTTATAATCCTGTATATTGGGACCCTAGCTCAGCGGGAGAGCACTTGGCTGAAGACCAAGGTGTCCCGGGTTCGACTCCCGGGGGTCCCATAAATTATTATGTCGAACGTTCGACTCCGAGCAACTTTGCGAGATAATCTACAGGTGAGCGGGGTTGGGAGTACGGGGGTCCCATTTTTGTCTGCTAAAGCAGAAATTGATTTAAATTTTAATCAGATACTTAAGGTTCAACTTAATATTATAATTTTATTAATTACGAGCAAACAAAGTGAGCGAGCAAATATTTTTAATCTCATTTGTTTTATTATATTCATGAAAAGAAAGGTGACTAAAAGGAAATCTAAAAAAAGTTGTCTTAAACGAATAAATTTCAACGTCATGTTTCTTTGCATTGTTGCTGTCTACGCAGCAGCTGTTATTGGAGGTTTTTTCACGTCGCAAAACGTTGACACAATCTGGTATCAGAAAATAAAACCTTACATTACTCCTCCTAACTGGGTTTTTAGTGTTGTTTGGAATGTTTTGTTTGCTTTAATCGCGTTGTCTTTGTATTTTGTTTGGATAAAATCCAAAGCAGACAAGAAACAAAAAAAGAAAATTGCAATAGTCTATGCAGTAAATTTATTCTTGAATGTTCTCTGGGTGTTTTTGTTCTTTATTGTCAGAAGTCCAGAAGCAGCAATGATTGAATTGGTTATTCTTTGGATTTCAATACTCTACATGATTGGTTTTGTTCACAAGATAGACAAGAAATCTCAGTTTTTGCTGGTGCCTTATGCTCTCTGGGTTGCATACGCAGCAGCAATAAATGCCATAATTATCTTGTTTCCAAAGTAAGATTTAAAAAACCAAACTGATTATTCATAATATATATCAAAGTATATACTTAAAAAAGATGAAAGGGGGTAGAGAGGTGAAATGAAATACGTTTTAAAGTGGATTACATGGATTTTGGTAGTAATTGGTGCTTTAAACTGGGGACTTATAGGTTTCTTCAATTATAATTTAGTAGCATCATTACTTCCTAAAGCAGCAAACGTAATATATGCTGCTGTAGGTGTGTCTGCTGTTGTTTTGATTGTTTTCAAAGCAATGAAGATGAAAGGCATGAAGAAGAGAAGAAAATAAGCCAAAAAATGCTTTATTTTTATTTTATTTTTGAATTCTAAATCTTTAAATACCCTCAATGTGAGAAATAGTTATGAAAGTTGAAACAAGCAATAGAAAGACATCAATTATAGATAATTCTCAATTAGTTGTAAGGAGGATAAAATGAAGATATATGTAGGTAATTTGCCTTTCAGCGTCGATGAAGAAGCATTGAAAGCTCTGTTTGCAGCATATGCACCAGAGGAAGTAAGTCTTATAAAAGACAAGTTTTCCGGAAGATCAAAAGGATTTGGTTTCGTGACAATTTCTAACGAAGAAGTTGCACAAAAAGCATTGACTGAAATGAACGGAAAAGCAATTGAAGGCAGAGAATTGAAAGTTTCTGAAGCTAGACCTATGGAAGAAAGACCAGCAAGGTCTGATGGCCCAAGAAGAAGTTTCGACAGAGGCGGAGATAGAGGCGGAAGTCGAGGCGGATTCGGTGGTGGTAGTAGCGGTAGAGGAAATTTCGGCAGAGATAGACCAAGAAGATTCTAAATTTAGTTTTTCTTAGTTCTCTTTTATTTTTTTTATTTTTTTTTTACTTTTGATTTTCAGTTTTTTGAAGGGGAAGTTTTAATCCCTATTGCTGTTCATTGACATCTCGAGCAGTCTAACAATTAGTTTAAATCAGCGAATTTAAGTTATCCTTATTATCACTCCGAGCGAAGCGAGACAAATATATCGAAATAAATAAAAACATCACACTCATTTCTTTCTTATGGTTGAAATTAACTTAGGAAATGCTGTTCCAATATTCGCTCATGATGTTGCTATGTCAACAGTCACAAAGACAAAAAAGACAAAAAAAGGCAATGTGAAAAAAGAAGCTTACACAGAACTTGTTTTTATTGATGCAGTGAGAAAAGCAGCAATTGCAAGAATTGTTCTTCCCATGAGTGTTTTGGAAGAACTTCCAAATATGATTGGTGAAAATATAAGAAAAATCAAAGAAGACTTGAGAAACAAGGAAGTTCCAAAATCCTTAAAAGAAGAACAGGAAAAAACAGAAGTAAAAACTACTAGTGGTAGTTATGTTGGATAACCCCCCATAAGAAATTATAATCCCTATTGCGGTTCATTGACACTTTTTTCAACTTAACCCGCGTTTCTACATTATCATTATCCATGCGCTTTAGCGCCAAATTAATCGAAATAAATAAAAACCCCAAAAACTTTTCTTATTAAATGAAAAGAGCATACATATTCCTTATAGCAATATTTTTAATCCTTGTTGCAGGATTTATTATGTTTAGATCAACAGGAAACATAACAGGAGATACATCAATGACAAATACAAAAGTCAAATTAGAAACAAACATGGGAACAATTGTAATAGAACTTTACAGCAAAGAAATGCCTGTAACAGCAGGAAATTTTCAGAGTTTAGTAGAGCAAGGATTTTATGATAACACAATATTTCATAGAGTTATGAGTGGATTCATGGTTCAAGGGGGAGATCCACAAGGAACAGGATATGGCGGACCTGGTTATGAAATAAAAGATGAATTCACAAACACAGATTTGGATAAAAACAATAGAGGAACAATTGCAATGGCAAATTCAGGTCCCAACACAGGGGGCTCTCAATTCTTCATAAATCTAGTTGACAACGACTTCTTGAACGGCAAGCATCCTGTTTTTGGTAAAGTTGTTGAAGGGATGGACGTAATTGATGAAATCGCAAAAGTAGAAACAGACAGCAATGATAAGCCAGTTAGTGTAGTGAAGATAATCAAAGCAACAGTGATGTAAACCCCCTTTCTATTAGAATAATTAAATTTATAAACGGCTTTTAGATATGTTTTTTATGGCGCTAGATGAAGCAATTTCAATGGAACCTGTAAAGGCTAAACTGAAAAATCTTAGAGAACATATGAAAGGAGAATATGAAACTCTATACCGATTTGCATCTTATTTGGCAGATGAGCTAAATCCTGAATTGGTCCCAGAGGGTTTTAATTTAACATGTGAACTTTCTTTAGAAAATTTGAGAAGAGGTGGAGATTATGGAAAAGAGGGAAGAGTTGCAGTACCTTCTAATTTAGTCGGCTATCCACAAGTAATTTACAGTTTTTTAAGAATGAGAATTCCTGATGTTGCAAAAGCTGTATGTCCTCCAGATTTCGCAGAAAGAGTGATAGCTATTTATGAAGAAGTCCAAAGAATGGTAAAAGAGCAAAGATAATAGGAATAATTAACCCCTATTGCTGTTCATTGACATCTTGTTAAATTAATATAATCGTTTTAAACTGCACACCAGAGTTTCTACATTATCACAATTATCAATTGCGCCTTAGCGCTAAATAAATTTATCTCATTATGCTCTGAACAATTGCCCATACAATTCCAACAAGAATAATCATGATAATAGGAAGAACAATAGCAGTTATTGCAAGCCCTCTGCCTTTTTCTTTTGTTTTCTTTATTTGTTTAAGAGCAATTACTCCAAAAATTATTCCAGCAAGAGGAAATAGGAACGCAAATATAATAGCTAATACTGAAAATATATTATACTTCTTTTCAACCATAATTTATCTAAGAAAATATACTTTAAAAGTTTATTTCTTTTTCTTCCCCGTATTCTTCCTACTAAACACAGCAACTAAACTATCATCTAACTTTTCAGGTTTAACTGTTCCGCCTTTGTATGTCACGCAACTCTTTCTCAAGATGTCTTCGATTTGTTCGCTTATTGTTTGCATGTTTTTCTTTGCTCTTTTTTCAAGTGCATTTAGCAAATCATCTGAAAGAAAAACGCAAACTTGATTTTTTGATTTGAATTTAGGATTTAAAGTTTCAAACGCCTTGTCAATCTTTTCAATCTGCCATCCTTTGTCAAGCAATGCTTCTTTTATTTTATTATCAGAGAAACCACGTTTTCTTGCTTCTGTAATGAAATATAAAAGTCTTTGTTCTATCATAATTCCCTCTTTATTAAAATAAAGAAGATATGTTTGTAAATCTTTCTTTTTGGGGAAATAATTAACCTATATTGAGGTTCATTGACATTTTTTCAAATTAATATAATCGTTTTAAAGTCAACCCCCGAGTATCCAGTTAACCTAATATTAATTGTGCGTAAGCACCAATCTTATTTCTTTTTAGAACCCACATAAACTTTCTCTACCTTGAATGATTTGTAAATTCCTTCCAGTATGTCTGTTCCTGCATAACCTGCAAGAAGAGAAAGCCTTGTATCAAAATTGAATATGATCCCGATAAAAATCCCTATAACAAGAGCAACTAGAACAGTTATGGCGTAGTATCCCCATAATATTCGTCTTCTCATAGAAAGTGCCTTAAGCAGTCCAACGAACCCGCGTGTTAATCCACCAATGCCTCCGAGAATTCCCGCTAGTAACACCTCGTTCATTTATCTATGTCCTCCGAACATTGAATTAATTTGTCTGTGAAATATTAAATATAAAATTCCTACTATAGGTAATAAATAAGTTCCCAATCCAATAGTCATAGAACCAACAGTATTTCCAAAGAATGGAATAGTCATTTGTCTATTTAATAATACTACTGCAATTAATCCTAATAATAAATAAGCAAATGATAGGAATGAAGCATATCTTGAATATCTATTGTAAATAATTCCTAAACCATTTAATAAGTATAAAGTTGCAATTACTAAATAAGATAATACCATAAATAATATAACAAATTCTGATGTTTCTGTAAAAGAATATTTTTTAGAGAATAAATCAATAACTAAATTTACTACAACTCCGCTTTTATCTGAAAAGTCCTCTCCGAATATACTAAAACTGAATAACGGAAATAAAAAACCAGAAATTAAAACAAGAGCGATTGCAAAAAGTGCAGCAGGATTCTTTCTAAGTCTATTCCTTCTCCCTCTTCTTCTCATATAGAAGATAAGAATTTATTGTATAAAAAGGTTTTGGGGAGGGGAAAGGTGTAAAAAGGGGGTTTTTCTAAAAAAGATATGGAGAAAGAAGAACTTCAAAAGAGAATGTATGAAATAAAAATACAATTGCACGAGTTAAGATACAAAGAAAGTGAAGGAATTAAAAGTGTCATACAAGAGAATTTTGATAAAGCGAATAAAGAATTTGAAGAAACAGAAAAAAGAGGAAGCCTTTATCCTCTCTTTACTAAATTAATGAGGCGGGGAGATAGATTAACAGCATATTTGTTTATTTTATCTACCTGGAATTTTGCAGGTTTTAGATATTTAATAGGAAATTTTGATATTAATAAGTTTAATGAAAATATAGATGAACTTGAACAATTATTTAATGAATTTGGAGAAAAACATCTAAGAACAATAAAATTTGAGGAATATAAAGAAAAGATAATAAAAATTTATGATACTCTTTCAAAACAAGTAAAGTCTGTTGGTGCGACCAAAATAATGCATTTAAGAGTTCCAGAAGTTTTTGTTCTTTGGGACAGAAGAATAAGGGAATATTATGGATTTAGAAGTGATTCTGCAGAGAATTATATCGAATTTTTAAAAAAAATGCAAGAGAAATTTAAAGATATAAAATTAGAAAAAAATGATAGAAGTTTTGCTAAAGCAATAGATGAGTATAATTATACGAGAATTACACAACCTATGATGAATCTAGAAAAGGAATTAACTACTCTAAAGAAAAGGATAGACAAACTTAAAATCTAAGAAGCTTTTGATAAAATATGAAAAACTATTATCGTATAATGTTGGGGGCAAAAAGTATATTTGCCAAAGAATCACATGATGGAAATTTTATTGGTGCCGGATTTTTTGGAAATAGGGACTTAACTGGAAAATTCCCTGAGGATTGGAGACAATTCAATCGTGAATTTATTCCATTATATTTAGAAGAATATCATAAAACAAAAATTGCAGCAGGGCTTGCATGTGGAATGTTATATACTATTTCAAAAGGTATCCTCATAGGGGATATTGTGTTATGTCCAGATGGACAAGGAAATTATTTTATAGGAGAAGTTATAGGTAATTATGAATATAAACAAGGTCAAAATCTTCCCCATCAAAGAGCTGTTCGTTGGCTTCCAAGAGTTTTAAAAAGAGAAGAGATGAGTGACTCTTTAAGAAATTCTGCTGGTTCAATAGGAACAGTAAGTGATATCACTAAACATGCTAATGAGATAGAATCTTTTATTTCAGGGAATAGACCTTCTTTAATAAGTGCAAATGATGAAACTATAGAGGATGTTAGTCTTTTTGCACTTGAAGAACATTTAGAAGAATTTTTAGTAAAAAATTGGCATCATACGGAATTAGGCAAACATTATGATATTTATGAAGAAGATGGAGAAATTGTTGGTCAACAATATCCAAGTGATACAGGACCAATAGATATTTTAGCAATTAGTAAAGATAAAAAAGAACTTCTGGTTGTTGAACTTAAAAGAGGAAGAGTTAGTGATGTTGTCGTAGGTCAAATTCAAAGATATATGGGATATGTTAAAGAAGAGTTAGCTGAAAAGGGTCAGTCTGTTAAGGGAGTTATAATTGCTTTTGAAGATGATATAAAAATTCATAGAGCTTTAGCTGTTGCCCAAAATATTGATTTTTATACATATAAAATTCATTTTAAATTGGAGAAGAAAGAAAATGGTACAAAAGGAAGCCAAAGCAAGAATAAAAATTAACAAATTACTAGAAGTAAGTGGTTGGAGATTTTTTGATTCTAAAGATGAAAAAGCAAATATTAAATTAGAGGCAAATGTAAAAATTGAGGAGTTAGGAGACGATTTTGAAAAGACGAAAAATGGGTTTATTGATTTTCTTTTGTTAGGTAAAAACAAAAAACCATTAGCAGTTTTAGAGGCAAAATCTGAAGATAAACATCCTCTATCAGCAAAAGAACAAGCAAGAAGATATGCGAATAGCGAAAATGCTAGATTTGTCATTTTAAGCAACGGGAATATTCATTACCTTTGGGATTTAAAAACAGGAGATCCAAACCAAGTAACTTCATTTCCTACAGAAGAAGATTTAAATCATAAAAATAAATTTACTCCTAATCCAGAAGCAATTGTAAAGGAAAAAATAGAAACAGATTATATTGTTTTGACACAGAAACCAGATTATAATAATGATCCAAAATATTTAGATGATGAAAAACAAGTAAGTTATATTAAAGAAAATCAATTAAAATTTTTAAGGCCATACCAAATAAACGCTGTAACACATTTACAAGAAGCAGTAAAAAATAAAAAAAATAGATTTTTATTTGAAATGGCTACTGGAACTGGAAAAACACTTGTTTCAGCAGCAATTTGTAAGTTATTTCTAAGGACTGAAAATGTTAACCGGATTTTATTTTTAGTAGACAGAATTGAATTAGAAAATCAAGCATGGAAAAATTTGAATTTAATGTTAAAAAATGATTTCATAGTTAAAATTTATAAAGAAAATAAAGATGATTGGATGAAAGCAGATATAGTTATTTCAACAGTGCAATCTCTTATGGTAAGTGATAAATATAAAGAAATTTTCTCACCAACAGACTTTGATTTAATAATTTCTGATGAAGCACACAGATCTATTGGGGGAAATAGCAGAGCAGTATTTGAATATTTTGTCGGTTATAAATTAGGATTAACTGCCACTCCTAAAGATTATATAAAAAATTTAGATGATAAAGATATTTTTAATATGGATCCAAGAAAATGGGAATTGAGGCAACTTAGAGATACTTATAAAACATTTGGATGTGAAACTGGAGATCCAACATTTAGATATTCTTTGCTTGAAGGAGTTAAAGATGGATATCTTGTTAATCCTTTAGCAGTAGATGCGAGAACAGATATTACCACAGAATTACTTGCTGAAAAAGGATATGCAATAGTTACTGAAAATGAAGAAGGAAAAAAAGAAGAGAAAGTCTATATTCATAAAGACTTCGAAAAGAAATTCTTCTCAGAAGAAACAAATGAAACTTTTTGTAGGACTTTTATTGAAAATGCACAAAGAGATCCTATAACCGAAGAAATTGGAAAGACAATTATCTTTTGTGTTAGTCAAGACCATGCAGCTAAAATAACAAATATGCTCAATAAATTAGCAACTAAACTATTCCCCGAAAAATATACTTCGGATTTTGCAATTCAAATAACTTCTCTAGTAGATTCTGCACAACAAATGGCAATGAATTTTGCAAATAATAATTTGAATGGACACACAAAATTCAAAGAAGATTATAATTCAAGCAAAACGAGAGTTTGTGTGACTGTTGGAATGATGACTACCGGTTATGATTGTGAAGATTTACTTAATATCTGTCTTATGAGGCCAATATTCTCTCCTACAGATTTTGTTCAGATAAAAGGTAGAGGAACGAGAACCTTTAAGTTTAGTTTTAAAAAAAAGAATGAACTTGGAGAAATTGAAGAAGATATCAAATCTAAGAATACATTTAAACTATTTGACTTTTTTGGAAATTGTGAGTATTTTGAAAAGAAGTTTAATTACGGACAATTTTTAAAATTACCTCCTATGAGTTCAAAGAAAAAAAACGAAGTAGATGTAATGATAGTCCGAGATAAAGAGTATGAAAATTATAATCAAGATCCATTAAAGCAGTATTTGGAATCTAAAATTGGAATAGAAGGTATGAAAATAGATAGAAAACTATTTGAAAGTTTTTCCGAAAAAATTAGGAAAAATACTTTCATTGTATCAAAAGTTAATGAAAGAGAATATGAAGAAGCAGAAGAATATATTAAAAATAATATTTTAGATAAACCAAAAGAATTTTATACACTTGATAAATTGAGGAAAGCTTTGAAATTAAATAGGAGATTGAGTTTGCGAGAGATTTTAGAGTATATTTTTGGAAAGATAAAACAATTAAAAAATAAAGATGAACTAATGGAAGATGAAATACAAAAATTTGTAATTACTAATAAAATTAATGAAAACGAAATTAAATATTACTATCTAATAAAAGAATTTTTCAAAGCATATCTTACAGATAAAGAATTGCAAGAAATTATGGAAACAAAAGAATACCAGAGATTAGCAACAAATCCAATTTTTAATATGAAGGAATTTAAAGAATTAAAAGAATGGAATGGGGGGCCAGAGTTTATTGTTAATTATATAAAAGATTATGTTCCAATAAACAAATTTTTACAATGTTAGATTCCGAAACCAAAAGAAAAATTGATACTTGTAGAGATATTTTAGTTGGAAAACTTCCTGATCCAAAATCTCAGATTGAACAGATTACTATTGCCTTAATTTACAAATTTATGGATGATATGGACAAGCAGTCTGAAGAGCTTGGGGGAAAACCTAAATTTTTTACTGGAGAATTTGAAAAATATTCTTGGAGTAATTTAGTTAGTCCAAAAATATCCGGACATGAGTTAATTAGTTATTATAATGAATCTCTTTTGAAAATGAATCAAAACAAGAATATCCCCCAACTATTTAGAGATATTTTCAAAAATGCCTATCTTCCGTATAGAGATCCAGAAACTCTTAAGAGTTTCCTTAAGGAAATTGATTGGTTTAATTATGATAATTCAGAAAAACTAGGAGACGCTTTTGAATATCTTCTTTCTGTTATGGGATCACAGGGAGATGCTGGACAATTCAGAACACCAAGACATATAATCGACTTTATTGTCAAAACTATTGATCCAGACAAAAATGAATCTGTTTTAGATCCTGCTTGTGGAACAGCGGGTTTTTTGATTTCAGCTTACAAGCATATTCTTAATAAATATAAAGACGAAAATGGAAAAATAACTCTAACTCCGGATGAAAAAAGAAGACTAATTAATAATTTTGTTGGATATGATATTTCTCCAGATATGGTTAGACTTTCATTAGTGAATCTCTATCTTCATGGGTTTCCTGATCCTAAAATTTTTGAATATGATACTTTAACTTCAGAAGAAAGATGGAATGACCAATTTGAAGTAATAATGGCAAATCCCCCCTTTATGACTCCCAAAGGGGGAATAAAACCACATAAGAGATTCTCAGTTCAAGCGAATCGTTCAGAAGTTTTATTTGTTGATTATATTTCAGAACATTTAACTTCTCAAGGAAGAGCAGGGATTATTGTTCCAGAAGGAATTATATTTCAATCAGGAAATGCTTATAAAGATTTAAGAAAAATGCTTTTAGAAAATTCTCTTTATGCAGTTATTTCTCTCCCCGCGGGAGTATTTAACCCCTATTCTGGTGTTAAGACATCTGTTTTATTATTAGATAAATCTCTTGTAAAGAAAACAAAAAAAATTTTATTTGTTAAAATTGAGAACGATGGATATGGTTTGGGTGCTCAAAGAAGAGAGGTTTCTGGTAGCGATTTGCCAATAGCATTGGAAATAATTAAAAGATACAAAGATGCGATTAAAAATGGAAAAGAGTTCGAGTTGAATGAATTAGAAAAAAGAAATGCTTTAATCATAGAAAAAGACGAACTTGCAGGAGATTTTAATCTAAGCCAAGATAGATATAGAAAGCAAGAAGTTTATTCTGGAAATTGGCCTTTGGTTGAATTAGGAGATGTTTGTGAAATTCTTTCAGGGTACGCATTTGATTCGAAATTATTCAATCCTCAAGAAGGTTTTCCATTAATCAGAATAAGAGACATAAAAACAAATTCTACAGAAACAAAATATTCTGGGGAATACGATAAAAAGTATCTTATAGATAATGGGGACCTAATAATTGGAATGGATGGAGAATTTAATCATGTTGTTTGGAATGGAGGAAAAGCATTACTAAATCAGCGAGTTTGTAAATTATCTAACTTTAAAAAGTGTTCAAAAGAATGGATTAATCTTAATTTAGAAAAACCGTTGAAAGAAATAGAAAAAAATACTTGGGCAGTAACTGTTAAACATATTTCCACAAAACAAATAGAGAAGGTTAAAGTTCCGTTTCCACCTTTAGAAGTTCAAGAAAAAACTGTTGAAGAACTTGAGAGCTATCAGAAAATAATTGACGGAGCCAGAGAAGTTGTTGATAATTATAAACCCAGTTTTAAGATTGATCCAAATTGGGAGATGGTTGAGATTAGATCTATTTGTGAGATAGAGCGGGGGGCTTCTCCAAGACCAATCGATGAATATATAACTGAAAGTAAAAACGGAGTAAATTGGATTAAAATTGGGGATACTAAAAATGCCACAAAATACATATCAGAAACTAAAGAAAAAATAACTCCAGAAGGGGCTAAAAAATCGAGAGCAGTACATGATGGAGATTTTATACTGTCTAATTCTATGAGTTTTGGGAAACCATATATAATGAAGACTTCTGGATGTATCCATGATGGTTGGCTGTTACTTCGTATAAACGAAAAAGAAATAGATAAAAACTACTTTTATCATACACTCGGTTCTATTTTTGTAATACAACAATTTGAAAATGCTGCAACTGGAGGAGTCGTAAGAAATTTAAATAGCGAACTTGTAAAAAAAGTTAAAATTCCTTTACCTTCATTAGAGACTCAAAAACAAATTGCGGCAAATATTGAAGAAGAACAAAAACTTGTTGATTCAAATAAAAAACTTATTGAAATTTTTGAGAAAAAGATTAAGGATAAAATAAGTGAAGTTTGGGGTGAAGGAGATAAAAATGATTGAAGATTCTTATGAAATCTTTGATTATTTACCTCTATCGTTTAAGAATGAACCCGAAAGAGACTATATAAATTTTTTAAAAGAAACATTTGAATCAAATTATAAAAATAGAAAATATCAATTTGCTTTTTTGGCTTTTCATATGTTATTTATGTGTTTTGTTTACTTTGACATCTGGCAAATAAGAGAAAATAAAAGAGAAGATTTTGATAAGACAATTATAGGTTTTAATAAACAAGAACATGAGGATGCTCTCTTAAGAGGAGATAACCCGTTTAAGTTTAGTTTAATTGACGAAAAAGTTATTTTGAGATATTTTAAATTAATTAATTGTGACAATTGCAAAATTGGTAACTATAAAAAATTGGTTGAAATAAGAAACAATATAGCTCATTCTTCAGGGAATATTACTTTCATTAGTGAAGATACCTTAGATGAGAAGATCAACGATATTTTAGATTATATTAAAGAAATAGAAGAATTTTCTAAACCAATAATCTTGCTTTGTTTTGAAAAATTTTTATTAGAAAATTGGAATAAAGAAGAAAGAGAATACCCAGATGATAATGAGCAAATAGAAGAAATTTTAATTAAACTAAGTTATTTCTCAAATAAAGACATTGAATTTTGTTTGAATTTTGAAATTAATAAATTATCAAATAATGAACACTTTTTGGAGATACAAGAATTGTTTAATAGTTTCAAAAAAATATACGCTATTTCGAATTAATTCTTGCTCTTCTCCCAACTCCACCACTTCCCCTCTCCAATAATAACATGATCCAAAACCTTTATACCAATTAATTCCCCTGCTTCAACTATTTGTTTTGTAACTTCTAAGTCTTCAGAACTAGGTTCGGGATTTCCAGAAGGATGATTATGCACCAAAATAATTCTACTTGCTGAATTTTTAATTGCTGGTTTGAAAACTTCTCTTGAATGGATAATTGCAGAATCTAAAATTCCTCTACTGATTAATTGCTCTCCAATAATATAATTTTTATTATTTAACATTAAAATATAGAAATTTTCTTGCTTTTCATCTTTCAGCTTATCATGGAAAATATCAAAAACATCTTGGGCACAAGATATTCTCTTTATAGGTTTTTTTGATTGATTAATTCTTTTTTGAATTTCTGCAATTGTTAATATCTGCATTGCTTTTGCAGGTCCAATCCCATTAATCTTCTGTAATTCCATTAATGAACATTCAAGAAGTTTATCTAATCCATATTCATTAATAAGTCGATTAGACATTTCAATTACATTTTCTCCTTTTTGTCCTTTTTTTCTCTTGTTCCTGTCCTTAATAATATTGCGAATAATTCCGCATCACTTAGAGCTTCTGGACCAAATTTAAGAAATCTTTCTCTTGGTTTAGAAGAATCGGGTAAGTCTTTAATCTTCATGAGATAACATAGAATAGAATCTTAAAAAAGATATTTATCTTAAAAATTTAAATTGTTTACAAGTTATACCGAATAACTAACAAAAAAGGTTAAAATAATGTTTACAAAAGTAAAATATTTATAAATCTCAAAACTATACTTTTATATGAAAAAGAGAAGGGGTGAATTCTAATGAAAGAAGAAATAAAAAAACCAGATATGATTATGAAATATGAAGATCATATATTGTTTATTGAATTTAAACTAGACAAAGAAAAAGAAAAAGAAATGAAAAAACTAGTGTTAACTACTAGTGGTGCTATTTTAAAACAAGAATAATTATCTATCTTTATTTTCATGTATGTTAAATGGAGTTAGATAAAATTCTCTTTCTTTAATAAATTTTCTTAAAAATTCGCTTTTTATTAATTCAGAATCTAAAGTCATAAATGTTTCACAATCATTACAAATAGCACAAGATAAATGTAAGATATCTAATGGATCTAAACGTTCATCAGATTTTAATATGCAATTTGCCATGTCTATAGATTCTCTTGTTATTCCTACAGTTAAACAATTTCCAAAAAATTCATTGATTATTTCATTCATTGTCTCTTTCTTCCAAGATATTTTTTTCTCATTGATTATACCATGTAATTCTCCCAATATACTTAGAGAGATAACCGGTAAAAAATTATTCTTGAAGTATACAATATCGTTTTTAAGTAATGCCAAGCATCTTCGTTTATAATTTGGACCTTTTTTATTTTCTGGCGTAAATGGTTCTAAAATTATACTTGTATCTATCATCATCTTTTTCATTTTAATATAAAAAAATAACATCTCTCTCTTTAAAAAGATGTGCTAACAATTTAATAGAAACCTAATTCTTGATATCTCAATATTTTTAAAAACTCCCCTCCCCTTTCTCTTCTATGGTTTCCAAACTCTCCCCCTCCTCACTTTCCCTAATGGAAGAATGCCCGAGATGTTTCTGGCTGACACAACACAAAGTATGGAAGCGTCCATCGGGAATATTTCCAAGTTTGCCAAGTGGAATGGACGGCATATTGAAAACACACTTTGACAAGTTCATGAGAAAAGGAGAACTTCCTCCAGAATTATGCAGTAATGGAGAATGTGTGAAAATGAAATTGTTTGATGATGAAGAAAAGTTAAAGACATGGAGAAATAATTTCAAGGGAATATCTTGGAAAGACAAGGAAGGAAATATTCTTCATGGAGCAATTGATAATCTCTTGGTGAAAGGAAAAAAGATAATTGTTCTTGATTATAAAACACGTGGATTTGCATTAAAAGAAGACACTCACGAGCATTATCAAAATCAATTGGACATTTATAATTTCTTGTTAAGAAAAAATGATTATCAAACAGAAGATTTCTCATTTTTGTTGTTTTATGTTCCTAAAGAAGTAATGGCTACAGGAGAAGTTATTTTTGATACAACATTAAAGAAAATGAAAGTTGATGTCTCCAATGCTGAAAAAATCTGGAAGAAAGCATTAAAGTTATTGGAAGGGGAATGTCCTGATAAGAAGTGTGTGTGGTGTGAGGGGGTATAAATGGAAGAGAAAACTGAATGGGAAAAATTTATTGATTTATTAAATGAACTCCATAGTAAAAACTTTGTTAAAAATGATAGATATGCTGTTTTATTAATAGGCCTCTATGCAGAATATGCTATTAATTATTTGTTTGAGAATAAAACTATCAAAATGAAAATGATTCCGAAGAATAATCTAAACCAAGATATAAAGTTAAAATCTCTACATGACTTAGGAATTATTAGTCTTGATGAATATAATGTATTAGATACTCTTAGAAAAATTAGGAACGAATATGCTCATGAATTAGAGCTACCAAAAGAAAAAATAATTAATCGAATGAGAGATATAACTATTAACTGGGATGAAAGAAATGAAAATCCAAATGAATTAGAAAAATTAGTTAGAAAATATCCATTCTTAAAATTTGAGATGGCATGCTTAACAAAGTTAGCATATTTAATTGTTAAAAAAATCGGTGAATCAAAAAGCCAAAGTAACAATCGAACAATAAAACTTCATGTTAAAATTGATGACAAAGACTATACTTTTCAAATTCAATAAGGGGGGTAATTATTTTAATTCCCAAACGTCAATTATAAATTAAACAAGATGTCAATGAACCACAATATACATTAACCCTTTCTTCTATAAATCATCATGAAATCCCCCAAAGTCGTTCTCCTCTCCCTCCTCGCCATCGGCTTCCTAGCCCTTGCAATATTTGTTTATTGGATGTTTATTGTTGGTGCTGTCGTGTGCATGATAATTAATCAGAGGGAATTGTTTGGAAAGGGAAAGAAATAGGTTTTTATAATCCTCAGGTGCCCACAAAATACAAACTTTTATAAATGTGGACACCTATAATATATTATGTATATAGAAAAAAGAAAATTTGGAAAGAGCATAAAATATTATCTTGTTCATTCTTATAGGGAGAATAAAGAAATTAAAAAAATAAGGCGCTATCTTGGATTAAATCTCTCCCCAAAAGAATTAGAAAAAAGAAGAAAAATAACTGAAAGCGTTATCTTGGAAATTATCGAAGAATCTAATACAGAACTATTCAATTTTTCTCTTTCAGAAAACCAAATAAAAAAACTTAATGAATATGAAGGAAAAATAAAAATTCATCATTTAGAGAGGTTTAATTGGAAAAGATTCACAGAAGATTTTGTTTATAATACAAATGCAATAGAAGGTTCAACAGTTCAATTAGATGAAGTTAAAGAAATATTAGAAAAGAAAAAGAGAGTGTCTGGTTCAGAAGAGGAAGAAACAGAAGGAGTTGCAATAGCAGTTAAATTTATCAGAGAAACAAAAGAACAATTATCCTTGGAATTAATAAAAAAGATCCATAAAATATGCTTTGAAGATTCAAAACCTTTTGCTGGCCAATTTAGAAATGTTGAAGTTGTTATAAAAAATTCCAAAGGAGAGATTACTCATGTAGGGATGCCTGTTTCTGAATTAAATGAAGAACTAACTGATTTGATAAACTGGTATATTAAAAATAAAAAAAAGTTCAAGCCACTGATTTTGGCTGCAATAATTCACAATCAATTTGAGCATATCCATCCGTTTCAGGATGGGAACGGAAGAGTTGGCAGATTGCTGTTGAATTTTATACTTTTAAAAAATAAATATCCTCCTATAAATATAAAGTTAGAAGACAGAGCAGAATATTATCTATCTCTGCAAGAGTATTCCAAAAAACACAATCTTAAACCAACAGTTAAATTTTTAATAAAACAATACAACAAGACATTAAGAAAGGTGACTACAAAAAATAAAAATAAGTGAATGTGGACACCCTACAAAATAATTAATAAAATGACAAAACAAAAACAAAAAATAACTGAAGAGGAAACTAGAAAAAAATTTCATGATTTTATGTTTAATGAAGAAGGATGTGTCACAATTGAAGAAGCAAGAAAAGAGTTGAACAAAAAATATCCTAAGAATAATTAATCTCCATTGTGGTTCATTGACACGTTTGTTCAACTTAAACGATTAAATCAAGTTTTACCAAGCGACAAAAGACCTCAGTATACATTAACAATTTCTTAGAATTCCCCGTCTTCATAAAATAAGCACAGTTCACCACCGATTAAGATGGTTAGATTTTCTCACGAAGTGAAATTTAACAAATTCTTTTTATTATAGCAAAAAACTATTTATTAAGGCTTTTAGTAGTCCTATGCTGAAACAATCGCCGAAGCTTTTGTCTTACACAAGGACTCTATCAACGTCGTCTTCTACAACGGCCTTAGTTGAGTCGTTTTGCGGATGGCTTCAAACTTAGATGCATTCAGTTCTTATCCATACAATGCGTAGCTATGCAGCCTGCCAAAATGACAACTGCTCACCAGAGGCATCCGAGTCAGGTTCCTCTCGTACTACTGACTCGTTCCACTCACTCAACAACATACCTAGGAGATATTATACAAACTGCCTCGCAGCGTTCTTAACCCAGCTAACGATCCCTTTTAATGCGTGAACTCCGACACCCTTGGTCGCTTCTGCACGACCAGGATAGGAAGAGCCGACAGCTGTGTACCAAACCGCGCCGTCAATATGAACTATCGGGCGCGACAAGCCCGTTATCCTTGGGGTAACTTTTCTATCAGACACGGCTTCTATTAAAAAAGCACGTGGGTTCGCTAAGCCCGGCTTTCGCCTCTGCATTCCTTATTGTTCAGAATACAGTCAGACAAACTTTTGCCTTCGCACTCAACTCTAGATTTCCAAGCTAGATGAGTTTGTCATTGGGTCCTATTGATATGTTTTCAACAGGGCGCCGCCCCAGCCAAACTGCCCGCCTGCTGCTGTTCTCTAAGAAGAGTAAGCAATCCTAAGAAAAATGAGTAGTATTACATTTTTGCTCCTCCACCTCCAAAAAGATGGACTCAAACGCTCCTACCTATTCTATGCACTTCTCTTAAAATCACAACAACAAGTTGCAGTAAAGTTCCACAAGGTCTTCACTTCCCACTAGGTATCCGTGGTGTGTGCATCCACGCGATATTTTCAGAAGGCTCCAGTTAGGGACAGTGACAACCTCGTTAAACCATTCATGCACGTCGCCATTCAGACGACAAGGCATTACGCTCAATTATGTTACTACCAAGAAAATTCTTGGAGATTAATCATTTCTGATTAATTCTGAATATCGCTATTCAGTTCGGACTATATCTTACTCTTTCGAGTTCGAACGTATAGTCTCTGAGGATTTTTCTTATTGATTAAGAAATCTTTCCTGCTGATTATCTGCACCGAATAGATTTTTACTGATAATATTGCTCACTCGTAAACTCGCTCGATTAATCTAATGTTAATAATAAACTTTGGATTTACATTAATTTTCAATCAACCTGTGAATAGAATGAACAGCATTCATCAAGTACTATCGGATTCTCCAGACTTTCCAGCATTTAGTTCGATTTTACTAAGGCAATTCATACATAGTTTTACCTTAAGAGGGTCATAGTTACCCCCGCCGTTTGATGGGCATTAGCTCCCTTGAAAAGGAGTTTCAGACACCACCACTGGGCAGGTCTCACCAAGTATACAAGTCTTCTCAGATTAGCACTTGGCTACGTTTTTGGTAAACAGTCGGGCCATCTTTGTTACTGAGATCTACCGATGCATCACACTTCCGAAGAAACAAGACACAAAGATAGACATCCCTTAAGCCGAAGCTACAGGACTAATATGCCGAATTCCCTTAACTGGTTTTCCCTTTCATATCTTAGCCTTCTCAGCTAGAGCACCAGTGTCGGTTATGGGTACAGTTGATAACTTCATGAACAATATTTTTTTCACTGGCTCCTGGAATCAGCAATTTTGTCCAGCAGATTATTCTGAGTTTTAGCATTACGCTCGTCAAATTTCTCTGCAAAAACACTCTCTCGAGTGCTCGCTTATCCGAAAGCAAATATTGTATAAAAATTATCAGTACAGGAATATTAACCTGTTTTCCATCGTCATCTTCGGTTAGGAGACAACTAAGGCACTGACTAACTCTTGGCTAACGAATATTGCCAAGAAAACCTTGCTCTTACGATACTTTCCGTTCTCAGGAAAGTCACATCCTACTATTACCAGGATTCTCATTAGTTTTCGTTCCAGCCTTTCTCTCGAAAAACCTTCTGCACGAAAACCACGCCTGCTTACCAGCACGCTCATCTGAGCGCCTCCAGAGTGTCGGTATTATGTTTAGCCCCGTCCATTTTCAAGGCCCTGAACCTCGATAGGTGAGCTGTTACGCTTTCTTTGAATGATAGCTGCTTCTGAGCTTACATCCCTACTGTCTCAGGTTCAAGACACTTTTTGATGCACTTAACATAATTTAGGGACCTTAACTCTGGTCTCCGTTGTTCCGGTCTTGGAGCGGTACCTTACGCACCGACCCTATTTCTTGTTTTACGCAGTCAATAGCTTCTGAGTTGGAAAAATTTCCGTAGACAATTGTCCCTGCAAAATTTATCCGTACTTTACACCACTGACAAACTAAACAAGACTATACTGAGGTATATTTCAGCAGGAACCAGACATCGCCGAATTAGATAGGCTTTTCACCCCTATTCACAAGTCATCCAAGTATATGTCCGTAACACTAGTTCAGGCTTCCATCCGCCTTTCGGCAGACTTCGCCTTGCTCATGAATAGATCATCCGGCTTCGAGTCTTCCCCATGTGACTATCGCCCTTTCAGACTTGCTTTCGCTCCGATTACCTTTTATAAAAAGTTAGTCTCGCCACATAAAAAAACTCCCTGGCCCGTTCTTCAAAACGTACCTTACAACCCAACGCATCGCAAGATGCGTCGAGCAGTAACAATCTGTAGCTGTTAGATTTCAAATCTTTTCACCCTCTGTTAAGAGTACTTTTCAGCTTTCCCTCGCGGTACTAGTGCGCTATCGGTCTTTGGTTATATTTAGGGTTAGCAGTTAATCCTGCCATATTCAGACGTTCAATCAGGAACGCCCTACTCTTTGAGAAACACCATCTGAACTTCATCTACGGGACTATCACCCTCTAAGGTCTTTCTTTCCAGAAAATTTGATCCGTTCATTTAGGCATAATTACTCACCACATCTCTGCCTTCTTTTCAAAAGGAGATTCAGTTTGCCCTGTGCCCTTTTCGCTCGCTGCTAATAGGGGCATAATTATTTATTTTCTTTTCCTGCCGGTACTAAGACGTTTCAATTCCCGGCGTGATTTTTCCTCTCGGAATAATTGGAGATCTCGAGATCAGTGTTTGCGTGCAACTCCCTCGAGCTTATCGCAGCTTGCCACGTCCGTTGTCATTACCAAAACCAAGCTATCCGTCTAACAGCATAAATAATAGTTTGTTTGCTAAGAATTAATTATATTTTATATTATAGTGGGAAAATCTCTGTGCTTATTTCATTGAACATTAAGTTCTCAAAATGATACGACATGCAGAATGCCGCACCACGACTATCATTTGATAGTTGAGTATGATTGAAATTTTGTTTTACGATTTTATGCTTAAATTTTACAATTTAATTATAGTTTTTTGCTAAAAAGAGTATTTAAACCTTGCGACGAGAAACAGAATTATTTTACTAAAGCCTCTATTCCTTTTATTGCTCCAAGAATAGCGAAGCCAATTGGTGCTCCTATAAGAAAAGCATTATAACCTGTAAGAAAATATCCTCTGAGTTCAACTCCAAATGATGTACTTCTCTCTTGATTTCTGTTCCAATAATTGAGAGCTCCATGATATGGACGAAAATCTTCTTTTCGAAGTTTGAATTTTGGTTTTGATAATTCTATCATGTTTTTTCAAGAACTAATCTACTTTTAAACTTTATCTTCGACAGTTTGGGAAAATCTTATGGGTTTTTTTAACAAATTTCTGGGTATTCTGTAAACCCCAATTATCATGATATCAGATGGAAGCAGTTGAACTCTTATTCTTCTCGAAGTATGTCCTACAGCCTCTTCAATTACCTGTTCTTTATTTTCTCCATTAAAATGTATTTCTTCTTTTCTTCCAGAAAAATGTTGTAACTCAACGCGGTATGTTAGTACTCTTTTTTGATAATTTCTTGCCATTTGATTTTGATATGAAATCTATTTTTAAACTTTTTTCCTTAACTAAACTTATAAACAATCGAGAAAACTTCTCCTTCTCCACATTCAAAAACCTTTTCGAGGTTTTTATCTAAATCTTCCTTGATTTTCCTATGTTCTTCATCAGCCAAAGGCATGTCAAAATTTGTAAAAAATACAAAACCATTCTTATCAGGATAATCATTTTCAATCAGACTTTTCAATGATTCATAACTCCAAGGATTTGGATAAAAATGCGTTGCTTGTTTTGAATAATGATAAATAAGAGGAGATTCATCTGTTATGACTAAAGCATTTTCCTGATTTTTCAAGAATTTATTCGCTTCCAAGAAACATCTGAATGTGTCTGTATGTGTATTCCTGTAAACAGAACTAAAATTAATTGATAAAAAGATTAAACTTGTTACAATAATTCCGATTAAAATTAATTTCTTGTATTTTTTTACCTTGTCTAGGAAATAACCAGAGATTAAAGCAATAACAGGAATAATCGCTATGATAAATCTATCTTCTTTGTGAGGCATGTAAACTGCCATTCCAAGAAAAAATACAAACCAGATTAAAAGAAAATAAATTTCTTTTTTGAAAAAATCTTTTTTATAAGCTATGTAAATTAATCCTATTGCAAAAACAATTCCAATAACAAAAAACATTTCAAACCAATGATTAAAATAGAAATTCCAAGGCTGAATTCCACCTGAATAAAGAGCTGCCTTGAATCCATGGATAAAAGCACCAAGAAAATTATTGTAATGAGTTATTCCATAAATGAACAAAGGAACTAAACATAAAATAAAAGCCAAGCAAGAATACCACAGATATTTATCTTTCAAAAATTTGAGAGATTTATTTCTTGCCAAGAAATATAAAAAGAATACCGGAATTATCCAAATTGCAGTGTATCTCGATAAAACAGCCAGAGCTAAAAAAACTCCGAATAAAATTTTATGCTTTTTGTTATTTTCTTCATATCCTTTCCAGAAACTCAAGAAACTAAGCAGTATGAAAAAACCAGAAAAAACTTCTGTAAGGATTTTTCCACTGTAAAGAATATGCACAGGAATGAATGAAAATAAAATCGCAGAATAAATTCCTATTTTTTCATCAAACATCTTTTTTCCAAGAACATAAACCAAGCAAACAGACAAGGCTCCAATGAATACCATGAAAAAACTAGTAATAAATTCCAGATTAAGAAGATAAAATAAAGATAATATATATGGCAATAAAGGAGCTCTAAAACCAATATTAGGCCACGAGTAAAGTTTCTCGGCTCCAGGAATAAAATCACTCCAGCCGTTATTTTCTACAGAATAATCAAAAGGATTATGGCTCAAATCATATCCTAAGTTTGAATAAACAGTTTCATCCCATCCCTTTATCGGTGTTGAAAAAAAGAAAATTCCCCTGATGACAAAAGCAAGCACAAATAATACAATTAAAATTTTAGTTTCTCTCTTCATTCCTTAAAGTGAGTTTTGTTGTTTTTATTTTTTATGCTAAATAAACATTTAAAAATCATAAAAAATTCAGTGTACTATCGGGCCTGTAGTCCAACGGCAGAATACTTCACTTGCACTGAAGAGTTCCGGGTTCAATTCCCGGCAGGTCCATTTTCTTAAAAAAATTTAATCCAAATATTTTCTTTCTTTTCTTGATGGAAATAAATCTTTAATATCATCAAAAGATCTAATTGTTTCTGCTATAGGATAAAGTGTTGTTGCGAACCCTGTAACAGTTACTAAATCAATATTTCTTGTAACTCCAATATAAGCTAATCCTCCTCCGACAACCAAACACCCTACTTCTGTAACTACTTTCACCAATCTCATAAACAATAAAATATTTCCTAATTATTAAATGTTTTGAAAAATTAAGAATTAATATCTAACATAAACTGCTCTGCAATTTTGGTCATTTATCAATTCTCCATCTTTATCAAAAGCAGAATTTTCTACAAGTACATCTCTGTACTTTCTATTTCTCATAAATTCTCGTTTCAGATGTTCATTAGTTTCTGGTTCACCAAATTGTCCAATTAAACCATTTGTCAAAAAAGCCCAACCCTTTTTTTTCTAATTCAATTTCAATTTTTGATTTTCTTCCGGGTTTTATGATAACCATTTTTTGGATAATTATTCTTTCTTTTTAAGAATTATTATTCTACAGAATTTAAGAAAGGTTAATCTATATTGAGGTTCATTGACATCTTGAGCAGTTTATAACATCGTATCTAGATTATCATAATATCAATATTATCTCACTGAATTATAATAAGCAGTATGTAGAAATAAAATACTTTAAGGAGGTGATCCATCTGCAGGTTCCCCTACAGATACCTTGTGACGACTTAACCTACCTTGTCTACCTAAGATTCTCCATCGAAACGTTTCATCATAAATAAACTCGGTTGGTTTGACGGGCAGTGTGTGCAAGAGACAGGGACATATTCACCGTTCACTGCTAATAAACGATTACTCCGGATTCCGGCGTCATGAGGTT
>JAUSIC010000010.1 GCA_030648285.1 Nanobdellota archaeon | reverse complement strand
CATTAAATCTAAAAACACAATTATTCTCTCTGTACAATGCTTCTTTTGTGTTTTCTCCTGCTAAATATTTAGTCTGTATCTTCCTCAATCTTCCTTTTACTTTTCCAACCTTTTCCAAAATTGTTTTAACAGATTTATTCTCGTTCAAAATCTTGTCTGCAAATTGTTTTTTATCCTTTTCCTTAACCTCTCTAGAAAACTTCACAATTGCAATATTCCCTAAAACTTCGTATGCTCTTAGAACATTTTTGCTTGTCATATAAAATAAAAAATGCAAATAGAATTATTAAACCTTATGTGGTGCTCTATATTCCTGAACCACCTTCATAACTTTCTTCTCTTGCTTTATGTTCTCTTACTCTTGATTTTTCTCTTGATGCCGCACCTGCAGAGATTGCTTCTTCTTTAACCTCTCTAAGCTGATTACCTATTCTCCATATCCATTTTCTAAATTGGGGATTAAATATTAGTATAGTTATAGATATCACTGCAGTTACACCAAGAACAATTCCTCCTCCTTGAAGTATAGCATCAAATCCTTCTATTACCCATAAATTAATAAGCCTATAAACTAAGAATGAACCCCACATAACCCATAAAACTATTTGAAGTAATACTTTTCCTATAGTCATACTTTTTAATGCATTTTTTCCTTCATTAGATAATAACATTGCAGAAGTGAACAATATAATCATAAATGGAATTATTGTTCCTAAAGCAAGTCCCAAAGCACTATAAGAAGCAAGCATAGTAATAACTTCATCAGGAGTAATATACGCTACTGCCAAAAAACTAACAATTAATGCCATTAAAAATTGGAGAAATTTCTGAGGAGGAAAACCAGCAAAGTTAAGAACACTTGCGATAAACATGAGCAATGTAGCCCATAATAATATCTTTGCAAGTTGAGCATCTAAATTTTCTTCTTTCCATCCAGAAAACATCTGGGAAATAAGTCCTCCATCTCCTTCTACTGCCCCAGTCATCACTGCTCCTGTAACCTGAGTTGAATTAGAAAGTTGAGAATTATTCACAACAAACATCAATAAGAAAGCAAAAACCAAAAAGAAAGCAACACCAACAACAGCTAATGTTCTGGTATTAACATATTTTTTTTTAGAATGTTTCGTTCTACTCGCTCCTCTCTTTTTCATTAGTATTAAAGTAATTTATGATTTATAAATATTTTGATAACTATCCTGGCCCGTATCTATTTCCGCCATTTCCTCGCAATTCTCCTCTTGCTCTTTTTCCTGCTCTTAATATTATGAAAACAACAAAAATTAGTACAAGCACAATTATGAAGATTGGAAAGATTATATGAAGCGCTTCAAGAGTTAATCCCATATCGTAAAGCAAGTTTTCCAAATCCAAATCCATTTTGTTTATTGCATATGCAATTAACAATGCCATTGCCAAAGAAACAATTCCTGCAATTGCTTTTTCTCCACGAAAAACTCTAGACAATGAAAAAAACAGGAGTGCAAATGAAACAATGAAAACAACAACAAGAACCATTGTTCGCGCATCAATCATATTCAGCAAATCACTAATAGTTAATCTGTCAGAAAAACCAAAGGTTTGTGCGCTTGCAAGTTTTGTTAAAATTACAGCAAACAGAGAAAATATCCATAAACTCTTTTTCATCTAAAAAGGAGGATAATGGTTTTTATAAAATTATTGTTTATTAGTTGCTCGTAAACTCGCAAAATGGATAATAATGATAACCTAGATACTCTGGTTAAGTTTAAAACGATTTTGTTCAACTGCTCAACATTTACAAAAGGCTTCAATTATTCTATATGTAAAATTTCCTATTTTATATTTGTGGCAAATTTACTATTTGCTCATTTATCATTTCCTCAATTCCCTCTCAAAAATAATCTTTCAATCCCTTCTGCTTCGCTTGTTCTGCAACATCTCTTAATTTTTCCAATTGCTTATCAACTCTTTCTTCTGAAAAATCATGCTTGCTAACAAGAATTTCTTTTATCTTTTTTTCATTTACTTTTGGAAATTCTATTTCTGCATTTATTGTATCTGGCTTCCTGAATAATTTAAAAATTTCCTGCCAATCAAATCTTTCTTCTTCAGGCAAATTCATCAATTGTTCTTCAACACTTTGGAAAATCAAAACAGGCTGTTTGAATTTCTTGACAATCTGCAGTGCTCTTTTCTGCCCTATTCCAGGAATTCCTTTTGGATTATAATCTGTTCCAACTAAAATTCCCAAGCAGATTAATTGTTCTAAGTTTATATCAAGAGAATTAAAAACATGTTCAAGCTCAATAATTTCTGGTTTCACTTCTACAAAACCGGAAAAAGTTTTTCTTCTTCTTGCAAGTGTTAGATTTCTAATCAATTTCGGAGCACCAAAAAGCAAGCTGTCATAATCCTGGCTAACACAAGCATAAACTTCATTTTTTATTTTTGAAAGATAAGACGCTTCTGCTTCTCCTTCAGATGGAGCTTGCACAGTCATTATCCCCATTGCTTCTAAAAGTTCTTTGCTCTCTTGAATCATTTCGTTGTTTAATCTGACAAACTGGCTTGAATACCTTTTCATTCCCTCCAAATCTTCACTTTGTTTTGCTTCTTCATATTTTCCTTTTGCTACTTCTCTATTCTCTCCTCTTTTCTCCCATGTTTTCATTTTCAAATCAGGAGCTTTTCCATCAAAAACATAAACTAATTTCATTCCTTCTGAAAGCAATGCAATATTTCTATAAAAAATTCCAGACAAATGGCTCGTTATTCTTTCCTTGCTGTCCATTAGGGAAGTTCCATCTGGCTGTCTTATTGAAGATAAAAACTGATAAAGAGTATTGAAAGCATCTACACAGAGTATTTTTCCTTTTAATTCTTCAAAGTTTATCTCTTTTCTTGGAATGATTTCTCGTATATTTAGGCCCATATTAATCAAAAAATCAAGGTAAAAGAAATATAAAAGGTTATTTATTTAGAGATGTATGGCAAGATAAGGTTGTTTTCCTTGAGAGTGTCTTTGTTGCAATGAACTCCATACTTCTCTCCACTTTTGTTCAATTTCTGCTATTACAGGTTGTCTGAATGTTTCTGTAACAAGAGAGGGTATTTCTTCTTGTTCAATCTGTTGTTCATAGGCCTCTTGAGTTGCTACTCTTCTTCGATGTTCAAAAGTTGCATCTGCTAAATAATGCCCTAAATCTCCATTGAAAGGTTTTTCAGGAGAGAGCTCCAAATCTGTCCAAATGCTTTCTGCATATTCTTTACATTGCTGATTTAATTGCAGATGT
Source organism: Nanobdellota archaeon (assembly GCA_030648285.1). Classification (GTDB taxonomy): domain Archaea; phylum Nanobdellota; class Nanobdellia; order Pacearchaeales; family GW2011-AR1; genus JAUSIC01. Next base: position 47,356 of record JAUSIC010000010.1, on the reverse strand, counting down.
ATCATACAAAAACCACTAAAATCCTATATTTAAATCTTATTCTTAAGTTTTAAATAACGAGAATATCTCTTATTTTTATGAAAACAGAGTTCATTCCTATAGACTATGACTACTTTGACTTTGATGGAAGAAATTACATAAAAATAATAGGAAGAGATAGAAAATCTAAGAGAATATGTATAATTGATTCCTGCCCTGTTTACCTATGGGCAATTTTGAAAGATAAAACTAGTGAAAACGAGATAAAAAGACTTATTGAAAAAATAGAAAAAATCAAGATAATCTCAAAAGGAAGAGAAACAAGAGTAGAGAAAGTTGAAGTTCATGATAAGAAATTTTTAGGAGAAGATGTAAGAGCATTAAAAATTTTTGCTACAAACTACAAAGATTTGCATGATATAGCAGACAAATTAGTAATGCCAGAAATAGAAAAAAGAAGAGGCTATGATTTAGGATTCATAACTCATTACATAATTGAAAAAAATCTTGTTCCTTTGCAATGGTATGAAATTTCAGGAGATGTTTTAGGAAAGAATGATTTTAATGGAATAAGCGAAACAGATATTAATTTCTGCATAAAACTACAAACCCATAAAAAATTAGAGGCTAGTGAATTCACTCCAAAAGTTCTTGCTTATGATATTGAATGTGATGAACTCAAAATTGGAGAAGGGGAAATATTAATGATTTCTCTTGTTTCAGAAAATTTCAAAAAAGTAATCACATGGAAAAAATGTGACAATAAAGAATTAGATTTTGTTGAATGTGTAAAAGATGAAAAAGAATTATTGGAAAAGTTTGTAGAGTACGTAAGAAAAATTTCTCCTGATTTTCTTGTTGGGTATTTTTCAGATGGATTTGATTTGCCTTATCTCAAAGCAAGAGCAGAAAAAAATAAAGTAAGGCTTTCTTTAGGATTAGATGATTCACAGCCAAGATTTTTTCGTGGTGCAATTCTAACAGGAAAAATTTCAGGAATTGTTCATATTGACTTGATGAGATTCATCCAAAGTGCATATTCTCAATACATGCAGTCAGAAACATTGTCATTGAATGAAGTTTCAAAAGAGTTTCTTGGCGATGAAAAAAAAGAATTTAAGTTCAAGCATTCTTCAGAAATAAAAAAAGAAGAATGGACTAATTATTTTGAATATAATCTTCATGATTCTGTATTAACTTATAATTTATTTCAAAAATTCTGGCAAGATATCTTAGAATTCACAAGAATTATGCAAGAACCTGTTTTCAGTGTTTCAAGAAATGGGATGTCAAATAATGTTGAAGATTACATAATTCACAATTTAAACAGATTTGATGAAATTCCAGAGAAAAAACCCCATGAAGAAATTGGCGCAAGAAGACAAAGAGAAAAATATGTAGGAGCATTTGTTTTTGAACCAACACCAGGATTATATGAGGATATTTGCATTTTTGATTTTACAAGTTTTTGGCCAAGCATAATTGTAACTTTTAATCTCAGTCGTTCAACTCTCTTAGAAAAAAAAGGAAAAGACAGCCTTGAAGTTGATTTGAAAGAGAAAAAATTATATTTTTCAAAAAAGCCAGAATTCTTTCCAGAAATGCTAAAAGAAATAATTGAAAAAAGAAAACAATACAAGCAAGAATTAAAACACAAACCAGATGCTGTAAAAAAAGCAAGAAGCAATGCATTCAAACTTCTCGCAAATGCTTCTTATGGTTATCAAGGATTTTTTGGAGCAAGATATTATTGCCCAGAAGCATCTGCTTCAGCAACAGCAATCAGTCGTGATTTCATAAAAAATACAATTGAGAGAATAGACAAGAAAGGATACAAAACAATCTATAGCGACACAGATAGCATAGCATTTCTTATGAATAATAAATCTCAAGAAGAAACTAAAAAATTCCTAAAAGAAATAAATGAAAGTCTTCCCGGAGTAATGGAATTAGAATTAGAAGATTTTTTCAAAAGGGGAATTTGGGTCACAAAAAGAACAGGCGAATTTGGTGCAAAGAAAAAATATGCTTTAGTCAATCATGAAGGAAAAGTAAAAATCCGCGGTTTTGAAACAGTAAGGAGAGACTGGTGTACTTTGGCAAGAGAAGTTCAAAATAAAATAATAAGAAAAATTCTTGAAGATGGAAATGAAAAAGAATCATTGGAATACGTTAAAGAAATAATAAAGCAGATTAATCAAAGAAAAATAAGCAGAGAAAAATTAATTATAAGAACACAATTAAAAAAACCAATTTCAGAGTACAAAGCTATTTCTCCTCATGTTATTGCTGCAAAAAGAATGAAAGAAAGAGAAATTCCAATTGACATGGGAAGTTTGGTTTCGTATTATATTTCAGAGCCAGAAGAAACAGGAAAAAAGAAATCAAAACTTGTTAGAGAAAGAGTAAAACTTCCTGATGAAGAAGGAGATTATGACATTGATTATTACCTCAAGCATCAAATTCTTCCTGCTGTTGAAAATATCTTTCAAGTCTTCGGCATAGATATAAATGATTTAATGGACAAAAAGAAGCAAAAGAAATTGAGTGATTTTTAATTTGATACGTTCACTTCTACATTGTTCATTTCTTCCATCAATTTTTCCTCTTCAGTCTTGTTATCTTCAGGTTCTTCTCTTTTTTCATTTCCCTCTGTCTTTTTTTCTATTTTTTTATTTGCAAGCTTACGAATTAAGGATTGCAATCTATTAGTTTTTACAGGCGCATAACCTCTTAAATAATCAGATAATCCTGCATCAAACTCTCTTTCACGATTTTCTACTTCTAATTTTGCTAATCCATATAAAATGCTTTCTCTTGCATTAACCAAAGCCTCTTCAGGAGTTACGTCATATCCAAGACGTCTTGTTACAAAATGAGTTAGTCTTCCTTGAGGATTATTTGTATAATACCTTCTTTCATAAATATCTAATCTCCCTTTTCTTGAAAATATGCTTAATACTCTATCATTTAGCATAATTCTTTCTATTAAACAATCTCCTTGTCTTTCTGGTACTATTCTTTTAAATCTTCTCAGATTAAAACATACTTTTCCAGACTCAGGAACAAAGTAAGCATTTGGTTGCTGATATAATGATTCTGTCATAAAAATTCTTAGATTTAACATATAAAAACATATCTATTATAGATAAAAATATAAAACTCTATTTTGTGTTTATATCATGAAAACACAGTCAAAAATCGAGTTAAAACCTCTTTTTGTCGAAAGAATGAAAGAGCTTTTGGGAAAAGAATTTGAATCTTATTTGGAAATTTTAGAAGTTCCTCCTGTTCGTTCATTTCGTTGCAATACATTGAAAATTTCTCCTGAAAATCTAAAAAAAAGACTTGAGAATAATGGCTGGAAGATAAGCCAACCATGGAAAGAACATGAAGAAGTTATGGTGGTTGAATCTCAATTAAAACCAGGAGAATTAGGAAATTCCTTAGAACATCTTTTAGGATATTATTACATACAAGAATTAGCAAGCATGCTTCCTGTTTTAGTTTTAAAACCAGAAAAAAATCAATTAGTTTTGGATTTATGTGCTTCTCCAGGAAGCAAGACAACTCAAATGTCCTCTTTTATGGAAAACACAGGAACAATAATAGCGAATGAAATTAGTTTAGGAAGAATAAGAATTCTAGCAACAAACTTGGAAAGATGCGGGGTTTCAAATGTAATAATAACAAAAAAAGAAGGAAGTGCATTTTGCAAAAGACTTGAGAGGCAAAATGTCCAGTTTGATAAAATTCTTTTAGATGCTCCGTGTTCAGGAGAAGGAACAATCCGTTCTTCTCAAAAAACTCCTGTTATGTGGAACATAAACACAGTAAAGATTCTTTCAAACATGCAAAAAAACCTTGTCTCATCTGCGATTTCTATTTTAAAAAAAGGAGGAGAATTAGTTTATTCAACATGTACTCATTCACCAGAAGAAAACGAAGAAATTGTTGATTATGTATTGAAGAATTTTCCAAATATTAAAATACAAAAAATCCTTCTTCCAATCCAAAGTAAACTTGGAATACAAAAGTGGCAAGATAAAGAATACTTAGAAGATGTAAAGTTCTCTTGCAGAGTTTATCCTCATGTAGCAAATACCGAGGGATTTTACATTGCTAAATTTAAGAAAATAAAATGAAAAAAATAAAATTAATTATCAATGTAAGATGCCGAGTTGAAGGATTCTTTGTTGCAAAGTTTAAAAAATTAAAATGAAAAAATATAAAAAATGATACAAAGGACAAAATGAAAATAATAATAGCATCAGGATATTTTGACCCAATTCATATTGGGCATATTGAATATCTAAAATTATCCAAAAAACTTGGAGATAAATTAATCGTAATAGTAAATAATGATGCACAATGTATTTTGAAAAAAACAAAACCATTCATGTACCAAAAAGAAAGAGTAGAAATATTAAAATCTATAAAATATGTAGATGAAGTTTTTTTAAATATAGATAAAGACAAATCTTGTTGTGAATCAATAAAGGCAATAGCTAAAAGATTTAAAGGAAATGAAATAATATTTGCAAAAGGAGGGGATAGATTCAGTTATGAAATTCCAGAAGCAAAAATTTGCAAAGAACTTAACATAAAAATTGTAGATAAATTAGGCAAAAAAATACAATCTTCATCTAAATTAACAGGATTAAAAGAAATAAAATGACTTTTATAAAAATTCTTTCAAAAAATGAAAAGAGAGAAATAGAAAGAAAACTAAATAAGCAGTTTGGAGTAAAAGAAATTCCTGGCATGTTAATTAAATTCGGAAACGACAGGATTTTCTTTTTCTCTGGAAAATTAAAAGAGAATGAAATAAGAATAATTGAATCAGAAGTTCCAATTGAAAGAATAGGAGTTTATTTTGCAAGAATAATGAATGATTTTCCAAAATTAAGCATAGAAGCCACACAAATTCTAAAAGAACAAATAAGCAAGAACATTTTTGAATTAAACCAACAGCAATCAAAAGAATGGATGTCTGGCAGAGATTTAAACATTCAAACAGAACAAAAAGGATTTTTAGTAATGAAATACAAGGATGAAGTTTTAGGCTGTGGAAAAGCCTCTGAAAATAAAATCAGCAATTTTATCCCAAAGATGAGAAGATTGAAGAATAAGGAGATATAATTTTATTTAATTTTTAATTGTACAAGAAATATTATATATTTTTTATTATATATTATCTACTATCTTTAAAAAGGGAAAAATATGGATATTTTTATGGTAGAAAGAAAAACATTAAGGAAAATCGTAGGAATATTCTCTATTGTAGCAGGAGCTTTGGGAATTACAGATTCAATGAAAAGCTATGTGGAGTTCGGGAAAGAATATTTTAGAAGGAATGAAACTCCTATTGTTGAAGAAAATAAGCCAACTCCCACAGAGATTAATTATTTAAAGAACTCTGTCATAGTTTTTATTCCTTCAGTTATTTCTCTCTCAGCCGGAATAATGTATCTGGACAAATTAAAAAGAGAAAAATAAAAAGAGAATGTTAAACCTAAGAGCACATCACTTAATTTGCATTTCCAGATTTAGTGGTACTGCTTGGTACAATGATGAATGCAAGGGAAATGCATGGAGGATATTTGATGAAATTCAAAAAAATCCAAATCAGATTGTTAATATCAAAAATAGTTGTGATGATTTTTGTGAAAAATGTCCTCACATAAAAGAAGGTATTTGTGATAAACCCTCTAAATACAAGATTTCTCATTGGGTAAGAGTTATGGACAACAAAACATTAAGACTAATTAAGATAAAACCAGATACAACTCATAAAATTTCGGAGTTAATTGATAAAGCGATAGAAAAAATAAAAGATGAGGAACTAAAAACTATCTGTAAAGGATGTGAATTTCTTCCTATATGTCTTGAATTTGGTATAAACAAATCTTTTAAAGAAATTTAATTTGTCTGCTAAAGCAGAATTTTTAGAGGAAATCTTAATAGTAGAATTGAAGTCTGTTGTCGATGTTTTAAACTAATTATTAGGTTGAACCAAGCATCAAAGGTTATTTACACATTAATTATCTTCTAAAATTTTTCCATGACGAAGTCTGGAAAAATTAATCAATCCTTCCTAAAAAGCACTAAAGATTTAAGCAACAACCTTCTTCTTCGCAAAAATTATCTCATCAAAAAGTCCAACAAGTTTTTGAACAAAAGTATTTTTCATATTTAATCTGAATAATTTTGCATTTCCAATTTCTCTTGTCTGAACAATTATTCCTGTTTTTAATAAATCATCAAAAATTCTGAATAGAGTTGTTCTTCCGATTTCAGAACCCTCTGCTATATCTGAAATACTATAATCTAATTCTCTTCCTTCTATCAGGAATTCCAAGACTCTTATCTTAGGGGTATCTCCTAATGCTCTTCTGAATAATGTTTCCATATGAAACTAATAGAAACACCTTATTTAAATGTTTCTAAAATGGAACACTACTGTTCCAGATAAATTTTAATAGATAATAATAGTAATAAGATTATGGATTTGCAGATTGCTATAATGAAAAGAATTCTTAGAAAATTAGTCAATTTGAATATCTGGGGTGGACGCCATACAGAAATAAAAAATCTTCAAAAATGCCTTCCAGATCATTTAAGAGGAACAAAAGAACATAAAAAAGCAATAAAAGAGTTGATAAATAAGGGATTTTTAAATATCAAACCCTCTACAGGAGAAATTCATGTTGGATTAAACAGTCATAAACAAAAAGAAATTTTTGAATTTTTAGAGAAAGAATAAGGAGATATAATTTGTTCGCTATCGCTCAATTAATATTATGTTAACTAGATACTCAAAGTTCAACTTAAAATATCGTTTCTAGATTATCAATATCATCAATTCACGAGCGAAGTGAGTGCAATACAAACATTAAAAAATCAGTTAAATTTCTCTAATTTATGACAGAAAAACAATACGGCGGAAGCACAGGCAGAGAAGGAAAATCATTATCTGCAAAAGCAAATATACAAAATACTCCTATTTCTAAAACAAAAAGAAAAGAAATTCCTAAAGATAACTCAACAAGTAAAGCATCAAAAGAAGAAAAAATTCTTGAAGCAGGAAAAATAGCAAAAAAATCTGTAGATTATGCAAAATCAATAATTAAAAAAGATATGAAACTCCTTGAAATTGCAGAAAAAATAGAAGAGAAAATTATTGAATTAGGAGGAAAACCAGCATTTCCAGTTAACCTCAGCATAAACGATATCGCTGCGCATTATACTCCTGCTTACAATGATGAAACATTAGCACATGGATTATTGAAAGTTGACTTAGGAGTTCATGTAAATGGTTATGTTGCAGATACTGCATTCTCAATTGATTTGGAAAACAATGAGCAAAATAAAAAATTAATAGAAGCAAGTGAAAAGGCATTAATGAATGCAATTGAAATAGCAGAAGAAAATCTCCCTCTTTCACAGATAGGAAAAACAATTCAAGAAACAATAGAAAGTTTAGGATTTACTCCAATAATTAATCTTTCAGGACATGAAATGCAGCAGTATGATTTGCACGCAGGTTTAACAATCCCAAATCATGATAATAAATCTACAATAAAACTTTCAAAAGGAAGTTTTGCAATTGAACCTTTTGCAACAAATGGTTCTGGAAAAGTTTACGAGGGAAAACCTTCTGGAATTTATGCTCTAATTAATTGGAAAAATGTCAGGAGTGAAACAGCAAGAGAAGTTGGAGAATTTATTGAAAAAGAATATCAGACTCTTCCGTTCTGTTCAAGATGGTTAGTAAAAGAATTTGGAACAAAGGCATTGTTTGCATTAAAGCAGTTAGAAGAAAATGAAAATATTCATCAGTATCCACAATTAATTGAACTCTCTCATGGGCTTGTCTCTCAGGCAGAACATACTATATTAATTTCAAAAGAAAAAATTATTACAACTAATTGATTCAGAATTTTCCTGAAAGATGATAATAAATAAATCTTCCTTTATCTAATTCTGATTTACGATAATGAACTCTTCCATCATTTACCATTAGAGTTATAATAAAATCATTGCTTCTGCCATAAGGATAACCTATTCTACTCTCGCTGTTCCATCTATGGAATTCTTCCTCTGTTATCTGAAAAGGTGCTTTTTTTAATTCTTCGGGCATTTTAAGAGAATTTTTGTTGAATTTATAAATTTATCCTAAGTAAGTGTTATCTATTGGAAGCGCTGCTTTTGCAGATTTCAAGAAACTTTCTTCAACTTTCTTGTAAGTTTCAATTGTGAATTTTGTGACACTTGGTTTTATTTTCTTCAAAGCATCATCAAAATGTTTTTTAGTAACTTGTTTTGCATCTATTGATTCTCTAAGAGACAGCATTGCTGATTCTCTTACTAATGCTTCAATATCTGCTCCTGTATATCCAGCTGTTTCTTTCGCAATTTCAGAGAAAAAAACTCCTTTTTCTTTATCATTAAATAATTTTTTTCCATCCCCTAAAGGCATGTTCTTAGTATGAATCTTGATAACATTTAATCTTCCTGGTTCTTCGGGTGCATTCACTAAAAGTATTCTGTCAAATCTTCCAGGTCTCAATAAAGCAGGGTCTAACATATCAGGACGATTTGTTGCTCCTATTACTATTACATCATTCAAATCTTCAAGTCCATCCATTTCAGCGAGCAATTGATTTAGCACTCTTTCTGTAACCTTTGTTCCCATGTCAATTCCTCTTTTTCCAGCTAGTGAATCAATTTCATCAAAGAAAACAATGCAAGGAGCAACTTGTCTTGCTCTTTCAAAAACTTTTCTCATCCCTTCTTCTGATTTTCCAACCCACATGCTCAATAATGAAGGTCCCTTAACATTAATGAAATTTGCTTCTGATTCTTTTGCAACAGCTTTTGCTAAGAGTGTTTTACCTGTTCCAGGAGGTCCGTATAAAAGAATTCCTCTAGAAGGACGTATTCCTAATCTCTTGAAACTATCTGCATATTTCATTGGCCATTCAACAGCTTCTTTTAATTCTTGTTTAATATTATCCAAACCACCAACATCTTCCCAATTCACATTTGGTGTTTCAACAAGAACTTCTCTCATAGCAGAAGGACGAACCACTTTAAGAGCATCCATAAAATCTTCTTGTTTAACAATCAGAGTTTCTAAAATTTCATTAGGAATAGATTCTTCATCTAATTTTATTTTTGGAAGTTGCTGTCTTAAAACATTCATAGCTGCTTCTTTTGTCAATGATTCTAAATCAGCCCCAACAAATCCATGAGTTATTGATGCAATATTTTTCAAGTCAACATTTTTTGTTATAGGCATATTTCTTGTATGTATTTTTAAAATTTGCAATCTTCCTTCTTTGTCAGGAACATTAATTTCAAGTTCTCTGTCAAATCTTCCAGGACGTCTAAGAGCAGGGTCAAGTGCGTTTGGCCTGTTTGTAGCACCAATAACAACAACTTTTCCTCTTGATTTCAAACCATCCATCATAGTAAGCAATTGTGAGACAACTCTTCTTTCAACTTCTCCAACTGTTTCTTCTCTTTTCGGAGCGATAGCATCTATTTCATCAATAAAAATAATTGAAGGAGAAGTTTTCTCTGCTTCTTCAAAAATATCTCTTATTTTCTTTTCACTTTCTCCGTAATATTTGGACATTATTTCTGGTCCATTCAATAAAATAAAATTTGCTTCTGATTCATTTGCAACAGCTTTTGCTAAGAGTGTTTTACCTGTTCCAGGTGGACCGTGCAATAAAACTCCTCTTGGAGGTTCTATTCCTAATCTCTGGAAAATTTCAGGATGCTTTAAAGGAATTTCAACCATTTCTCTAATTTTTTTAATCGCGTCTCCTAATCCACCGATATCTTCATAATTTATTTCAGGAATTTTTTCATCTGAAACTTCAACTGCTTTTGAATTCAATGTGACTTGTGTGTTTTCTGTGATTATTACTGGCTGATTTGGATTTGTAGAAACAACTACAAATTTAATCTGGCTTACTCCTCCACCAAAATTTCCAAAACCCATTCCTCCAAAAATTTCTCCTAAATTTCCAAAAATATCATTCATATCTCCAAATTCTTCTGACATCAAATCTTTTCTTCTCTGAACTCCTCCTAAAACAACAACATCTCCTTTAATCATTGTTCTTCCTAACAAACCACGTTTCAACCCTTCTGGTTCTGCTTGAACCATTATTCCCTTTTGTGCAGGAGCAATAATAATTTTCTTTGCTTCTTTGACATCTGCCTTGGAAATTGTAACAGCATCACCAATTCCTGTTTTTGCATTTCTTCTCAATATACCATCAATCCTGATTATTCCTTGTCCAATATCAGCAGGATAAGCTCTATCAGCAATAGCAACAGTAGGTCTTGCTCCTTTGATTAAAATAACATCTCCCCTTCTTATTTCCAATTGTCTCATCACTTCAGAATCTATTCTAGCAATTCCTTTGTATGCATCATCTTGCAATGCTTCAACAACTTTTAATTGAACTTCTTTATTGGTTGTCATCTTTTTCCTCAAGTTTATTAAAATCAAGACTTAATTTTCCCATGTCTTCAAAGCATAATTTAACCATGTCGTTCATGATTTGTTCTTGTGCTCTCATGAATAAAACTATCTCCTTGGGAATTGAAACAGCATAGCTATTTCCGACAAGTCTCATCTTAACGTGAAATTCCTTGTTTCTAAGATTTATAAATTTATTATATTCCTGTTCATCATTAGGATGAATTATTTTTTCGTGGCATTTAGGACAAATCATTGCCCTAAAGATAAATCCATTTTTTGAAATGTTTGCTTTTTCCATTTTTGTGTTGCATTTTCCGCAAAGAATTTTGTTGTCAAATATGTCTGTTGTCATATTTTTTGTTTTATCTCTTTACTGGTGAGTTAAGGCTCATATTTCAGAGCCATAACTGGGTGTTAAAGAGAGATGAAATCTCAATGATTTCACTCAATCACTCGTCTTCAGCCAAGTGAGAGAGATGAGGTATACACCTTATGTATACACATAAAAAGATATACTATTTAAATATTTCTATGTTTCAGAATACTTTTTAAAGAATAAAATATTATACTTAATATTGTTATGAAAGGAGGTTGTTAATTAAAAAAGAGATGGCAAAGAAATTTTCTTTAGAAGTTTTTGTCTACGTAATTGCAATTGTCTTGTTGCTGACTGGAACAGTCTACATAATTTCTGCAAACTTAACCGGGAATGTTGTAGCCCCAAATGGACCAAGATGTTCAGATTCTGATGGAGGAAAAGTTGCTGATTTAGTAGGAAGATGCCTTCAATATGCAGGAGGTAGAGGAAAAATAACTTTCATAGGAGAAGATAAATGTCTGAATACAAAAATATTAGTAGAATACTATTGTAATCAGCATCTTGTAACAACAACTCCTACTTGTGTAGGTCAAATTGTAACTTGTCCTAATGGATGTGGTGTTACACCCGAAGGTTCACGTTGCAGTTAATGACTTATTTTTTTTATTTTTTATTTTTTCAAATCGTATATTTTAAAAACTTCTTTAAACTTTCATCTTTATGAAATCAAATCAAAGATTTTCATTCATTAGTCAACAGGAATTTGTCAAATGAAAGAGGGAAAAATAAAGAAAACAGGAAATTATATTAAAAATTTTTTTAAAAGATTTTGGAATCTTCTCTGGAAAGATGATAGTCTTAGGGGCTGGATTTTTTCGGTAATATTTCTATTCATATTTATTAAATTTATTTTCTTTCCTGTATTAAGCTTAGCAACAGGAAGTTCTCTTCCTTTGGCAATTGTTGAATCCTGCAGCATGTATCATGATGGAAATATTTTTTCAGATTATTCTAATTGGATGCAAAAACATGAATCAAAATATCAGCAATTCAATATAAGCAAATCAGAATTTGATATGTTCAGGTTCAAGAATGGATTGAACAAAGGAGATATTTTATTTATAGTAGGAGCAAAACCAGAAAAACTAAAATTAGGAGATATAATAATTTTTAATGCAGGAACTCAAAACCCTGTAATTCATAGGATAATAAAGATAACAAAAAATAATGAAGAATATACTTTTTCAACTATGGGGGATAATAACAATGGACAATTATCCTCAGAGATCTCTATTTCAGAAGATAAATTAATTGGAAAAACAGCAATAAGAATTGTTCCCTATATTGGATGGATAAAATTGATTTTTTTTGAACATTTGAAGCCAGAATCTGAGCGTGGCTTGTGTCCTGAGAGATAAATTTTTAATCCAAAAGTTTTAGACAAAAACAGGAAATTTTTAGTTAAAACCCTTTCAAGAAAGGTTTTTAAAGAAAACTCATTCTAAATAATGATATCAGGTGAATTTTAATTAATATGGAATTTTGTCCAAAGTGCGGTTCTGTTTTAGTACAGAAAAAGAAAAACATGGGTTGCCCTAGATGCAGTTATAGTTCTAAAGAAAAAATAAAATTAAAATCTTCTGAAAAAATGACTGAGAAAAATGAAATAGTCATCATGACAAGCAAAGACACTCAGGTTTTGCCTGTTGTTGGTGCAAAGTGCAAGCAGTGTTCTCATGACAAAGCATATTTCTGGGCGGTTCAAACTCGTGCAGGAGATGAAGCAGAAACAAAGTTCTTCAAGTGTGTCAAGTGCGAGTTCACTTGGCGTGAGTATAGATAAATGGCCCTGAAGGGATTTGAACCCTCGACACCCGGATTAAGAGTCCGGTGCTCTAACCAGGCTGAGCTACAGAGCCGATATAAAAATATTAGAAATATATGTTAAAAAGGTTATCTATCTCCTCTTAAAGAACTCAATTGCCCTGAACCTTTTCATCACTTTGTTATAACTCGCTTTATCAACCAAAACTTTTGTTTTAGAACTATTTAACAATCTGAAATCATATTTAGAAACAGGAAATTCTAACTTGTCTTTTCCAGGATATTTTTTCCACCTCTTCTCTTTTTTTAGTTTGTACTGAAGTACCATACTGCAAATAAGAAACTAAATCTTATAAATTTTTACAATAATTATTATAAACTATTCAAATATCTAAAAACATGGGAATTTCATTATGGAGTTTATTAGCAATTCAAGGGAATGAGACTTCTGTTGTAGTTTATTCTGATGAAAAAAAGACAAGCTATGGATTCGTTGTATATTTAATGAGAGAAAGAGAAATCCACACAGAAATTGTAAGCACTCTTCCCCACACCCCTTATACAACAGAAGAAGAAGCGCAAACTGCAGGAGATACATTAGTGCTAAGGATAAAAGAAATGGATTTAAACCATCAGCGTGCTAAATTAGAAGGAATGATGGGGCTTCAAGTAGCAAAAGATGTAGCTGAAGTTGTAAAAAGATCTAGAGAACCTAATCCAAACTTATAATTATAAAAAAATAAACTTTTATTTGTTTCGTTCATTCAACAATTCAGGGGCATAGAAACTTATTTTATAAGTGCTCTAATGTTCTCAATAGCATCTGCGACTTCAACACCCTTCTTGGTAAGCTTTATTACTTTAATTCGCCCCCTTTTTTCAAAACCAACTAACTTCAAAGCTTCCAATGTCTGAAGGATTTTCACAGCATGGCTATATGTGCAATCAACTTCTTTTGCTAAAATACTTCCATACCTCATCCTTGTATTCTTTTTCAAAGATACCAGCATTAAAGCAGGCTTTCTTCGGAAAAAGATATCAAAGTTATCTTTCATTTTAATTTCCAATGTATATATTGAGAAAGTATCATACTTTTAAATGTTTCGTAAAGTATATTTCACGATATAGAGAATTATTTTTTAGCTTTCTTTTTCACAACAAAGTAATAGATAAGTGCTCCTATTACTCCTGTAAGAACAATCACAATTACCCAGATTATTCTTTCATCACTTTTCTTAAATTTTCTCTGGATAGAGTCAACAAGCATCATAATCCAAAATACAAGTGAAAAAATTCCGATAGCAATAAATATTAAAGCCGCAAATATGCTTCCAAAAACAAGTTCACCCCATCCCATTGCCATAATAAATAATAGCTAATATAGTTTTTAAATTTATCTTTCAATAAAATTTATTAACTAACAAAATTCTTTTAAATTATGGAAAAGAAAACAAAAATCCTTGCAGTGGGAGACATTCATGGAGATACTGGATTAGTTAAAAGACTCGCTGAAAAAGCAGTAAAAGAAAATGTTGACTTAGTTATTCTTGCAGGAGATTTGACTTTTGCAGAACAATCAATAAAAAATATAATCGGCCCGTTTATCAAAGCAAAAAAACAAGTACTAATAATTCCTGGAAATCATGAATCTGTTGCAACAACAGATTTTCTTGCAGAAATGTATGATAACACAACAAATATTCATGGTTATGCTTTTTCCAAGAATAATCTGGGTATTTTTGGCGCAGGAGGAGCAGAAATAGGCCCTCACATGACATCAGAGTCTGAAATATTTAAATTATTGAAAAGAGGACATGAAAAAGTTAAAGGACAGGAAAAACAAATAATGGTTACCCACATGCATCCAAGAGGAAGCAAATCAGAGTTTTCTGGATTTCCAGGAAGTCTTTCAATAAAAAAAGCAATAAAAGAATTTCAGCCAGACATTTTGATTCATGCTCATATTCATGAAGCAGGGGGAGTTGAAGAAAAAATGGGAAAAACCAGAGTAATAAACGTCACAAGAAAAGAAAAGATTTTTGAGATATAGATAGTTTCGCAATAAATTGCTCAAAGATTAATAATAAATTTTAATATGAGAATTGAAGCCTTTTGTAGATGTTTTAAATAAGATTAATCGTTTATAATTAACCAAGAGTTAAGGTATTACAAATTATCTTTTCCTAAGTGAAGAAATCTGACGAAGTCGATTTCGAAGCAATCATCTCCTCTTAGCAAATTTTTAAACAAAATTTATATACTTCTAACATTCCCTTTATAAAATGCGTCACAAGCCGAAAAAAACAAGTGCAGAAAGAAGTGCAGAGAATTATTTTCCTGTCAGTGAAGAAAATCTGAAATATGCAATAGAAAAATCTGTGAAAGAAAAAGAGGAAATCATAGAAATAATCTCAAATGGAAAGAAGACAATAAAACCTAGAAAAGGCAAACCAAGAAAAATCAGTTCTAAAAAATCATATTCAAAAAAAAGTCCAAATAAAAAGTTCACAAGAAAAAAAAGTGAAATTTCTTTTTCTCCCCAAGAAATAAATCTTCGAAAAAATGGTTATGAACTGATTATAACAGAGAAACCTCAGGCAGCAGCAAAAATTGCTTCTGCATTAGGAAAATCAACTCAAAGAAATTTAGGAGGAGTTTCTTACTTTGAACTAAATAAAAATGGAAAAGAAATAGTTGTTGCCTGTGCAGTAGGACATCTGTTCACTCTAAGTCAGACAAAATCAGGTTCAAATATTCCTGTCTTTGATATTCAATGGCTTCCTAATTTTTTAGTTAGAAAAAAAGACTTCACAAAGAAGTATTATGATATTATATTAAAATTAGCAAAAAATGCAGGGAGCATTACAATAGCAACAGATTATGATATTGAAGGAGAAGTTATTGGATTAAATGTTGTAAAATATATCTGCAACCAAAAAGATGCAAACAGAATGAAGTTCTCAACTCTTACTCCTAATGAATTAAACGAATCATATGAAAAAAAATCTCCAACATTAAACTGGGGGCAGGCAATAGCAGGAGAAACAAGGCATTACTTAGATTGGTTTTATGGTATAAATCTTTCAAGGGCATTAATGAATGCAATAAAAAGCACAGGGAAGTTTAGAATAATGTCAATAGGAAGAGTGCAAGGTCCTGCATTAAATCTTATTGTTCAAAAAGAAAGGCAAATTCAATCTTTCAAATCTCAGAAATACTGGCAGGTTTTCATCAGTCTTGAAAATTATCCAGATTTAGAATTAAAATATACAAAAGATATTTTCAACAAGCCAGAACTAAAGAAATTTGAAAATCTTGCAGGAAAAACAGGAGAAGCAAGAACAACAAAAAAACAGCAAATTCTCCAGCCAAATCCTCCTTTTAACTTAACAGAATTGCAAATGGAAGCATATAGATTGCATGGAATAACCCCTGCAAGAACTCTTCAGATTGCACAGTCTCTCTATTTGAATGGATTAATTTCTTACCCAAGAACATCAAGCCAGAAACTTCCTGATTCAATCAGTTACAAAGAAATTTTAGACAAACTATCAAGACAATACAAGGCAGAAAGATTAATCAAAAGATTAAAACCAATAGAAGGAAAAAAATCAGACCCCGCACATCCTTCAATTTATCCCACCGGAAATAATCCAGAAGCACTTTCTTCAGAAGAAGAAAAAATTTATAATTTGATTGTAAAAAGATTTCTCTCCTTGTTTTGTGAAGATGCTATTGTTGATAATAAAACAATCAATGTTGAAGTTGATAATTTGAATTTCTCAACAAGGGGTTCTGAAATAAAAAAGAAAGCATGGATGGAAATTTATCCAATTAAAATAAAGGAAGTTGATATCCCCGACATTAACGGAAAAGTAAAAATAACAAAAGTGAGAAATGAAGAAAAAGAAACCCAGCCTCCAAAGCGTTTTTCTCCTGCTTCAATAGTTTCTGAATTAGAAAAAAGAAATTTAGGAACAAAGGCAACAAGAGCATCAATAGTTGAAACTCTTTTTGATAGAGGATATGTAAAGGACAAGAGCATTGAAGCAACACCATTAGGAATTTCTTTAATTTCTACTTTAGAGAAACATTCTCCTGTTATTATTGATGAGCAATTAACAAGGCATTTTGAAAAAGAAATGGATTCAATAATTGAAGCAAAAAAAGATTTTCTAAAAAAAGAAGAAAGAATTGTTGATGAAGCAAAAAAAACAATAACAGAAATAGCAAATCAATTTGAAAAGAATGAAAAAGAAATCGGGGGAGAATTAGTTCAGGCAACTACTCAATCATATGAAAGAGAAAGAGAAGAAAATAAATTGAACCAATGTCCTGTGTGCAAGAAAGGAAATTTAGCAATAAGGTATTCCAAGAAAACAAGAAGACAATTTGTTGCTTGTGATGCTTACCCTAATTGTAAAACAACTTATTCTCTCCCGCCAAACGGCTTGATAAAAAGAACAGACAAGGTTTGTGAAAAGTGTGGTTTCCCCATGTTAATCAGGCTTACAAAAGGAAAACGTCCTTGGGAATTTTGTTTCAATAAAGACTGCGAAACAAATAAGAAGAGATTAGAGGAATATAGAGAAAAGAAAGAGAAAGAAGAAGAAAAATAAAAAAGAATACATTTTTACAAGAATAATAAAAATGGAAAAAGATGTTGTGGAAACAGCACATAATGTGCGTAGTAGAATTCTAAACTATGCAATAATAATTGAGATGCAACTCGAAGATTTTATCCGAGACTATTTTGTTAAAGAAGATAATAAAAAATTAAAATTTTCTGAGTTAATAGTAAGAAAAGAATTTTTTACATTTGAACAAAAGATAAATGTTTTTGAGAAAATTCTTGAAGAGATAAAAGAGATAAAAGTTATATACTACACCTCAAAAGGAGAGTATGATTTAATCAAGAATAAAAAAGATTTTATAAAAAGAATTCGTTATATTAGAGAAATAAGAAATGCAATAGCTCATATACACCCATTTAGAGATGAAGGAACTGAAGATATTGGTATTATTTATCCTTTTGATAATAAGAAAAAAGAGATAATATTAAATGATAAATTTGGAATGGAATTTTTCAATGAATATTTTAAGATAGAGGAAATATTAAGACAACTGAAAAAGGAACTATTTAAAAAATAATTATTAATTAAGGAATATATTTATTCAAAGGGGATTCTCCTAAAATATTAATTTCCCAACCAGTAATAAAGGTACCATTTTTTTCTTCAACAATGGATAATATTTCTATGTTTATACCAACACCCCCAATTAATTCAAATTCTTTTTCTAAATTACTTTTAAATAATTTAAACCATCCTTCATCAAAGGGGTTTCTTGGCATCTTATTTAAAATTGGTTCTATTTTGTTCTCGTCGATTTGTAAAATTTCTATTTTAATAATTTGTTTTTTATTTTCATCCAAAAGAAATATAGACACTTGTTTTTTATTTTTCATTTACATCCACATCCCTAAATTCTTCTGTGTCTTAATCTGCTTAAGCAATAAACTTTTATCTAATATTTGTGAAACATCAAAACTGAATTTAATCTGTCCTATTTTTTTAACACTGTTTATCAGTTCTTCTTGACTGTCAAATTTCATGTTTTTCTTCAACGCTTTCTTTACGCTTTCTCTGACAACCCAAACTCCTAAAGCAGCCCAATAAGAAGGAGTTTCAATTCTTATGACTAAAACACCTGCTTGTCTTTTTATATTATTCAAATGCTGTATGATTGGAAGTCTTGAAGCATAATAACCCCCAACACAATTTGAAGCATAATCTTTTCTTCCATAATAATTCTCATAATCAGTTGATGCTTTTACTTCTTGGCTTGGGTTCCATGAACTTCTTGGTAAATATAATTCAAATAATTCATAACTCCAAACATTTGGAAAAAGCATAATCAAATAGCAATTTCCTAAAAACTCTCCAAAAAACAATTCATAATCCTCAATCCATCTGTAATCTCTTACTTGTTTTAAAAGATTTTTTCCAAGAGTATCATCTGTTGCTGTTATGCTCCATCTTGTTGGAACAAGTCTTTTATTTTTCTTTAATCCTAAAACTCCAACACTTAGAATCTTAGCCAACGTGTATTCTGAAAAATTATTCTTGAAAAGATATTGCATTCCCTCTGTTGCTTTTATTTCATCATTAATAACCTTGTCAACTCTTCTGTCTACTTTGACGTTGCTTGTTATTTTCGCCTGTTTCAAATTTCCTCTCATTCCTTGATGCATTAAAACCCTGTCTTTTTTCCTATCAAGATTTAATCTGTTTTTTAATTCAATTTCAACATCAACAGGTTTTGAAGCAGTTGCAATCTCTTGTGCTATTTCAACAAATTTCTTGCTTGTTCTTGTATCTGTAACTTGTGATTGAAATCTTGAATTTAACAAACTATTTCTTAAATTTATAACATCATTAATTCCAAAATCATTCTCAGCCCAATATTGCGCGTCATCATAAATCCATGCATTATCATCTCTCTCTAATGGACTTATTATTCCAACATTAACTAAAGGATATCTTAATTTGCTCCCAATAAAAACACTTGGAGGAGAACTGCTATCTAAATGCGAAATCTTCCCAAAATCCCTATATTTAAAACGCACTTCAGATATTTTCTTGATTGTTTCGAACTTTATACTATCGTTCATTATGCAAAATACCTCCATGCCGATTTTGTATTTGTGCTGAAATTTCCTATTTCTGTCATTAAGAAGGAAAATATCAAAAGTTTATATTATTGTATAATCACTAATCAGTCATCATCAAAGGGCTTCTCTAACTCTCAAATCTTTCATTAATTTTGTTGATGCAGAACTTAAAATTGCTTGATATTTGTCTACATATTCTCTAGTTAAATTGCCATCATTAATATTACTAACTAAACCTTTCATATGAGCAATTAATTCTCTTGAATTATCTGCAGGGATAGTATATTTAAGACATTTTAAACGTCTTTCTTGTTCTAACTCTTGGGGGTTTGTCCACCGAGTATAATTTATACCCAATGCTAACTCGGCAATCTCAATATAACCAGATAATTTTCTTAAGCATCTTTTTTCTTGAAAACTAAGAGGTTGTGAAAGATATCTTTTTCCAAGAGCAACATTAACTCCTGCTAATATTGTTGCCAATCTTGTATCTTGAGTATTAAGAGTAGTTCTCTTCATGAAACTCTAAAAAATTCAAACTATTAAAATATTATTATACTAATTTATATCCATCCCTTCTTAAAAATTCCCTCATTTTTTATTTCAAATCCAATTTCTTTTTGAGGCAGACTTCTATGTTTTATTAAAATCGCTTTTCTTTTCCTGTTTTCATTTTCCAATTCAATAATGCACTTGCTCCAATATTTGAATAAATCGCCTCCTACAAAATTTGTTTGTCTCTTCACTCCTTTTTTCCAATCTTCTTCAGACAAAAATCCGAAATAAACTTGATTAGTAATAATAATCGGAATTCTCTTTTTTCTTGAAATTTCAGAAAGAATTCTCATCTGTTCTGCAATATTCCTATTGACTTCTTGAATCTTTTTTTCATCATTAGAAGTTATTGCTTCTCCTAATTCTAATCTGTAAAGTGTTGCCATTCCGTCAATTACAATCATTCCAATTTGTTCTTTTTTTAACCTATCAAGCAAATCAGAAAAATTTTTCCTTTGTTCATTAAAATTAGTTGGTTCTAACAATAAGATGTTTTTCAAAACTTCTTCATAATTCTCTCCAACAATCTGTTTTACTCTTTCAACACTAAAACCTCCTTCAGAATCTATAAAAATAACTTTATCTCCTTTTTTTGCCTGACTGCATGCAGTTAAGATAGTAAAGTTTGTTTTTCCACTTCCCGCAGGCCCAACAATCATAGTTATGACATCTTTTTCATAACCCCCATAAAGCCATTTATTCAGGTCATAACTTCCTGTTGATACTTTTTCTGTATTTTGCATGAAAGAAAAAACAGGATTTGATTAATAAGGATTATTGTAAAGAATTATCTCTTTCCAATTCTTCTAAAATAATTAGAGATAGAATGTGTAGTCATATCCTTCTTCCTCTTAGGCATTCTCTGCACTAAAAAAGAAATCAAAATTCCAACAACAACAATTCCAATTATAGGATAAACAACTAAAGGATTAAGATTTACTTGCAATCCTTTTTCAACACAAGCTCCATTAACACATTTGTAATCGCAAACTTCACTTACTAACCATTTCTTGTTTCCCAAACAGAATTGAACTTCGTTTTCAACGCATCTTTTTTCAGCAGGAATGCATTCGTCTTCTCCTATAAAAATTAAGAATTTTGAAAATCCAGGAGAAACAGCTGAAAAGTAATAATAAACTAAATCTTCAGACAAAAAAGTAGTTGCAAGAGTTTTCCATCTCGTGGAATTTGTAAGTTCTCTATAAAGAGCAATATTAGAAGTTGTAAATCCTGTTTTAATCAACCATGTTTTGTTTACTCTAAAGCCTATTGTTACATTCGCAATATCTGAATTGTTTCCTGTAAAATTTATGTTATAAGCTTCATAAGATTCTCCTCTTCTTCCTCCTGCAATAACTTGAAAATCAGCATCAGAAATATTTGTTCTAGAAAGTGTTAGAGTAACATTGGACATATTATTCTTCGCATTTATTTTAATTGTTCTTATACTTGAGGATGAACTTGTTATTTCAATAATAGCTGGTGTTCCTAGAGTTATTGAGGGTATTATTGTTGTTTGAGATGGAGGTGAAGAACTTCCTCTGGGAGAAGTAACTTCTCCCACTACTGATGCTGCTTCTGTTGTTGAATTAGATGTTCTATTATAAACTCCGAATAAACCTACTTCTCCACCAATATAAACAAGATTATTTCTTGAACTATAAGATACTATGTTTAATGTTGTATTACCAATCCAATCTCCAGAATCTGTTCCTCTCAAATCTTCAGTTACATTAGATGTTCTATTATAAACTCCGAATGCTCCAAAATATCCAACAAAATAAACAAGATTGCTATTATTATCAAAAGTTATCTCATTCAATGCTAAATTGTTAACCCAATTTCCAGTATCAGTCAAATTTAAATTTTCTGTCTGATTTGAATCTCTGTTATAAACACCAAAAGCACCATTTGCTCCATCTAAATAAATAAGTCTATTACTAGAATCATAAGTAACACCAAGAAGATTTGTAGTTTTAATCCAATCATCACTATCTGTCTTATTTAAGTTCTCAGTTTCATTCTTAGAAACATTATAGACTCCAAATTGTCCTGTATTTCCAACAAGATAGATAAGGTTGTTTGTGCTGTCAAAAGTCATGTCATTTGTAACAGTTGTGAGCCATCCCCCAGAATCTGTCTGGGCTAAATTTTCTGTCGTATTCGCAGATACATTATAAGAAAAAAAACCAGAACTAGTGGTTCCACGATTGTAATAAACAAGACTATTTAGGGTATCAAAAGTTAAAGAAGAAATCCCTACATCGACTATCAAATCAGTACCATCTACATGTCTTAAATCTTCTGTAATATTGGAACTTATATTAAAAGAACATAAAAAACTGCTGCCGGCAAGATAAATAAGATTATTAGTAGAATCATGAGTCATTTCTGAAATTGTTTTAGAATAAAAGCAACCTGAAGGATCTGTATTTCTCAAATCTTGTTTTTCATTTAAACTATAATTATAAGTTCCAAATCTGCCATTAACTCCTCCTAAATAAATTAAGTTATTTAAGGAATTAAAAACTATTGTTTTAACAGCATTAAATCTAAACCAATCATTTGGAAGGTTTAAATCATCTGATTTATTTAATGTCCTATTATAAGCACCAAATACTCCGTTTGTTCCAACAAAATAAAGAAGTTTGTTATTTGAATTAAATATTACTTCATTAACATCATTAGTCCCAAGCCAGTCTCCAGTATCACTATCATTCAAATTTTCTGTTACATTTGATGTTCTATTATAAACTCCGAATTCATATGAATTGGTATTACTCGATAAATAAATTAAACTTCTATTAGAATCAAAAACTAGATTATTTGTAATTGCCCCGATCCAATTTCCTGTATCTGTCTTGTTTAGATTTTCTGTTGTATTTGAAGTTCTATTATAAACTCCAAATGCAGACCAAGCACCTATTATATAAACCAATTTATTATTCGAATCAAAAACACAATCATTCATTGACCCTTGAGCAGAAGGGATTACATCTCCCGTCATGTTTAAGTTTTCAGTTACATTTTTTGATACATTATAAACTGAAAATAAAGTAGAAACTCCTGCCCCCGAACCTGTTAAATAAATAAGATTATTACTAGAATCAATGCAAAAAGATAATATATTACGAGCACCAAAATTTGGGAAAGAAGAAGTCATAGTCAGGTTCTCTGTAACATTAGAAGTTCTATTATATGCTCCAAATGCTCCATTACCCCCCCCTAAATAAATAAGATTATTATTCTGATTAATAATAATCTCGCATAATGATCCAGTAAATCCATTAAGTGTTACATTCAAATTCTCTGAAGTATTGGAAGTTCTATTATAAACCCCAAAAAAACCACTAATCCCTCTAAAGTAAGCAAGATGAGTGGAAGAATCAACAACAATACCTCCAATTTGCGGATTTGGACCTAACCAGTCTCCATTATCTGTTGTATTCAAATTCTCAGTTATATTTGATGTCCTATTGTACACTCCGAATAAATTGTTTCCTAGTACACTACCACAAGTATAT
This sequence comes from Nanobdellota archaeon, assembly GCA_030648285.1. GTDB lineage: Archaea > Nanobdellota > Nanobdellia > Pacearchaeales > GW2011-AR1 > JAUSIC01. The sequence goes on along the minus strand of JAUSIC010000010.1, from coordinate 23,978 downwards.
TTATACCCCAAAAGATAAACTAAATCATTTGTAGAATCAACAGCCAAGCTTCTAATTTCTTGATTTCCAATCCAATTTTCGTTATCTGTTCCACTTAAATCTGTTGTAGTATTTGATGTAATATTATAAAACCCAAATAATCCATTACCTCCCACGAAATAAATTAAGTTGTGAGTAGAATCTAGCTCTGCAGATTGAATTGTTTTATTTCCAAGCCAGGAATGCTGCTGAGATTCTGTAGTAATATTTGTAGGAACATCTATTACAAAAGAAGTAATATTAACACGATTGATAAAAGATACAAAACCGATTAAAAAAAGAAATAATCCAAATAATAATATAACTCCTAACCTCAATTTTTTCATTTCGCCCCTCATACAGTATTAAAAAAAACTAAGTATAAAAAGATTATTCTATTATAATTAATCACTTAAGTTTTTTGAATGATTCTTCAACCTTGTCCAAGTCTTTTGTTATTTCATCAACAGCATCATCAATCGCCTTTTTTGCTGTTTTTCCCTTTGTTTTTACTAAAAGAATAGGTTTTTCGGTAGGATGTTCTCTTTTCCAAGCTACAAAACTTACGCTAGAATCTTTGTTTAGATAAACTCTAAGAATTTCTGCTAAAGTTATATTCTCAACTTTTGCTTTAATTTCATTCTTTGAACTTTCAAGAATTTCAACTTCCATTATGCAAAATACCTCTCAACCAATTTTGTATTTGTGCTGAACTTTAGTTCTGTCATATAAAGAAATCAGAAAATCAATTTATAAACCTTATCTTTTTAAAAAGTTAAATGATTTTTCCCGCTTAAAAAAATAGTTGTTCACTTCGTTCGCAATATGACTATATGATAATCCAGAAACGACGTTGTTCAACTTAAATATCTACAACAAATTCAGTTCTCTCATTAAAATTTCCTTAATCAATCTGCTTTAGCAGACATTTTATCTCTTCCCAAAAAGAATATCATCAACTTCTTCGTCAGATAAGTCTGCTTGCTTGACTTCAACAGGTTCGTCTTCTTTTATCTCTTTTAAATCAGAAATTGTAAAAGTTTGTGAATTTGCATTATCAAATTTAAGTTCTTGGGTGGAAATGTTTGGAATACTTTCTCTGAATAAATGTATTTTTAAATGATTTTCAAGTTTTCTTACAAAAGAAACCCCTCCTCCAGAAAGGACTCCCTGTTCTGCTCTTCTTATGGCTGCTTCTGACTCCCCAATTGCTTCTGCTAATTGCTGTTGAGAGAGATGTCTTGCTCTTCTTGCTCTCATTATTGCCCAATTAAAATTGTCAATTAAATCAGAAGTATCTCCTTTTTCTTTAATAATTTTAGATTCAAAGTTTCGATTTGCCATTTCTTTCAAAACCTGGTTTTGTCTTACTGTTTGGGGGTTTTCTTGTTTTTTCTCAGCCATTACAACCCCTGAAAGTCTAGTAAGTCTATCAAACATTGTCTTGCTGTCTCTGCCCATTTTTACAGGAGCATCTCTTGAGATCGGAGGTTGAACAGGAACTTTTTTTGGATATAAATCAGCAGGACGTTTTATTATAGGCCATCCTTCATGGCTAGCACATTTTTGGCATACCTTGACTATTCCTTTATCAGAAATTGCAGGAAATAGATTTTCCTTATCACCTGAAACACCGCATTTTGCACACCATGTCATAATAAATTCACTATAATTTCCTTTTTTAATATTTGTATGATAAAAGATACTATTTCAAATATTTCTCAATGTCTTCCATGCTCTTGACTTCTGTCATTTTTGTTTGTTCATCAATCAAGATAACAGGAAGTTGTGTAATATCATATTTCTTTATGAGCAAGTCTAATGAAACAAGATTATTATCTCCTGCAATTGGAATTAATAAAATTTGGTTTCCATATTTCTGTTTTAATTCAGACAAAAGATTTGAGAAAAAATTCTGCTCTGAAGTCTGCTGGACAGAAGGATTATTGTATTTGTAGATATAAACAACAGTATGAAAGTCAGAATTGCACTTTTGTTTTATTTTCATGCTATTAACCCAAAATAAGGTTCTTAGCAAATCATATTTCCTGTGCTGAGAAATTATGTCATTATTAATCCTGTTGGCATCTTCATATTTTTTTATTTGTAGAGCATCCTCATAAATCTTATCACCAAATTTTATGTTTTCTGCAATAAGGTACTGGCAGTCAAAATCAATAATAGCTTGTGCATCATTTAATACTCTCTGGTCAAGAATATTCATGTCTGTTTCAAGATACATCTGATTAATCTTGTTGATTCTAGAAGCTTCAAGCATATACCCAAAAAAAATCCCGAGATTAAAGACAATCAATGTTGCGATTAATGCATATAGAAAAATGAATTTTTGATTCTTTATCATCATGCAAAATCTCCCATTTTGTATTTGTGGCAAATTTCTTGTTTGTTCATTATGCAAAATACCTCTTTGCCAATTTTGTATTTATGAAAAATTTTCTATTTTTCATTCTTATCTCCATTCATATTTCTTCTTTATAAAATTATATATAGCACCAATCATAATAAAAGGGTATACAGAAAGGTAAATCAAAGAGAAAAAAATCAAATCAATAATATTCCTTTTTTTTAAGGATTCTGATTTTATTATGCCTAATGCAACAACCATAAAGATAAAGCCAACAACAAATAATATTGCTCCAAGATAATTCAAAAAATTAGGAGTTATGAATAGATTACTGTTTGTGAGAAGAGGAGTTCCAACATTTATCGAATATGTGGTAAAAAGAAAACTGCTTAGCAATCTTCTGAAAGTTATATAAAAACCAACTCCTAATCCCAAAAGTCCTAAAAATAACTGAAATGTAAAAAAAGGCAGTATAAAAAAACCCAGCATCCCATGTTTAAAAAAATATTTTCTGTATTTTCCAATGCATTGCAATCCCCCAATATTCCATCTTCTTCTCTGTTTGTACCAAGCTGAAAGCTTATCTGGAACAGTTGTAGTTGCATAGGTTGAAAGGCACATTTTTCTTTCATATCCGTGTTTTGTAAGATTCCATGCAATCTCTATATCTTCTGTCATACTTTTTTTATCAAACCCGCCTATTTTTTCTAATGCAGATTTTCTGTACATAGCCAAAGGTCCAGGAGTCACATAAATTGCATCAACATATCCAAGAAGTTTTCTAGTGAAAGCAATAATCCTGTATTCAATATCCTGCAATCTCTCAAAAAATTTATTCGTATTTCTTGGAATAAATATGCATGTCGCTGCTCCTACTTTTTCATCGTCAAAATATCCAACAAGTTTTCCAAAAGAATCCTTTTCAGGATAACTGTCCGCATCAACAACAACAACAAGTTCTCCTTTTGTAATTTTAATTCCTTGATTTAATGAATCTGCTTTTCCTGAATTTTCCTTATTTATGATTTTTAGTTTTGGAAATACAACCAGTAGTTTTTCAACAATTCTTCCTGTCTTGTCTGTAGAACCATCATTTATGACAATTAATTCTTTTAAGGGATAATCTATCTTGAATATTGCCCTTATTGTTTTTTCTATTGTCTTTTCTTCATTAAAAGCAGGAACTAATACAGAAATAGAATACTTCTTATTAGTTTGCACATAAGAAAATAAATCTCTTTTATTGTTAAAATAAAGAATTATGTACAAAGAAAGGAAATAAAGAGCTACAAACATGTATCCTAAATAAATTATTGAAATTAATTGCATACTAATTTTCAGAAGTTATTTCTTTTAAAGATTCTTGTAGTTCATTACTCGCATTCAAATTAAAGTAATCAAAGAAATCATCAGCAACAGATAATTCATAAGTATGTCCCATTCTTTTCTTTTTTATCAGTTGCAAATCCATGAATTTTTTAATATGGTCATAAGCCTTGTTTCCCCTTATTTTTATAAGAACAGACTGTTTTATAGGCTGCTTATAGGCAATAATGGCAAGTGTTTCTTTTTCTGCTTTTGAAAATTCAGAACTTCCTGTTGCTAATCGATTTATCATGTGAGTAAACTCTGGTTTCACATCCATTTTCCACATTTCCATACCTTCTCCTTGTTTATGAACAATTTCAATTGCAGAATCTTCTTTTTCATATTTTTCCCTAAGTTTATCAACAAGTTCACGAAGAATAATGGGGTTTAAGTCAGTAAGTGAAATCAACTCTTGCATATTCAAGAATCTTGCAGAAACAAAGAAAATCGCCTCAAGTTTTTTCAAGTTCTCTTTTTCTTGGGCTTCATCCATTTCTTTGATTGTTTCACTGCTTGTCATGTTAAAGAAAATGAAGTGAGATTTATAAAATTACTCTAATAATTAGTTGCTCGTTTCACTCACAAAATAAATATTATAATAATCAAAAACGACGATGTTAAGTTTAAAACGACTACAAAAGATTTCAATTTTTACATTAATTATTCCTCATTTCCAAATTAAATCCAAAATTACCCTGTCCTAAACCTCAAAATAGCACCAATTCCGCCAAGATTATTGAACTGCTGTCCCTCTTCTGTCTCTATTGAAATTATTTCCACTTTAGCTCCTGTGTTTTCTGCCATTTCTTTTAACTTATTGGAAATTGCTTTGTCAGCTTCTCTTGATAAAAACAAAGTTCCAACAGCACCCATCTCCAAAGCCTTCATAGTATCCTTTTCTTTAAGAGTTGCTAAATCTCTTCTTTCTCCAAGAGTTTCAAAAAATTTCGCAAGAACATTTTTTTCATAAGTTATTTCCTGGCTTGCCAAGATATCTCCTGCTCTTGCAACAAGTTCTTTTAATCCGGATTCATCACTATCTCCAATATCAACTCTTCCAAGAACTTTGTCAAGAAGTTTTCTTGTTAAATATTCTCCATCAATAAATTCATCTTTTGTAGGAACAGGTCCACCAACTAAGATTCCTTTTAGTTTAGGCATTTCAAAAAAAATAGTTTTCATTTCTTCTGCAATTCTCTTGTAAAATTCTTTTGTTAATCCCTCTGTAACACGACTAAAACGAGCAGCGCTTTGTCCTCCTGCCTTGACTTTGCCTGGAATACCAGAAGTCATTTTCTGCAATAAAACAATTCTTTTTCCTTCAAGCATGCCTATTGCTGCTTCTTTTCTATCCATAACTAGCAAGCCAAAAACCTCATCAACTTCAAGCATCTCTCTAAGAGGTTCAAGAACAAAATCTTTGTCACATCTGTATAATCTTGTTCTCAATGCAAGAGGGGGTTCAACATCCCATAGTTGCAAATCTTGCTGTCCTTCAACAGGACTTATGTTTCCACAAAATAAAGCCAGTCCATTATCAGGAACTTTTTTCAAGGGTTTAAGATATCTTATTATTTTATCAAGAGCATCTGTTACATTATTTCTTGTCGTAGTTGATTTAATGTTCTTTGCGGTAGATTTTTCTCCTTCAAGCTGTTTTTGAACAGAATTGGGGTCATATCCAGAAGAAATGTAAACAGTAATTAATTCTGTATGTTTCCCCTTATGACTTTCCAGCTCTTTCATCAAATCTTCAAGTTCAATTTTAGTGTATTTAGACATATTTTAAAAAAAGAATTCAAATTTATAAACCTGATTATAATAAAAAATATAAACTCTATAAAATTATAAGATTAATGATAGCCAGAGAGAGTTTAGATAATATTAGACTTCTAGAAGCATTTTTAGGGCATGAATTGAACTCAGATAGATATCTTCACCAAAGAAAAAGAATTCTTCCAAGAGATGTTGAAACAGAACCTACAATAGATGAACTTTTACATGGCTCATCAAATATCGCCTATTATTTAATGTATGAACCTAAAAGGGAAAAAGTAAAAATCATACCCTGCCAAGATATCGCAAAAGAAGCATTACAGCAATTTTATAACACTCTTGTGCAAATAGGTGCTAAGAAGCAAAAAGATTAATAGAATAATTGAAGTCTTTTGTAATCAATTTAAAGTCAATAATGTCGTTTTTATATTATTACTAGATCAATCTCGAGCGAACAACTTCACGAACCTGCAATGTAATCCAATGTGAGTGGGGTTGCGAGCAGAAGCGAGGCTATTTATTTATACAAACTCTACCTTAAATTTCCCTGTCTTAATTTCCTTAGCACTTACAACAGATTTCAAATCGTTTAAAACATCTTTCAAAATTTTTTGAGCTTTTTTGTCAATTGTCAAAATAATTTCTGCTTTCATAGATTTCTGCTGTTGTGACTTTTCTTTCCTGACTTTTGAGATAACATCTAATAAACTTGTAAATTTCTCATCATCCTGCTTTTTATTTTCAACCTTAAATTCTTCTGGCCAAGAACACAAATGTATGCTTTTTGTTTTCTCATTTTTCTTAAAATGAGTTTGATAAATTTCTTCTGTTATGAATGGAGTAAAAGGAGCCATCATTTTCAGAATTCCAAGTAAAATATTATACAGAGTGTAAAATGCAGAATCTTTTTCTTCTTTTGTTCCATTGTAAACTCTGTTCTTTACAATTTCCAAATAATTATCCGCAAAAACTTTCCAAAAGAAATAATCAACTTCACTTTTTGATTTTGCATATTCATATTTTTCAAAAGAGTTTGTTGAATTTTTTATAACTTTATTGAATTCTCTAAAAAACAATCTATCTACTTCTGAAAGTTTCTTTGGTTTCTTGAAATTTTTCAGATTCATAAAGATAAAATTAGAAGCATTAAGTATTTTTGTAACAAATTTTTTTCCTGTTACAACATCTTTTTCTTCATAATCAGTATCTTCTCCTAATTTAGAAGAGGCAGCCCAATATCTTAAAGCATCTGCTCCAAATTTTTCCACAACTTCTCTTGGTTGAATTACATTTCCTTTGCTCTTTGACATTTTCTCTCCTTTCAATGTTACAAATCCAGAAACAACAACATCTTTGAAAGGATTTTTCTTGAAATGCAAATTACTTTTTACAACAGTATTGAAAAGCCAAAAAGTTATGATATCTTGTGCTTGAGGACGCAAGCTCATTGGAAAAACTTTGTCTTGAAATTTTTTATCCAAAAGTCTTGTCGCAATTACAGGAGACATTGAACTTGTGAACCAAGTATCAAGAACATCATTTTCAGGAATAAAATCACTGCTTCCACATTTACATCTTTTTCCAGGCTTGTCCTGCAAAGGATCAACAGGCAAATCTTTTTCATCAGCAACGATTATTTCTCCGCATTTCTTGCAGTACCAAACAGGAAATGGAACTCCAAAATATCTTTGTCTTGAAATCAGCCAATCCCATTGTAAACCTTTAATCCAATTTTCATATCTTACTCTCATATATTCAGGATACCAGTTTAACTTTCTCCCCCACGAAATCATTTCTTTTTTTAAGTCAAGATATTTTACAAACCATTGCTTTGATTTTACAAACTCAATTTCAGTTCCACATCTTTCATGAACATTAACAGTATGAGTAATCTTTTCCTGTTTTTTTAATAAATTATTTTTTCTTAAATCTTCAATGATTTCTTTTCTTGCTTCTTTTATTTTCATTCCTTTGTATTTTCCAGAAATAAGAGACATTTTTCCTTCTCTTGTGATTGCTTCTTTTATCGGAAGATTATATGCTTTCTGCCATTCCATATCTGTCTGGTCTCCAAAAGTGCAGCACATTACAATTCCTGTTCCTTTTTCTTTGTCAACTCTTTCATCTTCCATTATAGGAACTTCAAAATCAAACAAAGGAACTTTTGCTTTTTTTCCTTTCAATTTTTTATATCTCGAATCCATAGGATGATAAAAAATAGAAACACAAGCAGGAAGTAACTCCGGACGTGTTGTAGCAATAACTAATGGTTCTTTCCCAATTTGAAAAATAATATCATTGAAACTACTTTCTATTTCTTTATCCTGTGCTTCTACCTGTGAAATTCCTGTTTGGCATTCAGGACACCACATTGAAGGCGCATCTTTCCTGTAAAGTCTTTTTTTATTATACAAATCCAAAAAACTCCATTGGCTTATTTTTCTTGAATAATCGCTAATTGTAGAATAGCTTAGTTCCCAGTCAGAACTTATTCCAATATTCTTCCAGTCTTGAATAAACAAAGGAAGTTCTTTTCTCAAGAAATCAAAGCACAATTCAATAAATTTTTGTCTCGGCATATCTCTTGAACGAACATTTTTTTCTTTCTCAATTAATCTTTCTGTTGCAACTCCATTATTATCTGTTCCAAATGGATAATAAATATTGAAACCCCTCATTCTTTTGTATCTTACAATAAAATCTTGCTGTGAATAAGAAAAAGCATGCCCAATATGCATTCTTCCTGAAACAGTCGGAGGAGGAGTATCTACTGAATAAATTTTCTTGTTACTTTTAATATCAAATGCATAAATTTTCTCTTTTTCCCAGTATTTTCTCCATTTTTCTTCTATCTTCTTGAAATCAAATTCCATTATGAAAAAAAGAAACGACTGGAATTTATAAAGATAATGAATTATTTTTCAATTCTTCTAAAATAATTAGAGATAGAACTCGTGGTCAAGTCTTTCTTCTTTTTTCATCTCGCCCCTCATACTTATTAAAAAATAACAACTATAAAAAGATTATTGAAAAACTTCTCATCAGCAAACTTTTTATACTCCCCAAACATAAAATTTTCATATGGCAGAACTAACGTTCAGCACAAATACAAAATTGGCATGGAGGTATTTTGCATAATGGCAGAACAAAGCATGCCTTCTGGAATGGGAGGCTTGGTTAGATTCAAAGAAAGTTACAAAAGCAGATTCAGTTTAAAACCAGTTCATGTGTTAATCTTTATAGCTTTAATTCTGGTTTTTAGAATTGCTCTTGGTTTAGTTATTAAATCTTAAAATGTTTCCAAATTTAGACCCTAAAAAAATGCAGGCTGTTATGAAACAGATGGGAATTTCTCAGGAAGAAATACCTTGTTCTCGTGTTATAATTGAAAAAACAGATAACACTAAAATAATCATTGATGAACCTTCTGTAACACGAGTAAAAATGAATGGGCAAGAAACTTTTCAAATTTCAGGAGAAATTCATGAAGAACAAAATTCTTTTTCAGAACAAGACATTAAAACAATAATAGAAAAGACAAATGCTTCAGAAGAAGAGGCAAAACATGCGTTAGAAGAAACAGGGGATTTAGCAGAGGCAATAATGAAATTAAGTAATATATAATTCTGTAACGAAATCTATATCAATTTACCCTTCTTCTTCAAAATATGAAGTTTTTGGAACATTTAAGAGAAGCAGAAAGAACAATCCAATATGTAGACCATATGATTTATATAACATTTCCATTAGTAAAAGACAAAAGGCTCCTCTTCAAAATACTAACAGAAATAAAATCTGCAATAGTTAACTGCATTAGTGCTATCTTGCAATATGAGTATATCAATGAAAGGATAGTTTTATACAAGAGTGCAAAGGAAAATTTCGAGACTTTTGTCAAAAGATGTTCTCCAAGATATAAAATAACTAAAGAAGAAATTAATGCTATATTAGACTTATTTGATATTATTGAAAGATATAGGGAAAGCCCAATGGGTTTCTTTAAGGATGAAAAAATGATAATTGTTTCTGAAAGCATGAAAGCCCAAATAATAACAATGGAAAAAATTAAATTTTTCCTGTTTTTAACTAAAAATATGGTTAGAAAAGCAAAAACAATGTTTATACAAAAGTGAAGATAAGTATAAAAACCCCAAGATGCTATTAAAACATAGTTCTAAAGGACAAATTTGAACAGAGGAATGGAAGAAATAATACAAGAAAAAATCAGCGCAGACCATCTTCTTTATGTAAGCTTGAAGTACACGAAGACATGTGATGTAATCATGAATTTGCTTTTAAGATGGGCAAAAATGATTGAAACTAGCATCAGCGAGATATTAAAATATGCCAAGAAAAAGAAAAAAGTTTCATCAGTTCCATCGAGCCCTTTGGAGCAAATGGATAAAATAAGGATATTATTCAAAAAAGACAAAGAATTCTTAGAAGTAATTGAAATGTATGAGATGTTCAGAAAAATAAAAGATTTGAGGACAGAAAGGATAGGGGAATTCAGAAAAAATGTTACCTTAAAAGTTTTCTACAGGGGAGAAGAAATAGATATAAATCTTGAACAGCTTAAAATTTATGCAGAAAAGTTAGAAAAATTTATAAGCAAAACAAAGCAATTTCTTTCATCATAGAACGAGTTTAGACATGAAAAAATTAATCGTTATTACATCTGGAAAAGGTGGTGTAGGAAAAACTACAACAGCTATAAACCTAGGCGCTGCTATGAACTATTTTGGAAAAGATGTTCTTATAGTTGATGGAAATTTATCAACTCCTAATGTAGGAATTCATCTGAATTCTCCAGAAGTTCCAATTAGTTTAAATCATGTCTTGCTGAAAAAAGCAAGTCCTTTTGAAGCTGTTTATGAGCATGAATCAGGAATAAAAATAATGCCTTCTTCTCTTTCAATAAAAGAATTGAAAAAAATTCATCCTGAAAGAATAAAAGATTTTAAAGAAGATTTTAAAGAAATTTCAGAGTATGTTCTTGTAGATAGTTCTGCAGGACTTGGTGCAGAAGCAATTGGAACAATAGATTTGGCAGAAGAATTAATTATTGTAACAAATCCAGAACTTCCTGCAATTACAGATGCTTTAAAAACAATAAAGATTGCAGAACAAATGAGAAAGCATATCTTAGGGGTTGTTGTTACAAGAGTAAGAAAAAATAATTTTGAATTAACCCCTGAAACAGTTAGAGAGATGCTAGAAGTTCCAATTTTAGGAATGGTTCCAGAAGACATTTGTGTTCAAAAAGCCCTTAACTCAAAAGATGCTGTTGTTCACACTCATCCAAAAAGCAAAGCCTCTCGTGCTTACAAAGAAATTGCAGCTAAGCTATTAAACGTTGATTATGATTCAAAAAAAGACAGGGAAAAGATTTTAGAAAAAATCTTCGGCAGGTTCAAGAAAAAGAAGAAATAATTATCTCAAAAAGTTATTTAAAGGTAAGGCGGATGTCCGGCAAATTGAGCTTCCCATCCTATTCGTTTTCTTTCTTCATCAATAAGAGGTTCTAATCTAGATTTCCCGATTTGCTCAATCATTCGTTCTGCTTCTTCTCTTGAATGAACTATTCCTCTTAATTCAGAACAGTTTCTTGAAAAGGTACTAGTTGAAGAGCCTGGAGTTAAACTTCTCAAACATCTCTCGCCCCTTGCAACAAATACAGCATAATGATTATCTACACATTCAGCATAAATATGTTTATCAGGGTAACCATTCGGATTAAAAGTTACATAACTAAGATCTTCGACAGGGTTCTTCTCAAGTCTTGGTTCAATAGGTTTTTCCATATTGCAGCGATAATTTAATGCTTTATAAATATTATTGTAGTCTATTTATCTCACCCTACTACCCACTTCAACATCTTTCTCAGGACTTAATAAAACAACTTGACTTTCGTCTTTAGAAACAGCAGCAAGAATCATGCCTTTGCTTTCAATTCCTTTTAATTTTCTTGGAGCAAGATTAACAAAAACAATAATTTTCTTTCCAACCAAATCTTCTCTTGAATAATGCATTTTTATTCCTGCACAAACAACTCTCTCTCCTATTTCATTTCCCAAATCAACTGTTAATTTGTAAAGCTTGTCTGCTCCTTCTATATCTTCAACATTTACTATTCTTCCAACTCGCAAATCAATTTTTTCCCAGTCAGAAAAATTAACTATATTGTCCATTATGCAAAATACTTCCTAACCAATTTTGTATTTTGGGGAAAATTTCCTATTTTGCCCATGAACCATATATGTGTTGGTAGTTTTTAAATAATTCTTCCAAATTAGGCATTCCACACATTCCCATTTGTTGTATTGTATGATAAGCAGCAGAATTTCCAAACCTTCCTGCTTGATTAAAACTTTCTCCAACACTCAACGCAGTAAGTGCAGCTGTACCAAAAGCATCTCCACACCCCGTAGGGTCTCCATCTTTAACAGATAATGTGGGTATATATTCTGATTGAAAACCTTTCTGGAATAAAGCAGCTCCTTTATCATGAAGTGTAACAAACATAGGGGTATCAGAATAAAGTTTTTTAACCTCTTGTTCAAAAATATATCTCATTGATTCAGCCTTAAAAATTGAATTTGTTATTATTTCTTCTTCATTCCTGTATTCTCTCCAAATTTCTCTTTGATTTGGTTTTAAAATAAATTTGCCATTTGCCCAGTCTCTTATTCTTTCTCTTGAATCAACCATAACATGGAAATCTTCTCCTTTTCTCCTCTCTTTTTCAGAAATTAATGATTCTCGAATTCCTTTTCTCAACCCTAGCGTAATGCATGGATAATTGCTTGTTGGAGTTTGGTCTGCAATATAAACAGCATTTATCCTTCCAATAGTATAGTTATCTGCTAATTTTTCAAGCAATCTCTGTTGGCTTGAGGGACTAGGTTCTCTTTTAATAGGTGTATCTAATCTATAATCTTGAACTTTTGCATCTGTTTCTAAATGAAATTTTTCATAAGAAGGAGTTATTCTTCCAGTGTCAACAATCAAACCTTCAGTAGATATTCCAAGATGCTCGAGTAGTTCCACTAATTGCTTACTTCTATGATCTATTCCAATAACACCAAAAGGCACAACCTCAACTCCAAGTTTCTTAAAATTAACAGCAACATTTCCCGCTCCCCCAGGAGCATACTCTGTTTCTTCGTTTGTAGAAAATCTTATGGGAACTATTTCATGTTCTAAAGAATTTCTTCCAATAAGCATATTAACATTATTTCTATCTAAATAAAAATCCCCAAGAATAGCCACTCGCATAAGAGGTATTTCTTTTCTCCACTTTTCAATTCCAAGCATTTAATTTTATTTTAAAAATACTTAATAAAGATTTATATTCTATTATTCAATTTTCCTGAATAATATCTCTCCCTTCTCAATATTCTTCACACTAAACTGTTTTGTTATTTTCTCGCTTGTTGAAGGAATGAATGGGTAAAGCAATTCTGCAATTTTCAAAATGCTTTCTTTCAATTCATATAAAACTTTTTTATCCTTTGTTTCCCATGGCTTTTTACTCTGAACATATTCATTGCAGATATCAATGAAAGCAAAGATTTCATTTAATGCTTTATCAAATTCATAATTATCAAAATCTTCTTCAATTTCTTTTAATTTTAACTTTTTAATTAATTTGTTTTGTATTTTTTCAATTCCATTCTTTTCAATGAGTGTTGCAACTCTTGAAACTAAATTTCCTAATTTATTTGCAAGTTCATTATTATACCTCTCAACAAGAACTTTTTCTGAAAAATCCCCATCTTCTCCAAAAACAAAATTTCTAAGAACAAAATATCTTACACTATCAACACCATATTTTTCAACTAAGTAGTTAGGAGAAATAACATTTCCCAAACTCTTGCTTATTTTTTCTCCATTGAAAGTTAAGAATCCATGAATAAAAACAGTTTTCGGAAGTTTGTATCCTGCAGAGAGTAGCATTGCGGGCCAGATTACTGCATGAAACCAACCATTGTCTTTTCCAAGCAAATGCAAATCAGCAGGCCAGTTTCCATTTGCTCCAGATAAATAATTCAAAAGAGCATCAAACCAGACATAAACAACATGCTTTTTATCCAATGGAAAACCAATTCCCCATGAGAAATTAGTCCTTGTGATGCTTAAATCTTGAAGTCCTTCTTTCACCCTGTTAACAATTTCATTTCTTCTTTCTTTTGGAAGCACAAATTCAGGATGCTCTTTGTATAATCTCAATAATTTATCCTGGTACTTGCTCAACTTAAAAAAATAAGTTTCTTCTTTTATTTTTTCTATTTTTGTTTTATGATAAGGACAACATCCATTATCCAAATCTTTTTCAGTGTAATATGCCTCACATCTCGTGCAGTAATATCCTTCATATTCTCCCTTGTAAATATCTTTTTCAACTTTTTTTACAAAATCCTGTACGAACTTTTCATGCTCTTTGTCTGTTGTTCTTATGAATTTGTCGTACCCTATATCTAATTTATCCCATGCTTCCTTGAACTTTTTGGAAATAGAATCAACAAATTCTTTTGGTTTTTTTCCGGCATTTTCAGCAGAAATTGCAATTTTCTTTCCATGTTCATCTGTTCCTGTCAAAAACCAAACCTTTTCTCCTTTCTGCTTATGCCATCTTGAAATAGCATCTGCTATGATTTTCTGATAAGCATGCCCTATATGCGGTTCTGCATTGACATAGTCAATTGCTGTTGTAACATAAAATTTCTTGTTTGCCATGTAAAACATAGAAAGAGAATGTATAAAAAACTAACGAAAATCTTTAAATGATTTATTATATTAAAGGAATAATGCGCCAGTAGTTTATCGGCAGAATGAAACCTTCCCACGAATGACCACGCTTGGGCGTTCGTCCAACGGAACAAGGTTTAGGGTCGAGTTCAATTCTCGACTGGCGCATTCACGAGGCTAATCCATATATGCTTGAGTGAGTGCGTCAGGTAGGCGCATTGACTATTTTTTCCCATTCTAAACCTTTAAAAATAAAAAAGCATAAAATTCAATATGGAAAAAGAGACAAACCCATTTCTAAGTGAAAAAAAAGACGAAAAAAAAGTCAATGAAGATTATGAAAAAGAAAAAACAATGAAGGTTTCCATAAAAGAAGCTGCAACTTCAACAGTAATGGCTAGTTTTGGGGATACTTACATAACACCTTATGCTTTAAGCTGGAATACTCCTACAAAAACTATTTTTAATAATTTCTATATTGGTATATTGGGAAGTTTAACAGGACTTATTGGTCCGTTGGCACAAATAAAAGGAAGCAGATTAATGGAAAAATTTCCAAGAAAAAAGATTGTGATTGTTGGAACTGCACTTAGTGCAATAATGTGGATTCCTATTCTGATTCTTGCATTTTTATTCCAAAAAGGAATGTTTCTCGAATATCTTCCTATTGCATTAATAGCATTCTATTCAATCTATGCTATATTTGGTTCCATCGGAGCACCTGCTTGGTTTTCAATGTTAGGAGATATTGTTCCAAATAAGATTCGTGGAAAATATTTTGGAAAAAGAAATCGTGTTGCAGGAATAGTTGGTCTTGTAGCAACTCTTGGTGCTGCATTTTTATTGGACTTATTCAAAACAAAAGGAATTGTTCTTTTAGGATTTGCACTTTTATTCTTTGTTGCATTCATATTCAGATTGGTTTCTGCTTATCTATTTACAAAACATTATGATCCAAAATTAAACCTCGACGATGGATATTATTTTAGTTTTCTAGATTTTATAAAAAAGGCTCCTAAAAATAATTTTGGAAGATTCACGATTTATATTGCATTGATGTATTTCGGAGTGCAGGTTGCAGGCCCGTTCTTCGCAGTTTATATGCTGAAAGATTTGAATTTTAGTTATATAACATATACATTAGTAAATATTTCTTCAACTGTTTTTGCTCTATTGACAATGGGAATATGGGGGAAATTCTCAGATAAGTTTGGGAACAGAAAAATTTTGGCACTTTGTGGTTATATAATCCCATTTCTTCCTATTTTTTGGATTTTTTCTCCATCACCAATTTATTTGATGCTTGTTCCTCAATTAATAGGAGGAATTGGTTGGGCAGGATTTAATCTCGCTGTTTCAAATTTTATTTATGATTCAGTAACTCCTGCAAGAAGAGCAATCTGTGTTGCATATCTCAATTTAATGGTGGGCATTGGACTTTTCTTAGGAGGAATTGTCGGAGGTTTTATGGCTCAGTTTATAACCATAA
The DNA here is from genome assembly GCA_030648285.1 of Nanobdellota archaeon. GTDB lineage: Archaea > Nanobdellota > Nanobdellia > Pacearchaeales > GW2011-AR1 > JAUSIC01. The sequence goes on along the minus strand of JAUSIC010000010.1, from coordinate 8,211 downwards.
AATTCATGAATCATTTGCTTTTTATTTTCCTTGTTTCAGGAGTAGTAAGATTGCTTGCTTCATTAATATTTATTCCAATGATAAAAGAAGTAAAAGAGGTTCATGAATTCAAGCATCCCTTTGTACTTTTAAAGCAGTTTGAGTTTATTCTTGGGGGGATTTTTGAAATAGTTAATATCTTTAAAATAAAGAAGAAAAAACATTAAATTTTTAAATTAAATTCCTCTGTACAAAAGATGAAAAAGAATTGTTCAAAATGCGGAAAGAGAATAAAAGGGGTATATGAATTTTGTCCTTACTGCGGCAACATAATTGAAAATAGAGAAGAAGATTGGGGGATGCTTGGAAAGAATGATTTAGTCAATAAAAACAATGAGATAAAGCTTCCATTCGGATTTAATACAATTTTCAATTCTCTTATGAATTCTTTAAATAAGGAAATGGCTGAATTAAATAAAACAAGTGCGATTCAAGATCAAGATAAAAGAAAAACAGGACTTGTAAAAAACGGGATAAGTATTAACATTTCTTCATCGGGAAATGCTCCTCCAAAAGTCTCGGTAAGTTATTTTGGAGATGAAAAAGCAAAAAAAAGCAAAAAAGTGAAAGAAGCAGAACCAAGACTTTTCTCAGATATTAAAACAAAGAAGTTTCTCAGCCTTTCAAAAGAAGAGCCAAAAACAAGTTTAAGAAGATTATCAAAAAAAATAGTTTATGAAATTGAACTGACAGGAGTTTCTTCTATTGAAGACGTGTCTATAGTTAAATTAGAGAATAGCATAGAAATAAGAGCAATAGCAAAAGACAAAGCTTATTTTAAAATAATTCCGATAAATCTCCCTCTTATTGATTATGATTTTTTAGATGAAAAATTAATTCTTGAATTAAAGGCATAAAAAGATTTTAAAACCAGTCGTTATTAAGGAAATCATGCATATTGCAATTATCATTGATGGAAACAGAAGATTTGCAAAAAAAATATTAAAAGAGCCTTGGAAAGGACATGAATCAGGTGCAGAAAGGGTAGAAAAGTTATTTGATTGGTGTGATGAGTTAAATGTTAAACAACTTACATTATATGCTCTCTCAATAGAAAATTTAAAGCGTTCTGAAAAAGAGGTTGCATACCTAATGAAGATATTTGATAAAGAATTGAGAAAATTAAAAGAGGATAAAAGATTAGAAGAAAGAAAGATAAAAATAAAGTTTATTGGACAAAGAGAGTTATTAGGAAAAGATTTGCAAAACCTGATGAAAGAGATTGAGGAAAAAACAAAAAATAATGATAAATTTTTTATAACTTTTGCAGTTGCTTATGGGGGAAGACAGGAAATAATAGATGCAGTAAAAAAAATTATTTCAGAAAATAAAGAAATTAATGAAGAAAATTTTCAGGATTATTTATGGATGCCTGATTCTCCTGATTTTATAATAAGAACAGGCGGTGAAAAAAGAACAAGCAATTTTCTTCCTTGGCAGTCTGTTTATTCAGAATGGATTTTTCTTGACAAACTTTGGCCCGAATTTGAAAAGCAAGATTTAATTGAGGCAATTGAAGAATTTAACAAAAGAGAGAGAAGATTTGGGAAATAATTATAATACTATATGAGGCTGCAAGGATTCGAACCTTGGACCCCTGCCTTATCAGAGCAGTGCTCTAGCCAGGCTGAGCTACAGCCTCATATCATCTTGAGATAAAACAATCCTTATTTAAAAGTTTTCTTAAACCAAAACCCCAACCTTTTTAAATCATTTTTTTCTAAATAAAGTATGGCACAAGGAATGTATCATTATATCAAGCAAGCATGGAAAAAACCAGATGTAAAAACATTAAGACAAAGAATGATTGGATGGAGAAAATCTGGAGTTTTCACAAAAGTTGACAAGCCTTTAAGATTAGACAGAGCAAGAGCTCTTGGTTACAAAGACAAGAAAGGAGTCATAGTAATAAGAGTCAGAATAATGAGAGGAGGACATAAAAGAACTCGTCCAAACAAAGGAAGAAGAAGCAAGAGACTTCATACAAGAAAAAATCTTCAGTTAAATTACAAGGAAATTGCAGAGCAAAGAGTTGCACATAGATACAAAAATCTTGAAATTTTAAATTCATATCAAATAGGAAAAGACGGGATGAATTATTTCTATGAAGTAATTTGTATAGATACAAGCAAGCCAGAAATAAAGAATGACAAGAATTTTAGCTGGATGCTTAATCCTGCAAACAAGAAAAGAGCATTGAGAGGATTGACAAGTGCAGGAAAAAAATCATTTGCATTCAGAAGATAATTATTTTTTCTCTTGAAAAATTATTCTTCCATTTAATTCTTCTAAGTAACCTTTATTATCTATTAAGAAATCTCTAATTTTATTTTTAAATTTAAGTAAGTTTTCTTTTTTAGCTAAATCTAATTGTATCATCGCAGAATTACTTTTATCAATGTAACCTAATTCCCCCTCAACCTCAAAATCTTGATAAATAGATTCTAATCTATAATAATTATCTTTATTCTTTTTAAAGAAAGTTAAAAAATATCTGAATTTTGTATTATCAAAAGCATTTCCTTCCTTAAGTATTTCGAAACAAATTCTATTTTCAAAATTTGGAATTTTTATTAAAGTCATTAACAAATAATTTCCATAATAATTATTGTTCTTACCATTATTACACTCGTTGCATAAAGTTCCAAGATTTTCTTGAGTAGTTAAACCTCCAAAACTTTCTGCTTGGATATGATCTACTTCTAATTTAATACCCTCTAATATATCTCGCCCACACCATAAACATTTATTACTATCACGATTTAAAATCTCAGCTCTTAATTTATTAGGTATTTTTGTCTTAGACATAATTATGTTCAATAAAAGAAGGTTATATATTTTTATCTATCCCTAAATTATTTAAACTATCTTTCTTTAAGATAAATATGAAATTAAGAGGAAGTGAAACAGAAAAAAATCTTTTGAAGGCATTTGCAGGAGAAAGCCAAGCAAGAAATCGTTATACTTATTTTTCATCTGTAGCAAGAAAAGAAGGCTTTGAACAAATTTCTGGAATCTTTTTGGAAACAGCAGACAATGAAAAAGAACATGCAAAAATCTTCTTTAAACATCTAAATCAAAGTGAAGGAGAACTTGTTGGAATAACAGCAGAATATCCTGCTGGAAAAATTGGAACAACAGAAGAAAGTCTTCTTGCTGCTGCAAACGGAGAAAAAGCAGAATGGGGAAGAATTTATCCTGATTTTGAAAAAGTTGCAAGAGAGGAAGGATTCAAGGAAATTGCAGAAAGTTTCAAGGAAATTGCAGAAGTTGAAGAGCAGCACGAAAAAAGATATAGAAAACTTCTCCAGAATTTAAAAAACAAAGAAGTTTTTAAGAAATCTCATTCAGTAAAATGGAAATGCAGAAATTGTGGTTATGTTCATGAAGGAAAAGAAGCTCCTGAGAAATGTCCTGCTTGCAAGCATCCTCAAGCATTCTATGAATTATTTGTAGAATCCTATTAGTTAAAAACAATTAAAAACTTCTCATTATTAATCTATTTATGCAGTACCAAGGATTAAATTTAATAAAAGTAGAGGGTTCAAAATTTGAAGTTGGCTATGGTTATTCTAAATTTGTAAAGTTAAAAGTTAATAATAAATCTTATATCCCTATACTTTCAGCATTAATTAATACATGGGGGATAAAAAATAGGGAAGATAGAATAGAAAAAAATATTCTTGGAAAAATTGAAGAAAAGAAAAATTATTTAGATTTTTCAATTAAGTGTGCTGATATAGAAATTCAGAACTTTATCGCAGGTTATCCTTCTATAAGACTCGGAGAAAGTATTTGGGGGCCAACAAATGGATTTGAGTTAGGACAAGTAAAAAAATACACTGGAATGAATATTTCGACTAAATGGGAATTTCAAGTCAAAGGTTTGGCAAATTTTACATATGATATTTGGCTAACGAAAAATAAAAAGGGGGAATTAACTAAAAATGATATAGAAGTGATGATTTGGTTGGATTACAACTTTGAACCTCCTTGGAAAGATATAGGAGAAACAAATGATTTTAAAATAAAATATGTTAAAAAAGATTCTAATTGGAATAATGGAGGGCATGTCTTCGCTTTTTTCTCTAAAAAGAGTTCTAAAAAATCTTTCGATTTAATACAGGTGATTAATCAATGTAAAAAAATAATTAAGAATATTGAAAGTTATTATATAAGATCAATCGATTTGGGCATAGAATTCTCTAAAAAGACACAGGTAGAAGTTAAACTCAAAGAATTAAATTTTGATTTCAAAACAAGATGAGGTACAAAAGACTTGCAGAATTATATGAATCTCTTTCTGCAACAACAAAACGTTTAGAAAAAACAGAAATTCTTTCAAAATTCTTAAGAGAGGTAGATAACGAAGATAAAGAAATTCTTTACTTATTGCAAGGAGATATTTATCCAGAATATAGTGAAAAGAAAATCGGAATAAGCAGTCAATTAGCAATTCAAGCGATATCAAAAGCAACAGGAACAGAAAAAGAAAAAGTTGTGAAAGAATGGAAATCAATTGGTGATTTGGGAAAAGTTGCAGAAAAATTAACAAAAGAAAAAAAGCAATCAACACTCCAAAGCCATGTTCTAACAACAGAAAAAGTTCTTGAAAATTTAAGAAAACTTCCTGAATTAATAGGAAAAGGAACAGTAAATAAAAAATTAGCTCTGATTACAGAACTCTTGACTTCTGCTTCTCCTGTTGAAGCTCTTTATCTAATAAGAACATGTATTGGTGATTTGAGAATTGGGGTTCAGGAAAGCACTATTAGAGACGCAATGGCAAGAGCATTTTTTGAAGAGGATAAAGAAGCAATAGACAAGATTCAAAGAGCAATCGATAGGACAAATGATTTATCTCTTGTTTTTGAAATGACAAAAACAAAAAAATTAGACAAGTTAAAAGAAGTTCATTTAGAAGTTGGAAAGCCAATAAAAGTAATGCTCGCACAAAAGGCAAAGAACATAAAAGAAGGTTTTGAAATGGTTGGAAAACCTTGTGGTATTGAATACAAATATGATGGATTTCGTTTGTTGATTCATAAGAAAGGAAAAGAAGTTATTTTATTTACAAGAAGACTTGAAAATGTAACAAAGCAATTTCCAGAAGTTGTAGAATATCTTAACAAATATGTTAAAGGAAATTCTTTTATATTAGATTCAGAAGCAGTTGGTTATGATAAAAAAACAAAAGAGTATCAATCATTCCAGCATATCAGCCAGAGAATAAGAAGAAAATATGATATAGAAAAAATGCAGGAAGAACTTCCTATTGAGATAAATGTTTTTGATGTATTATATTTCAATGGAAAATCTCAGATTGATGAACCTTTTGAAAAAAGAGCAAAATTAGTCAGAGAAATAGTAAAAAGTCAGCCTTACAAAATAATTTCTTCAAAAATGATTATAACAGATGATGAAACTAAAGCAGAAAAATTTTATAAGAACGCACTAAACGACCAGCAAGAAGGAATAATGATGAAAAGCCTTAATGCAATATATCAGCCAGGAAGAAGAGTGGGACAAATGATAAAAGTAAAGCCAGAAGAAAGAGATTTAGATTTGGTTATTACAGGTGCAGAATATGGAACAGGAAAACGTTCTGGTTGGATGTCAAGTTTTATTTTATCTTGCAAAGGAAACAAGCCAGGAGAATTTTTAGAAATAGGAAAAATGGGAACAGGAATAAAAGAAAAAGAGGAGGAAGGAATGAGTTTCAAAGAACTTACAGAGAAACTCAAGCCATTAATTACTTCAGAGAAAGGAAAAACAGTAAAGATAAAACCTAAGGTAGTTATTTCTGTTACATATCAGGAAATCCAGCGTTCTCCAAATTATAATTCAGGATGGGCTTTGCGTTTTCCAAGGTTCGTTTCTCTTCGTCCAGACAAACCACTATCAGAAATAGCATCTCTAAAAGACATTGAAAAAGATTTTTCAGATCAGAAAAGAAACTGGAGATATGGATGAGATATAAAGAATTTGCCAATAAATTAATTAATGCTAGTTTTCCAAGATTAAAAAAGAAAAAACCTAAAATAATTGAATCTAAAATTTTTAGGAATTATGGTTTTTATCTTCCAATCATTAATGTCATTTTTGTAACAAAAAGAAAAAAATTTTCTGAAAAAGAAAAAATAGGGCTTCTAGTTCATGAACTCTGCCATGCAGAACAATCAAACAAAATTGGATTTTTTGAAAATGTTTTTTTATTTATTAATTATTGGCTTTCTTCTAAACTCAAAAAAGCTATTGAAATAGATGCAGACAAACTTGCTATTAAAAAAGGCTATGCAAAAGAATTATTTGAGTCAACTAGAAGCTGGGAAAAAGAGTTTGGTAAGATGAGATATGGTTTAACTCAATTACAAGTTAAGTCTTATGCGAAGAAAATTGGGAAATGGAAATATAGGTAAACTCTTACTCTACAATCTGTTCTTCACCAAAATTATATTCTAACAATAAAGGAGCAGAACCAATTCTCATATATAATTTGCTATAATGAGGACTTTCAGAATCTAAACACCAACCATCCTTTTTTCTCTCTTCTAATATTTTAGCAAGTTTATTATCTAAAAGTTCTTTAGAAGGAAGAATATATGTCCAACTATCTTCTACTTCCCAACCCCCATCATGACACACATCTTGTTCATAATCACGACTGAGAGTTTCTTTAATCAACCAAGCTGTTCTTGAATTTCCTATGGGATTAATCACTTTTTTAATTGTTTTTAATGAAGTAACTTCTATTTCTAGTTGAACCATATTTAAAATTAGAATAAAGGATTTATAAGAATTTATATAATAATTTTCCATTTTTTCCTTTAAAAACCTTCATGAAAAATCCCAATTTTAAGGGAAAATTTCATTAACCTAAAAAACAACCTTTATAAAGCACTTTTTATTATCCTTTATAAAGAAAATGACTTCAAAAAGCAATTATAAGATTCAAAATATCGTTGCAACTGCTTCTTTAGGAAAGCCTGTTCCATTGACAAAATTGGCAAGAACACAACCTAATACAGAATATAATCCCGAAACTTTTCCTGGTTTAGTTTTAAGAATTAAGGAACCAAAATCAGCTGTTCTTGTATTTAGTTCAGGAAATCTTGTATGCACAGGAACAAAATCAACTACCCAAGTAAGGCAAGTTATTGATGCTGTTATAAAACAATTAAGAAAAATAAGCGTTAACATTACAACAAAGCCAAAAATAACAGTTCAGAATATTGTTGCTTCAGGAACAATTGATTTGAAACTTAACTTGAATTTTCTTGCATTAGAAATGCAAAATACAGAATATGAACCAGAGCAATTTCCAGGTTTGGTTTACAAATTAATAGAACCAAATGCTACTTTTTTGTTATTCAGCAATGGAAAGCTTGTTTGCACAGGAACAAAGAACAAGGAACAATTAGAAACTTCAATGGACTTGCTTTTGAAGAACGTTAAAGAAGCGTTGAAGAATTATAAATAATTATAATTCTTTAGAAAACAAATAACAGTTTTGGCCATCCCAAAAATCTTTTATAAATTTCTCCATTTTCCAACCATGATATTCATAAAATCCCTCTGTGTGATATCTTTCAAGACTATGACACCAAATCCTAACTAACCCTCTTCCTCTTGCGAGGCTTTCTGCAAATCGAATTAATTGTGAACCAACACCTCTTTTTTGATATTGGGGCTTAATGCTGATAGGACCAAATTTAGCTTCTCTTTCTTCAAGTTCTATACCAAATGCTCCTAAAACATCCTCCTCTAAAGCAATAAAATATATTTTCCTCCCACTTCTAATTTCTTGTTCAATTAACTCTCTTGACCATTTTAATTCTGGTTTGTATAAAACACTAAATAATCCTTCTAATATTGAAGCATCATTTAAGTCACATCTTGTTATAGTCATCAAAATAAAAGATAATTAAGATTTATATTTTTATCACCTCTTTTTCAACTTAAACGATTATTATCACTTTAAACATCTACAACAGGCTTCGATTATTACATTAACCTTTCCTATTTATCTATCAATTTCAAACATCTTCTTTTTTCTACATAAAATTATAAAAAGTCATAGGATATTTCTAAATCATGGCTGATGAAGAGGGATTTGAAGAGGCTTCTTATGCTCCTAAAAAAGAAGGACCTGAAGAGAAATTAAAGAAAGAG
>JAUSIC010000002.1 GCA_030648285.1 Nanobdellota archaeon | reverse complement strand
ATATCCAAGTCGGCCCAAATAATGCCCTTAATAGTAGTGGTGGCGCCACCGGAAGTTGGCTCTTCTTTTTTACAGCCGTAAAAGGAAACAATCAGCAGCAATCCAAGTGCAATAATATTTTTGAAATTTTTCATAGGTATATGTTTTTTTTGTGGGTGCAAATTTAGATTGATAATATGAAATTCGCTTTTTAAAAAGAAAAACTTATTAACATTTGATAGTTAATGAAGAGATGACTAAAAAAGGAAAAAAAATTCTTATTATGATAATTGTCCTGTGTATTGTAGTCACGATAGGTATTATTGCTTATTTTGTTTTTATAAATAATAAAGAAAGTAAAAATCTGTTTGAATATTCTTGTATCTATAATAGTAAAAAGGAGATAATCTGTGGTACTGATTTTGTAATGATTTCAAAAGGAGTAGAATATCAGTTAACTAAAAATGAAGCATTCTATTTTCCACAAGGAGAAAATAAGCTAATCGGGTTGATTGACAAAACAAAGCCAGAAGGTCAACAAATTTATTTTTTATTTTTGAAAGAAGGAGAATATGAAATAAATGAAGAAACCTCAAGAAAAGCAATGGGTTCATTTATAGCGAAGTAAAACCTATAGAGTAAAACTTACCCTTGAATTTGGAAATTTTTCTCTGCAATCTTTCTTCGAAAGCCTATAGAGAGATTTGAACTCCCGACCCCCAGTTTACAGGACTGGTGCTCTAACCAGCTGAGCTATATAGGCATTTTTTTTAACCGTTTTTAGCGAAGGTGGTTCGTGCATTGAAGCACTCTAACCAGCTGAGCTATATAGGCATGAAATTATTTAACATTTTTGATTTAAAAAGTTGTTTGTTTTATAAGGAAAGTGTTAATCGAAGAATTGAAGTCTGTTGTCGTTAAGTGAAACTTATAATATGGGTTTTTGATTAACCTAACAAATAGTCTTCTGCAGATAACTTATAATCATGTATCTCTTTATCAGAAAACCACAACCCAATTTCTTTTTTAGAATCTTCTTCATTTTCAGAAGCATGAACTAAGTTATATCCTTTGTTAATCTGTCTTGTCCTTGCTTTGCTCATGTGAGTGAAATCTCCTCGTATTGTTCCTATGTCTGCATCTCCTGGGAAAGTTGCTCCAACAATTTTTCTCACTAATGTTATTGCACTACTTCCTTGTACAACCATAGCGATAACAGGGCCATACATGATATAATCAATCAAAGAAATTCTTGCTTTTTCACCATGCTTTTCTGTTATTGATTCTGTATAATGTTTTTCTGCAAGAATTCTGTCTGCCTGAACCATCTTCATGGCAATTATTTTTAATCCTCTCTGTTCAAGTCTTTTTATTATTTCTCCAATTAATCCTCTCTGAACCCCGTCAGGTTTTATAAGAACAAGAGTCTTCTGTATCATTTACTTCTCCTTTTCAACTTGAAAAATTCTTATATCACAGAAACTCAAAGGGTATATCTTTTTTAATGTAGAACTCAAATATTTTTGGATATTATTCTTTAATATGTCATCAAAGATTTTTTCTGATTCTCTGCTTTTTGCATAATTAACTAATTCTTCTCTTGCCTTTATTCTCAAGGCTGTTCTTATTGCTCTTGAAACTTTTCTTCTTGTTACTAAGAAAGGTTTTATCCTGACAATAGCATCTTTGCATTCTGTTGAGAAAGAATCCTCGACATAGTTTGTTCCTTTTCTTAGCATTCTTCTTATGAAATAAGGAAGCAATTGTATTTTTCTTGGAATAGATGTAATTTCATCTGCTTTTACTTTTACTCTTAACTGAAGGATTGCACTTTTTCCCTTTAACAGTCTTGTCAAATCGTAAAGAATTATTCTTCCTTCTAGTTCTTCTTTTTCAACTGCTTGCAATTGAGTTGTTGTTTTTATTAGAGGAATTTCAACATCAAAAAATCTTTTTTTCTTTTTTGCTTGTGCCATTATGCAAAATACCTCCAGGTCAATTTTGTATTTATAGAAAATTTCTTATTTTTCATTTTTTATTCTTGTAATTGCTTACCGCTCCTTGTTCCTTTTTTTTGATATTTTGATTTTCCGCATTTTGAACATGTATACATTATATTTGTTTTTTTAGTTGTTTTTGTCTTTCTCTTGAACTTTGATACAGGTGGTTTTGAGCCCCACTTTCCTTTATTGCCCATTCCAACTCCTCTTCCTCTTAATTTTGCCCTTATTAAAGAGCCTCTTCTCAATGCTCCTCTTTTTGCTCCTGTTGATACTAGCTTAACTTTTTGGGCTGTTTTTGCCTTGCAATATGGACAATATCTGTTAGTTGTCTTTGGTATTTTCATTCTATTTAGAAAAGAAAATTTGGCTTTTTAAAGGTTTAGAAAAATGAGTGGTCCCACCAGGAATTGAACCTGGGCTTTATCCACGTCAAGGATATGTCTTAGCCATTGGACTATGGGACCTTCTTCTTTTAGAATTTTAGAAATATTTAAATATTGAGTTTATTTATTCTGTATATGGGAAACTTAGGAATATTATTATGTGCTCTTTCAGGTTTAGCAGGATTATACTTTTTAAATTCTGCATTAAATTTTGTTACTATTCCTGCAGCACTTAGTGTGGTTGATATTCCTGTTAAGATAGTTGGTGGGATTTTAACGATTATTGGCGGGATTTTTATGCTAAAAGTTGGAAAAAAGAAAGAGCAGTATCAAAATAAATAATTCTCTTAAAAAAACATTAAAACTCTCCTTACAAGAAGTTTTTTATAGTTATTTTTCATTATTGTTTTATGCATAAAAGAGGCGGAATTGTTAGTAATAGTCTTAGCAAAAAAAAGGGACAAATTACTATTTTTATAATAATTGCAGTAGTAATTATTGCAGGTGTTGCTGCTTATTTTATTTTTAGAAATCAAATTGGAAAAATTGGAATTCCAGCAGATATGCAACCTGTTTACACAACATTTTTATCCTGTTTGGAAGAAAGAACTTTAACAGGAGTTTCTGTCTTGGAAAGCCAAGGAGGTTATATTGAATTGCCTGAATTTGAGCAAGGTTCTGGTTATTCTCCTTTTTCTTCACAACTAAATTTTCTTGGAAATCCAATTCCCTACTGGTATTATGTTTCTGAAAATAATTTTGAAAAAGAGCAGGTTCCAACAAAAACAGAAATGGGAAATCAGTTAGAGAATTTTATCAATGAAAAAATAAGAAATTGTGTTTTTGACAGTTATTACGAACAGGGGTTTGAAATCATTCAGGGAGAACCAAGAGCAAATGTCCTTATAAGAAATAGTGATATTGTTGTGAACTTAAATATGAATCTGAACATAAAGAAAGCAAACCAAAGTGCTAGTTTAACAAATCATAAGATAAATGTGAAGACAAACCTTGGAAGCTTGTATGACTCTGCAATAAAAGTTTATGATTACGAGCAAAGCAACTTGTTTTTAGAAGAATATGCAATTGATAACTTGAGATTATATGCTCCTGTTGATGGTGTTGAATTAACATGTTCCCCTAAATTTTGGATTGCGAGCAGTGTTTTTAGCCAGTTAAGAGAAGCGATAGAGACTAATACTCTTGCATTAACCACTCAAGGAGATAAAAACAATTATTTCAACGTTAAGATTCCTGTTTCTGATAATGTGAGATTTTTGAATTCAAGAGACTGGACTTACAATTATGAAGTTAATCCTTCTGATGGAAATGTTCTTATAGCAAATCCTGTTGGAACACAACAAGGGTTAGGAATACTTGGTTTTTGTTATGTAACTTATCATTTTGTTTATAACATTAAATATCCTGTTTTAGTTCAGGTACAAAGAGGAGAAGAGATATTTCAATTTCCTATGGCGATAGTAATACAAGGAAACAAACCAAGAAAAGCTCTTGATGCAAGTGCTTATGCAACTTCAAGTCCTGAAATTTGCAAGTATAGAAATACTCAATTAGAAGTAAGAACATTGAATGATGAAGGAAATTCTGTAAATTCAGATATTTCTTATGAATGCTTTGGAGAAACTTGCCATATTGGAAAAACTTCTTTTGGAGTTTTATCTTCTAACTTTCCACAATGCGTGAATGGTTTTGTTGTAGCGAGAGCAGACGGATTTGAAGATGCTAAATACATGTTTACAACAACACAATCAGGAAGCGTTGATATCATAATGAACAAGTTATATTCAAAGAGCGTTGATTTGAACATTGGCGGAAAAGATTATAATGGAAGAGCAGTAATAACATTTACGTTAGGAGAGATTTCAAAAACTATTCTTTACCCTGAACAAAAAGAAATAAAGTTAAGCGAAGGAGACTATGAAATTAAAGTTTCTGCTTATGATGAGGCTTCATTGAAATTGCAAGCAGGAACTTACAAGCAATGCATTGATGTTCCTTCTGCATTAGGAGGGCTATTTGGTGTTAAGGAAAAGAAATGCTTTGATGTTCAAGTACCAAGCCAAATTCTTTCAAATGTTTTAGCGGGAGGGGGAACTCAAAGTTATTACATTACCAAGAATGAATTAATTACTTCAAATCTGATAGAAATAAATGCAGATAGCTTGCCAGAACCAAAGAGCGTGGAAGATTTGCAAAACAATTATAATTTATTTGATACTAAAACACTTGAAATAATATTCAAATGACAACAAAAGAGACAAGAAAGATTGGAATGGTTTTCATATTAGGAATTTTATTAATTTCATTGCTAAGTTTTGTCTCTGCTGTTTATTCTGAATCAAATACAGGATTATTCCAATTTTTTGAGAGAGATTCAAAATCAATCTGCGATGAAGAAGGAAGAGATTTTCTTCTTCAGATTGCTCCATTTGGATGCACACCTGCTGTTGTTAGAAGCGATTTGTTAGAAGAGCAGAATGTTCCTGTTTTTTGCCAATTAGCTGCTACACAAGTAAATCCATTGATTGATGTTGAAGCAATAAGCAGTGTTTCATTCAAGGGAAATTATAGCAAGGAAATTGCTGGGATTGCATTTTATCCTGCTAAATCCGCAATAAGCGCCAAACAAAACTTAAATTCTGCTGTATTGAACAACGTGGGTTATATTGTTGTAACATTAAAAAAACAATCAAATGAATCTGCAATGCCCGAATATGTTGAAGGAAGTTTAAGTGCTAAAATAAAATACGATGTAAAAAATGCTATGGGAATAGGACAAGCTAATTTCTATCTTCCTGTTCTTAGTGAAAACGATTGGAATGTGAAATATCCTTACTATAGTTTTTGGGATGGAAGAGGTTACATAAGAGCAATAGATGTTACAAACACAGAAGCAACAATTAATGTTTATGACAATAACATAAGAAAATTAACAAGCACTAAATTAGAAAAAGGAGAAACATCAGGAAGCATTAGTTTTCCTGGTTTTGATTGCTTTGCAAACTTTAAATTAAAATTAAATGAAATTGCAAATCCTGCTACAAGAGCAAAAATAAGAGTTAATGCTGAAGTTGTCGAAGTTGGATTAAATGAAAAATTCTTGGATAACAAATGCCAAGTAAGAGAGATTCAAAATAATGGAATTTCACAAAAAGTTGTAATAAAATGCGATGAAGATAACAATGGTTTTTTTGGAAGCAAGCCATTTACACTTGCAATAAATCCTAAAGTGAATATTTCTATAAATGATATTTCAAAAGAAATTGGAATTGGGGATTATTTATATGACTTTAATGATAAAGCAGTTTATGTGGGTTATATTGGAACAAGAGGAGATACAAAAAATTTAGATGACTTGTTTGTTTATTTTGTAGCAATTCCAAAGCCAATAGGTTCCGCAGCAAATGCTAAATTAACTGATGATCAGATAAATTCTTTTTCAGAATTGGCAAAAAGACTACATTTATCTGAAAGAAAAACAGGTGTAGTCGCCATTGATGCTGCTGCAGATATTTTTCAGGGTATAATTGGAGTAGTGCAAGGTGTTGTAAATGCAATAAAAGGTGAAAATAGTTTTTTTCTTACTTACAAAGAGAATAATGCAATAACTTCTCCCCAAAGCATATTTGGAAGAACTGTTTTAATAAAAAATTTTGCACAAGCAGCTGATATTGAAATTCCTGAAGCATTTTCAAGCAATTATGAAAATGCCTTGAAAGATTACGACGAGGTTATTGATAGTTATACTCAAGAAAAATATCCTGCTGATACTTTAACTGAACTTGGAGAAGAAGCACTGTACAAGAAAATTGAATTAATGAATTCTGTTGGAAAAAAGAAAACAATGCTTGAGTTATGTGAGAGTTTTAAAGAGAGATATCCCCACTCAAAAAAGAACATAGGAATTTGCAATGATGCATACAAGATAGCAAATTCTGAAGCTTCTGAAACTTTTGTTTTAGTAAATGGAAAAACAAAAAAGATTTCTTTTGATGATGTTTATGAGCCAAGTTTGGAAGATTATAATGCTGAAATTTCTGTAAAAGGACCAAATGGAGTAACAGAAACCCGTACATTAACAAGCAATGATATTTTTAACCTAAAACAATTTAGAACAACAGACAAAAATGAATTCATACAACTCATTTCAATTAATGACGATTCAATACAAATAAGATTGAATGTTGCTAAAAAAGGAGCTTGGGAAGACATTAAAGGTACATTTTTATCAGATACTAAAACATTAAAATTAGGAACTCCTGAAGACTTTGGAACTGATTATATTTTTTCATTGAACAAAGCACCACATATCAAAAAATTAGCAAAGGTTTCTCTTATTCCAAATATAGATAATGCACAATCAACAGCAGAATTTTCTTTTAGAGTTGGGATTGAAAAAAGATGGAATATAACACTTGCTCCTGAAATGACTAAAAAGACAATCGCAAGTTTGAACAAGAGTATTGGAACTTTTGAAAATATTTCAAATGTTCTTGGAAATGTAACAAGCGTGATGTCAAAAGCCTGCTTTGCAACAGGAGTTGCTCTTGTTGTGAAGAATTTTGTTGAAGGATTATCAGGAGAATCTGTAGCAAGACAATCTGTAATGAGGGGAGAGAATGGGTGGTATAAAATCTGCGATGATTTAGTCAGCAAAAAGGACTTTGTTTCACAAGAAAAGTGTTTAGTAGCGAAATCAGATGATATTGAAAAAGATGTAAGTTCTAGGAACAAATTAATGACTGAACAGAATGCAAGAATAAAAGCAATAGAAGCAAAATATCCTGGAAAATCACAACTATTGGAAAAAACTATTGAAACTAATAAATTCATGAATGAATATTCTGCAATTGTTGTTAGCAAATTAAATTCTCTTGGAACAACATTCTCAGATCCTAATAAACAAGGGGAAGATATAAACCTTGAACAAATGAAGACAATTCTTGATTATGACAGCTGGACAGCAAGAAATTATGATGCAGAACAATTAAAACAAATTGAACTTAACATAAATGCTTTACAAGAAAACTCTAGCGATGAAAGAGCAAAAAAAAGACTTTATTCTGATTTCTTGAATTTGCAGATGAATTATAAAGATTATGTTAGAATAAAGGCAGCAGAGAAAGAAGCAGAAACAAAAGGACTTAGTGGAATGAGTTTTAGACCATATACTGATACAACCAGAAGGCAAGAAATTTATGATGGATTTAAGGCTTCTCAAACTCTTGGAAACATTTTACAAGGAGAATTCATACAAGGAATTAGTTTTAATGGTAATGAGTCTTATGTTACTCTGGAAGATTTAGGAAGTAACTCTTATAGGATAAAAGAAGTTTATAGCACTGAAGGAATTAAAGTAGAGGACTCAACTTTAATTAAAGATGCTTATTCTAGTTTCAAAAAAATTGATGAGGGTAGTTACAAAAATCCTTTCAAAAATATTCCTGCTGAAGCGAGATATTATGAAACAGAACCTTACAAAGGACTTCCTGCTGTTGTTCCTTTTGATATTGTTGGGGGTTGGTACGCTGCTACAAAGCCTACAATGCCTGTTTTGGGGCAACTAAGTCCTTATGATGCTTCTACAAGAGTTACTAATTTTTATTTATGTAATATTGGTAAAAATGGATTAGAAGAATTTAGTTCTTTAGGTTTTGGAGATGATTTTTGTCAAATGGTTAATTTAGGAACAAATCAGCCTTATAATAAGATTTCTGGATTAAGTCCAGAAGAATCAGCAAAGAGAGTTGAAGCAGCTGTTAGGGCAATTGAACAGGCAAGAAATCAATATTCTTCTGGAGTGAGTTTTATTACAATTACAGGTTATGATGGAAAACAAATAAGATTGAAAGTTGGAAGTCCTGCTGTTGAAATGCCTGAAATAAAATGCCAGGATTTCATGTCTCCTAGAGAATGCCAAATAATGTTCAATGTTTGTGACCCTGTAATTTGTCCTTCAAGCAGATGTGATTTTGGGGGAAAATATCCTGTTAAAGATGTTGTTCAATCAGGAATAATTGGAAGCATCGCACTTTGTCTTCCAAATATCAGAGAAGGAATTTACATACCTGTTTGCTTGACAGGAGTTCAAGCAGGAATTGATGGCTTGATATCTGTTGAGAAATCTTACAGAGATTGCTTGCAAGAAAGTTTAGATACAGGAAAAACAGTTGGAATCTGCGACGAGGTTCATAGCCTATACATTTGTGATTTCTTCTGGAGACAAGCAGCACCTTTGGCAAATATAGCAATTCCTAAAATAATTTCTGCTGTGCTTGGGCAAAACACTCATGGGGGAGGAGAATATTTATTTGCACAGAGTGCTTGGGAAACTGCACAAAAATCTTTTAGTTCATTCACTAGTTATTACCAGACAAATTCTCCAAAAGCATTTCAAGTTAGAAGTGTAAGTGAATTCATAGGAGACAAAATATGCGATGTTTATACTTCTGCAACTTATCCAACAGGAGTAGATATTCTTTCTTCAATAACAAGTGTTTCATCACCTCCTCAATTTCATGGAAGATTTGATGAAATTCCTTTCACTACTGTAACTGTTCCTCCAAAATCACAATATAAAGTATTCTACCACATTTTTGCTGGAAAAGAAAAAGGAGCATATTACCAAGTTTATTTGAGAGGAGATTCAAGTTCTTTTTACCAAGATACTTCTTCAATAGAAATGGTTGCTTCTGGATACATTAATGTTGGAGAATATGCATCTGAAACAAAAGATTTCCTTGCTTCTTCTGGATACAAGGAAATGTGCATTAATGTTAATGGGCAAGAAGAATGCGGCTTCAAAGAAGTTTCAACATCTTTTGCTGTAGATTTCATTGAAGAAAGTTATGTTGCGAGCCAAGCAATAGATTCAAACATAAAAACAGAAGGAGCATGCATTTCTGATGCTAACAAAGGAATAATAAGAATTTGTGCAACAGCAAATCCAGAGAAAGGAACAGACAGTTACATCAATACATCTAAACAAAGATGGGTTGATGTTGGTTATTGTTCTGATGAAAAAATGAGATGCTGGTTAGATACTCAGAGCATTAAAGATGTGATTGACATAACTACTATTGAAGGAAACGCATTGGAACAAATCACAAATAGTTATCTTGCTAATTTAACTGGAAAAGATTATCTGAACGAAGAAGGATTTGCAAGCAAACTTACTGAAATAGAAAGAGAAACTGATAATGAAAAGAAGATAACATTAATTGATAAAATAATAGACACGATATATTATACTAATCAAAAAGGTTATGCATTCTTGCTGAGAGGAAATGCATTTGCAGAACTTGCTAAATTTGCTGCTGAACAAATCAAATCTGAAGGGGAAATAGCGAAGACATCTTCAAATTATGCCTTGGATTGTAATGAATGTGTTAGAGTTGGATGTGCAATTGAACAGTGTGCAAGTTTGTGCCCTGCTGAATGTCCATCAACATCTGCTTCTGCAGGAACAACACCAACAGCACCTAGTACAGGAACTTCAGCTAATCAAGGAGTTTTATCATATGAATGTGAAAATGGAAAAAAGACAGATTATACTTGTCAATTTGTTTGTCCTTCATATAAAGTTGCTTGTAGTTGTGAGAATGGAAATTGGGAATGCGGACAATGCGAAGATAAATGTGGGGATACAAGTGGAAAAACTGAAAATGTAGTGGAGAAAGTAGTTGCTTCAGATATGCAAAAAACAGGAGTATATGAATGTGAAGAAAATAAGGAAAAAACAATTACATGTAAATTATGTTCTAAGACTGTAAATTGCAAGTGCACGAATGAAAAATGGGAATGTGAATCATGTGAAACTAAATGTGGTAGTACTACAGGAAAAACAGAAGACGAGGCTTTAAGTGCTCTTGTAGAAGATATAAGGGACCTTGGTCGTTGTGGATATTGCTTTGACCTTCGTTCTTTTGGAGGTTCAAGATGTGATATAAATGAATGTGAAGTTGATTTAGGGAGAGAATCTGTTCAGAAATTCAACATGAAATGCAAATTAATCAATGGTCAATGCACTCCTGTTAGTCTCGATACTCAAACTCAATTAGATAAAATAGGAACAGCAGGAACTACAACTCCTCCTGAGTCTGCTGATTTTATTTCTCAAAGTATTGAATACAATGATGGAAGGCCATTGATTGGAGAGTTATATTATAAATATTTTAATGGGAAATGGTACTGGTCTCAGAATAAAAATGAATGGATAATTTCTACAACTCTCCCCGAAAAAGTAGATGAAAACAGAGAATTTATTGCAGAATTAATTGGTAAAAATTATCTAAATGGATTGAATTCGTTTTTTGAAAGAGTTGATAAAGAAAGTCAAGGTAGAATAATAAGCAAACCTTACTTACATACAGATTCTGCAGATGTCGGATATAATAAATTATTTACCTATAGATATAAAAATGGAGAAACAGCGACTTCTGTTTATTTGAAATACCAAAATAATCGATGGGAATGGATGTCTCCGAATGGATATATAGGGGTAGGAGCAGAATCAGTAGAGAGGTGGAATCTTCAACCTCTTTCTTTATTTAAAATTCTTAAAACTAAAAATTTCTTAGAAGGAGCAGGTATTATTCTTGGACAAGTATATTCTTCTCCTGAACCAAGACCTACTGTGGTTGAAAGCCTTCCTCTCGAATTTATTGAAGGTGGAATAACGCTTTCAGATGATACTTCAAAAGATTTTTTCTCTCCAGTAACTAGATATAATGACGGAAATCCTTTATGGGGGGATTTGCATTACAAGTTTTTTGATGGAAAGTGGCATTGGACTCAAGTTAATGCCAAAAGAGATGCTTCTCAAAATATTGTCTGGGTTGATTTGACTATTTTTCCAAATAAAGGAGATGAAAATAGAAACTTTATCACAAGCCTTCAAGGAAAAACTTATTCTCAAGGAATAAATTTACTCATGAGAAGAGTTTCTGAATCAAAGCAATTCGTAAAACCTTCTTTGCATACAGATGCTGCAGATATGGGATTTGATAAAGTATTTACTTATAGATATAAAAATAGGGTAAATCCAACAAGAATTTACTTGAAATATACTACTAGATGGGAATGGGCTGCTTCAGATAATCCTGCTGGTTGGATGATAGGAATTAAATTAGGTGGAAATTTCTATGGGGAACCGCAATCTTTGCTAAATGCATTGGAAAACAAGAATTTTGAAGAAGGAGCAAAAATTATTCTTTCACAAGAATATCCTCTTTGGATAGGGCAACAAACAGCAGAAGATCTTTGCGGATATTGCATAAATGCTGTATCTCCTGATGGACCATGGTGTTCTAACGATGAATGTGAACGTCTTGGAAAAGAAACATCTCAAAGATTTACTTTATATTGTAATTTTATTCAAGAAGCATTTGCAGGGAATTGCAGAGCTTCTTCTGCACATTAATTATTTTACAAGAATTCCGTTAACAACCCCTTCTTGACTTGGACGATTTGTTATTTTTACCTTTCCTAAGTCTGTCTGTACTATTGCTCCTTTTGTAATAACATTCTGTCTGGCTAAGAAACGATTTGAAGGAGTTTCTAAAACATTCTTTATTTCAGCCTTTTTTTGCCCTTGTATATTTACAAATTTAGCCCCGAGAAGAAAAACTTTCTTGTTTCCGCCTCTTGTTCTCTTTGCTTTTCTTTTTTCTTCTCCCATTTTGACAATTCTTCTTTGTCCTTCTCTTTCGTAAAGTTTTTTCTTTCTGTTTGCAATGTATTTGCCTCCAGAAATTTTTCTTCCCTTATTCATAGAAATAATTGAAAAAATTGATTTAAATACCTTTTTATTTGTATTTCAATTAATCTCTTTGTATGGACGTAAAAAGCATACAAAAGTTTATAAACAATTTTTTCGGTTTTACTCTATGGTTAATGGAATTGAAAGACCTTTGGATTTGTTGAACAATGCAAAAGGAAAAGAAGTTCTTGTATACTTGAAAGGAGACAAACAAGTAGTAGGAACTTTGCTTGCATTTGACATCCACATCAATTTGGTGTTGGACAATGTAAGGGAAATGCAAAACAATGAAACAAAAAGAAATCTTGGTCTTGCATTTTTGAGAGGAGATACAATAATTTATATCTCTCCGGCTTCAACAGCCCTAAAGAAAGAATAAAAGCTCCCGACCTCACTCACATTGGATTATAAGTGGGTTCGTGAAATCGCTCGGCTTGTGCTTTGATTTTCGCTCGGCATGTTTTTAGTTTTTTAATTGGAAATCAGAAATTATATAAACAAATTATTTTTTTCTAAACTATGAAAATACTTTTTGTTTGCAAGTCAAACATCGGAAGAAGCCAGATAGCAGAAGCTTTTTTTAACAATCTTTCAAAAACCCATGTGGCAATTAGCGCGGGGATTAACGCCAAGGATTATTCTGGAAGAACGATTAAAGAATTATCTGATAAAGTTCCTAGATGTATGCTAGAAAAAGGAATTGACATTTCTGAAAAGTTATCAAAACAATTGACAGAAGAGTTAGCAAATCAGAGCAATTTTGTTATTTGGATTGCTCCTGAAGTAAAAATTCCTGAGTTTATAGACAAGAATAAATTATCTTTGTGGGACATCAGCGATGCAGGAGGAAAACCTTATGAACATTGGTGCCAAGCAAGAGATGAAATAGAAAAATTAGTTAAGAATTTGATTAAAGATATAGAGTAACTTATATAAATTGTTTTTACTTCTTCTAAACATGACAGAAATAGGAAATTTCAGCAAATTCGAGTTTTCAACCATATGTTTGTGCGAAGAGTTGGAAACTCTCACAAATACAAAATCGGCACAGAGGTATTTTGCATAATGATAAAACTAACATTTTTAGGAACATCTGATGCAGTACCAACAGCAACGAGAAATCATACTGCAATCTTACTTGAAAGTGAAGGAGAAAACATACTTGTTGATTGTGGGGAAGGAACTCAAAGACAGTTTAGAAAAGCAAAGATAAATCCATGCAAAATTACAAGACTTTTGATTACTCATTGGCATGGAGATCATGTTTTTGGAATTCCTGGATTATTGCAAACTCTTGCTTTAAATGAATACAATAAGAAATTAAAAGTTTATGGACCAAAAGGAACAGAATCTTTTATGAAGAAAATTCTTAGCACTTTTATATTCAGGGGAAAGCAAGGATTAGAAATAAAAGAAATAAAAGGAAGATTTCTGAATGAAAAGAGTTTTTATATAGAAGCAAGTGAAATGACTCATGGAGCTCCTTGCAATGCATATGCTTTTGTAAAAAAAGGACAATTTAGAATTGATAAGAAAAAATTAGAAAAAACAGGATTACCTCAAATTCCATTATTGCAGAAGTTAAAAGAAGGAAAAAATATATCTTACAAAGGAAAAACATATTTGGCAAAAAATCTTGCATTTAGAGAAGAAGACAAAAAAGTTGCATTTGTTTTTGATACTTCTATGAACAAGAATATTATTCCTTTTGTAAAAGACTCAGATATTTTAATATGTGAAAGCACATTTGCTTCTGAGATGCAAGAAAAGGCAACAGAATACAGGCATCTTACTTCTACTCAGGCAGCAGAAATTGCAAAAAAGGCAAAAGTGAAAAAGCTAATTCTTACTCATATAAGCCAAAGATATGAGAAAGACAAAAAAAGAATATTAGACGAAGCAAGAAAAATATTCAAGAATTCTTTCTTAGTTGAAGATTTGGAAACCTTAGAAATCCAATAGGCAAAGATTTTAAATACAATTTCTTCTTCTTTAATGAAAGCCCTCGTAGCTCAGCCTGGATAGAGCATTAGCCTTCTAACAAGAAGCAAGAAGAAAGCTAGGGGTCGCAGGTTCAAATCCTGTCGGGGGCGAGTAACTTCACGAGAATAATCCATAAAATGCTCGAGTGAGGTTAGGAGCAGTTATATGACACCTGCGGAGGTGGCACAATGGTACTGCGGTTGCCTGCAGAGCAACTTCTCGGGAGTTCGATTCTCCCCCTCCGCTTTTTCGAGCGTAGTGAGAAAAAGCGGTTAGCGAAAAACTCCTGTTTTTCAGCCTCCGCTTGAACGAAGTAATACGCGGGAGTGTCAGAGTGGTCAAATGAGGCAGCCTTAGGAGCTGTTGGCTTAGTGCCTGCATAGGTTCAAATCCTATCTCCCGCATTTCCTTTTTCGCCCATTGATTTTTACCATTTTCAGATAACTATAAAATTGAAAAGATTTATAAAGAGAAAGATTTTTAAATGAACTATAAGATAGTTGTTGGACAAAAATGGTTTATGTAAAAAAATGCCCTGAATGTGGCAGCATCAATCTCACTTATGATTCTCATCTCGGAGAGATAATTTGCAATGATTGTGGCTTGGTAATTGAAGAAAAAATGACTGATTCTGGAGTAGATTTATCTGGAAGTTTTGACAAAGATGAAAAAAAAGGAAGAGGAGGAGCTCCAATAAGCATGCAAAAATTCGACAAGGGTTTAACAACCAATGTCGGAGAGATTTCTGATATTTACAAACTTGAACCAGGGCAAACAAGAAAATTCCTTAGACTGAAAAAATGGCAGGAAAGAGTTTCAACGAGCATTGAGAGAAACTTGAGACTTGCAATGGCTGAATTAAGAGTTATTGCTTCTTATCTGAATCTTCCAAATGTTGTAAAAGATGAAGCAGCAAGAATTTACAATTTTGTTCTCCAAAGAGGATTAGTAAGAGGAAGAAGCATGGAATCTGTCATCGCTGCATGTCTATATGCTGCATGCAGAGGATACAAGATACCAAGAACCCTTGATGAAATGGCTACTGCTTCTGATGTTGAAAGAAAGGAAATTGGAAGAACTTACAGATTTATCATAAGAAAACTACAAATAAGAGTAACACAAAGTTCTCCAAAGGATTACATTTCAAGATTCTCTTCAATCTTGAAACTTTCTCCAAGAACTCAGAATGATGCCCTGAAAATTTTAAAACAAGCAGAAGAAGTTGAATTAACTTCTGGAAGAGGACCAGCAGGAATTGCTGCTGCTGCTTTGTACGTCGCTGCATTGATGAATGACGAGAAGAAAACACAGAGAGAAGTTGCGGATATTGCGGGAATTACAGAAGTTACAATAAGAAACAGATACAAGGAACTTATTGAGAGACTGAAGCTTGAAGACAAAATCAAGCAAAAAGAAGAAGATGCGAAGAAGAAATAGTTTTATAAATTTGTTTTCCTATATCTGATAATGAGCAAATTCAAGAAAAAGAAAGGTGTAGTAAATTTTCCTGTAATAATTCTTTCTGTATTTGGAGCATTTGCTTTGATACTATTGATTTCTTTTATTTATCTTTCTGCTCATGGAAAAGATTATACAACTAATTATGCAGAAAGAGTGCAAAGCGGGGAAATAAGAAATCCGATCAGTGAATTTGGATTACTTTTTTCTAGTTCCCCCACTAAGGAGATTCCCGAAGGGGCAGAAGTAATAAGAATACAAACAGAAGATGGAGAAAAACTTATTATCATTGAAGGAGACATCTTAGGGGAGCTAAACGTCGCTGATATTGAAACTAAATTAGTAAATTATGCATCAGTAGTCCTTAAGCTTTACAATCTTCATAATATTCCTTTTACAAGGATAACCCCCAAAGTTCAGATTTACATAGATAATGCAGCATATAATTTAGAAGTAAGAAAAGGAAATATAATCATAGAAAAAGGAGAAGCAAAGAATCCGGATATAATCATAAGAACAACTACAGAAGAAATTTTCAAAATGATTGAAACTAATGGCTATGCAAAAGAATCTATTTCTTCTGGAAGAACAAGCATCGAAATGGTCGCAGGGAAGATTATTTTATTTTCAAAAGGATATTTAACCTTGTATAATGAGTTTAGTGGAAAATAATTATCTATAAACAATAATTCTTCTTTTAGGTTTCCGTTTTCTTTTTGCTTGAGGGACTTTATAATATTCTTTTGAAGTTCTTTCTTTTTGTATTTCTTTTTTTTCTGGAATTTCCCCTATTAATTCTTTAACTAATAAAAGCAGATTCCATAATCCCAATAAGATAAAAACTGATGTTAAAAAATTTAAGGATAAACTAAGAAGTTTTCCATTGTCTAACATGGATTCTACATTAACAATTCTTCCAATAGTGTACAATGCACTTGGAATAAGACTAATCGCAAAAAATATCATGGCTCTTCTTAATCTATTCAAACTTTTTATGGCTATCTCTATACATATTAAAGTACTAATTACTATTAAAAGAAGACGCAATGATGCGAGTATTAATTCTGCATAATAAGTAGATGTTACCATTTATCTTTTTAAACTATTTTTATCTATTCTATAAATAGATTTTCCGAGTTTTTTAAGTTTTCTAATCCTGTAAAAGATTGTAATGCCTGAAATAATTAGCACTATTATTATAGCAATTATTCCCTCTTTTAATGGAATTGTCGGTTTTTTTCCAACATTAAAAAAGATACTTGCACTTCCAACTTTCTCATCATAAATTGTTTTTATGTAGAGCACATATCTTCCAAAAGGAGCATCTTCAGGAATCTTAAAAGATTTAAGAAAATTTATCTTGGTATTTACTGCCACTGTCTCTTGATTTGAATAAATTTCTTTTCCATTAAAATCCATTATTTTGTACTCTATAAGAACATCTACCTCTTTTTCAATATCTCCTAAATTATAGATTTCTAATTCAGAGAAGAATTCTTCTCCGGGCATTGTATATAAAAATCTGTCTGGAATCGATACTTTCACATCGAATAAAGGTTCTTTTGATTCAACTTCTATTCCTACCAGAAGTTCTTTTCTTGTTGATTCACTCGAAATGAATATCTTTCCTAGATATAATTTTGGTAACGTATCTTCTCTAGCAAAGATATCAAAAGAGATTATCTTTGATTGATATGGGCCTAAACTGAAATTTTGTTCCTGAATAAGAACCAAGTCCTCTATTTTTAATTCATTAATTTTTATATTTATATTTTTATTATCCTGATTAGTTATTATAAAATTCTTTGTCACTATTTGCCCTTGTTTTACAGAAACTTGTATATCTTCTGCGTTCAAAATAAAACCTCCTTCAGGCAATCTTGCTCCATAACCTCCTCCACTTGTTCCTCCCCCTGTAACTGTAACTGTGGTTGTTGTAGTAGTAGTTATTGGAGTTTCATCTGAAGAATAAACACTAAATCCTGTTACATTAAACTTTAAAACTCCCCCAGAATAATTTTCTTTCTTGCAAATAGCAGAAGGACAAGATTCACCATCAATTAATATTCTTGGATTTGTAAAAGTTAATCCATATAACCATAATGTTGCAGGTTTATCAAATTCCGGAATGGCTGAGGTATTCACTTCAATCCTATTTGATGAAATATTAATATATTCGTCCAAGTCAACTTCCCCATCTTCGGGGTTAATATCATTTGTTATATTAATTCTTCCATTAAAACGAATTTTTCCGTTATTAGTATCTTCAAAAGTTAAATTACTTATATTTTGTATTTCCTGAGAAGAAACAATACTAAGATTAGTAGAGTTTTTTTCATTGTTACTTCCTTTCCATTTATCATTGTTTACTTTGAATAAAACTGAATTTATTGAAAAATTTACACTCTTAATTGTTATTCCATTACTATTATTCGAATACAGATAAAGGGTGTGGTCTCCTTCTGAAGCATTGAAATAAACAGGAGAAGAGGTTAATGTTATATTATCTCCTGAATCAAGACTATATTTTACTGATACGCTATCTGAAGAATATTCTAATGGTATTGTTATATTATTCAAATAAGTTTCATTTCTTGGAGATATTAGGGTTAATGAAGGGGGGGCTATTATTGTTATATTCATTCCGACACCTTTAACAGCCTTTCCGTGAATTATTTCTCCTGTGATAATTTTTTCTCCTATGAATATACTTAGACTTAAAATTAACAAAGAAATTGCTATTAAAAATATTATTTGCCACCTCATACATTAAGAAACAAACCTGAATATAAAAAACTTTATCTTTTTCTTTTCTTTACTACAAGAATTGCAATTAATCCCAATACAAATATTCCTATTCCTAAGATTATTAAAAGTTTCATCGTGCTTTTTGAAATGAGAGTTGTTGTTCCATCTGTCCTCGTAACCACAATATCAAAACTCTGTCCGATTGCGCTTCCAAATCCAAATTCTCCTTTTGAACTTTCTTGCATTGTTATAAGTTCTAAATTAACAGGATAAATTTGTCCTATTTTTGCATCTTGGGGAATAACTGCTCTTAAATTTACACTTGTTTTCTCTCCAATAGGAATAGAATAAATATCACTCTTATCTGTTATTTCTAATATGTCAGCACCTGAAAGAATATTTACTTTCAATTGTTCTGTTTCAGGACCAGAAGGATTTTGAAGGACAAGCATGAAATCTTGTGTCTCTCCTTGCGGAAGTTTTAATGGATTTGTGCTGTAATAAGCAGAAGAAACTGCAAAAGCAGAAACATTACTTAAAAGAAATAATGCTGTAAATGCAATTATTATTGCCTTCATTATATTGTTAGTTTTTTTCATTTTATATTCTTATTGTCCAAGAGCCTTGTGATGCAATTGAATATGACTGGCTTGTTAGTTCACTTCCTGCATATCTCAAACAGAGATATAATCCTTCTTGTCCGTTAGTATTTCCTGTATTTATAGTATAATTTCCTCTGGTAAGATTTCCTTCTGTTATATTTACGTAATTTCCTGAAGTCTTATTCATCTGATTTCCTACACATTCAAGACAAGCTCCTCCAGAACAAGCTCCTCCTGTAAATGTAGACATTGAGAAGTTTCCAGAATATAATCTAAGAGAAGGAGTTGTTTCTCCAACTAGGTCTGTTGCATTAATGCTGATATTTACATACTGATTTCCTGTATTATTCAATACCAAGGGATCATTGTTAGAAGTTGAATTATAAGAGCCTGGACCAATACTTGGCAATGTCAAGTTTGCTGGACCTGAATCAAAACCAGTCAAAGAAGGAATTGAAATATTCATTGTTTTGTTTGAAGCCATGATACTGAAATTATCCAAGATAGATGCGTTTATACCCCAGCTTCCTGCACTGTCATACCACCAGAATGATACGTTGCATGTATAATTCTTATAGAGTGTTCCTTTCTCTGTCATAGAACAAGTTGAATTTACTCTTGATTCTGATAGAGTAGAGAAAAAGGAAATATTTACTGTTGCAGTGCTGTCATTCAGGTATTCTTGTCCTGCAGCCTGATAAGCACTGAAATTAATTAATATAGAAGTAAAAGCAGGGCCTGAATTTAAAGTTGTGGCAATTGACTTTGCAGAAGCACTATTATTCTCTACATAAGTTATTTTTGCTACTGCGACACTGATATTTAACCCTACATTTCTTGTTGCTTGTCCTGTCATTTTTCCCCATAAGTCCCCAAAGAATCCTGCCGAAATTAAAGGCACAAATAATAATGCTATAATAATAAGAACTACCGCCCAACCACCCCACCTCTCTTTCATCTTGAATATTAACTTTAAATAAAAAAATTGTCTTAGTTAATTTCCCCCCATATTCTTATTTTAAGCATTTTCCTCTTTTTAAACATTTCTTTGATATTTAGTTCATTTTATTTTTTTATTGCTCTTGAATAAATAGTCCATATATTTCTTTGGTCTCTATTTAATAATTCTGCAATTTCAGAATATTTCATTCCCTTTTCTTTCAGATGCAGGATTATTGATTCCAAAATTGTCAATTTTTTATTCTTGAATATTGAAACAGGCATGAAAACAGCATCTTCGTTTATCTTTATTGGCTCTTTCTGCTTTTCTTTTGCTTTCTTGTATGATGTCCAGATTGTTCTTTCATCTCTTCCAAGCTCTCTCGCAATTTCATGATAGTTCATATTCAGATTTTCCTTCATGTATTTTGTTACTGATTCTAATGCACCTATTTCTTTTGAAAATATTGAAACAGGAATTTCTATATCTTCTTTTGAGATTGTTTCAATTATTTCTTTTCTTGAAATATTGTAATTATCTTTCAATTTTTCAATTATAACTTGAAGAAGTTCTTTCTTGTTCAGAGAATATTCTTGCTTTAACTCTTCTGCAATCAGATTGAACGCTTTTAATAACTTGTCGTTCTTTATTGATTTTTTCTTTCTCTTTTTCTTTAATGCAGGAGTGAATGCTACCAGCAATACTTTTATTGTCCAGACTCCTTGCGACTGTGTAGAATATGCCTGATTTGGTAATTCTCTTCCTGCATATCTTAGGCAAATGTATAATTCTTCTTGTCCTGTATTTTTGTTATTAAGAGTGAAGTTTCCTCTGGTAAGATTTGCATTTGTTATGTTCGCATAATTTCCTGAAACAGTATTCATTTGACTTCCTGCACATTCAAGACATGAAGCTCCTGAACAACTTCCTCCTGTGAATGAAGAGACAGAGAAATTACCACTCCATAATGCTTTTGAACTGTCTGTTTCTCCTTTCAAATCTGTCGCATTAATGCTTATGTTTCCTGTTGAAATACCTATCTCCTGATTTCCTGTGTTGTTTATCAAGATTGGGTCATTAGTCGCAGTTTGATTGTTCATACCTGCTGCTATTGTGCTCCATGTCAAGTTTCCAGGGGATATTTCAAAACCTGTTGTTGCTCCTACTGAAAAGTTTGCTGTGACATTGCTTGCTGAATTTAGCTGCAAATCAGAAACACTCGCATTTATTATCCATGTTCCTGCACCGTCATACCACCACATTGTTACATTACAGGTATAATTAGCAAGGTTAGTTTGTGATTCATATTTATAACAGGTAGTATTTGCTCTTGATTGTAAAATACTCCCAACTAAAAGAGAAACATTTATCGAAGCTGTTGCATCGTTCAAGTCATCGTTAGGGTCATAAGCACTGAAATTAATTTCTATTGATGTTGGATTTGGACCTGCATTCAATGTTGTTGCGACAGATATAATGCTTGCAGTAGTGTTATAGATTGTTCTGACTTCTGGAGGCTCATTTGCAGAGGCTATTGTGAAATTAACCCTGCTCCAATTATAATTTCCTGCTGAATCATTTGCCCATACAGTAACATTATGAGAATCTGTTGTCCAAACTATTGTTGTTATATTTTCACAGTTCGATAAACTAATATTTGTCAGATAAGTATCATTTGAATACCAGCAGTTGAACAACTCGCTTCCTGTATCTCTTCTTGTATAGTTTACATCTGCATTTACATCTGAAATCTGTGAATTATTCAGAGGAAAGGTTATATTTATATCTGGACGAATTGTATCAATTTTAAAACTTATTCCTGTCCAATTGTAGTTTCCTGCGCTATCATTCACCCAGATTGTAACATTATGCTGTGCATCTGTCCAAGCAACATTTGTAATATTATCACAAGTTGCTAAAGAGATATTTACAAGATAAGTATCATTGGAATACCAGCAGTTGAACAATCCTGAACCGCCGTTAGCACTTCTAGAGAAATTAACATCTAAATTAGCATTGCTCCAATTGGAGTTGTTCAATGGAAAAACTATATTCATTTCTGGTTTAATCGTATCAATCGTGAAACTTACATATGAAGCGTTGTAATTACTCGGACTTCCTGCCGAATCATTTGCCCAAACAGTAACATTATGATATCCCTCACTCCAACTTACTGAAGTTATATTTTCACAAGTTGCTCCAAGAGAAATATTAACTAAATAAGTGTCATTAGAGTACCAACAATTGAACAATGCAGTGTTATCTGAACGAGTATAATTAACATCTAAATTAACATTGCTCCAGTTTGAATGGTTAGAAGGAAATCTAATTTGTACATCTGGTTTAGTGTTATCTGCAAGAGTTGCATAAGTTACATTTACCCAGATCTTATCTACTGCGAGTACACTAATAGAACCAGAATCATCAAAAACCATAACTCTTATTTCATTATTTGATACAAAATCATCCATAACAGAGATGCTTAAATTATAACTCTTTAGTGTTATTGCTGCTGTTGCTGTTGTATTTAAAACATCTTTCCATCGACTATTAGTAAAATTCCACAGAGCTATTCCTGTCCTTGCTGAACTAGTGATAGAGAGATTATGCCTAGTTGAAACATTTATCGCATAATAACCTGCAGGAATAGTGAAATTGACTGCTACAAAAGTATCTGCTGAGGAGCTACCCGAAGGAACACGAAATGTAATACTGTCTGATTTATTTATCAATCGATAATTGTTAGCAAACATTTTACTTACAGTTAATATAGCAAGTAAGTTATCATTCAATGTTCCGTTATATGCAGGGTTTTCATTCACAGACATAGGAATAATTTCTGATATGGGGTCGACAATATAATCAAATTCAACGCTTCCTCCTGTGATTTTCAAGTCAAAACTATCTTGGCTGTTTTTCAGATTTGTAAGAAGAATTTTGTTGTACTGTTCTTCTGCAAGATTTCTGAATTCTGCTATTTTTTCATTAGAGCCTGCTTCATAAACTTTTATTGTTGGATCTCCTTCAACAATTCTTGGAAAAATTGTTATATCTTTTGAAGAGTCAAGTTTTTCCTTGAAGGTTACTCTTACATACTCGTTTGCAGAAATAGGTTCACTCCAAACATCGTCGAGTTTATTGACTTGTTCATAAATATCTGAAATGAAATCCTTATTTGAATCGAGATGTTCTGCTTTGCTGATTTCAATTATAAGTTCATAAGTCTGTTCACTCAATTGAGGGACAATCCATTCAACCTTTTCAACTAAACCATCATTATCTTCATCAATATAATTTGTTATTTCAACAGATTCTTTTGCATTATTTGTTGTTAAATATAATTTTATTTTCTCTCTTGGAATTTGTTTTGGCAAAGTTGTAAATGCCAAGACATTTTGATAATGAACTTCATTTGAACCTGAAATTTTTATTATTTTTCCTCTTGAAGTTTCTTGTTCTTCTGATGTTGGAGCAGGAGTCTCATATTTAACTTGGTATTTTGTTTCTTCTGTTGCATTGAAAGTAATTTGTTGTTCTTCTGAAGAAGA
>JAUSIC010000025.1 GCA_030648285.1 Nanobdellota archaeon | reverse complement strand
ATAAACTTTGAAAAAATCCAATGCTGAAAAATTGTCTCTGCCATGTTATCTACAAAAAAATAATATTTTAAGTATTTAAATTCTATGTATTCTTTTCTATCTAACTCTTTTATCTAAAAACAATAGAAGATTTATATCAAGTCTTCAGGAATTTCCTCAACTTCAGAGTCCTGAGTTGGTAGTGCATTTTTACTTATTATAAAAACATCACTTATTGCCTTGACGAATTGATGAGGAATTATAACTCCTCTTGCCCCGCCAATCATAGATATGACGCTTCCACCAACCTTTATTCTCCAACCATCAATTTTGTTCTCAGCAAGATTTGCCTCTTCAACTTCCCCAAAGTAATCACCAGAATCAGTGAAAACCTTCATCCCGATAACCTCGCTTATTTTTCTAACTCGCATATTGAAAATTAACTAAACTTGTTTAAATACTTTTCCGTGTTTCAAAATATAAAATCATTGAAATATTAAGCATAAAAATGTTTATAAAAAAACATATCTTGATAAGATCATGTTAAAGATAAAAGAGATACCTGTAATTCTAATCGCTGCGATTGTTATGGGTTTTGCAATCAGCCTTTTAGAGGGTTGGACAGCAATTTTCTATTCGACCTTAGCAGTTTTGGCAATTATTTTAATAAATACTCTTGCAAAAAAAATAGTAGGTTATTATCTTGAAACAGGAGTTGAAATCAGGTTCTGGGAAATCTATCAATATGGGTTTAAAGCAAACAGGCATTTTAATAAACCTTTTCCTTTAGGAGCAATTCTTCCTTTAATTTCAAAAATAGTTTTGTTTCCTTTGAAGGGTTTTATATTAATGACTTCTCTTGTTTTTGAAGTTTTTCCAAAAAGCCACAGAGCAGTAAAAAGGCATGGTTTGTATTCTTTCTCAGAAATGACAGAATATCATATAGGAGTTATTGCCGCATCAGGAATAGTTGCTAATTTATTTTTTGCAGTAATTGGATATTTATTAGGATTTGCTGAATTTTCAAGATTGAGCATCTATTACACCTTCCTTAATATGATTCCATTTTCAGAATTAGATGGAAACAAGGTATTTTTCGGAAATATAATAATGTGGAGTTTCTTGGCTTCAATTGCCTTGATAGGAATGTTTTTTGCAGTGTTTGTGATTTAATTTAAGAGGGAAAGTTTACCACCTCTTTTTTAACTAAAACGACTTTGTTCAACTGCTCAATGTTTACAACAGACTTCAATTTCTCTATTAAATTTGTTTTAATAAAAAAGTTATATAAATTATCTTCTATAAGCTTCATCATGATGACCGAAAAAGAAAAACTCAACTATCTTTGTGTTTTCATGAATTTCAAATTTCAGAACAAAACTTTTCATAATATGGACTCTCCTTTCTCCAGCTAAATCATATTTTAATGGCTTATAATGTTGTGGATTTTCAAGAATTTCATTCATCTTTTTCTTTAAAATATCTTTTAAAACAACATTCTTTTTGCATAATTTGTCAATATTTTTTTCACAATCCTCAGAAACGAGCATTGAATAAGTCATTTTATCTTTGCAAAAAATTCTTCAACAGAATTATACTTATTGAACTTGCCCCTTTTTATCTTCTTCATTTTTTCAATAAATTCTTTTTTTAAGGGCAATTCATCAACAGGATGCCAGTCAATTTTTTCACAGAATTCCCACTCTTCATCAGTTATACTTCCAATTTTAAGATAGTTTTCAAATATCAGTTTTTTTATTGTTTCTTCTCTTGCTACTTCACTCCAATTTACCCATAAAAATTCCTTTAATTTATTCTTGAATTCCTCAGAGACAGATAAAGTTAAACTAGTCATTTTACAATTTTCCCGAGTTTCTTAATTCTTCAAACTTATTTAATTCTTTCATTCTCTGTTCAAATTTCTTTTTCAAATACTCTGCCCAGTTTATCTCCGGATGTTCATCTATTTTCTTCTTTAATTCTTCAGGTATGGATACAGTAAAGGTTGCCATTTTTATAAACGATATTTAGTATAAACATTATAATTCGTGTATATATTTAAACCTTTGGATTTTCGAGAATAAGCATTTAAGATTGTCAATCTCTTTTATAAGGAAAGGATAATGTAATAATTGAAGCCTTTTGTCGATGTTTTAAAGTAATGACTAATCGTTTTATATTAAATCCAAGTTAAAATTATTAGGTATTAATTATTCTTCAGTGAGCATCATGATGAATGTCTGATGCGAAAAAATTCTTATAACCGATTTTGTAGCAATAAATCTTCTATGCTCTGCAGGTAAACCATTTACATTTTCCAGAACAACAACCAGAATTAAAAACGCAACCTCTTCCATTTACAATACAACTTACACATTTACTATTATTACATTTCTTTCCTGTTGAACAAGTTCCACAGTTCAATGTTCCCCCGCAACCATTACTAACACTTCCACATTGTTTTCCTAATTGTAAGCAAGTCTTTGGTGTACAAGGTTTTTGGCAAATTCCAACTCCTCTTCCTCCACAGATTAATCCGGCACAGCAATCACCTTGTTTTGAACAAGTTTGTCCAGAAGGTTTGCAAGTTGTTATACATTTTCCATTACTGCATGTTTGTCCTGTTGAGCATGTCCCACAATTTATCGTATTTCCACAACCATCACTAGCACTTCCGCATTGTTTTCCTAATTGTGAACAAGTTTTTGGAGTACAAGGTGTTGCACATTTTCCATTTTGGCACGTTAATCCAGTGCAACAATCCCCGTCTACAGAACAATCTGATCTCGATAGTTTGCAGGCTACACAAGAACCAACTCTTTTTGAGGAACCATATTGACTGCTAAGAAAATTTGAATAATTTTGTCTAAACGAAGAACAAGAAACATCCTCAGAAAGGGAAGAGAAACAGCAATCAAAAACTTGGCTTAATGCTCTTTTTGAAACATCATCAAATTTATCTGCAGAGGCTTGATGGTACATTATGCTCTCATTTTGATTTAAAACGGGTCTCCACGCATAATTTCCATAAACTGCTCCGAAATAACAACCAGTACTACCCAAACAATTTATTCCTATATTCTCAGTTCCCCATGCGGGAACACAATTTGTGTTAAAATATTCAAATGAGGTATCAGACCAAACACAACAATCGATACAACTACGTTCTGCATCTCTCCCATAATCAACACAATCCTGTTTATTAATCAATTTAAGACATTGTGAAGTGGAAGATTCTGTATATTGTGAAACAGGCTTATACGATTGACACCATTTTTTACATCCTGGCCCGTCTACATTCAAAAAAGCTCTGGAGGATTCAACAGGATATACTAAAGATGGACGTCCATCAGAATAGAAAAATCCATAATAAAGATCTGCTAACCCAAATTCATGTCCCATTTCATGAATAACGACATTTTTCCCCAAGTCAAGATTTGTGGATAAACTATTATTAGAATTTATTCCTAAGTAGATGACTTCCCCCCCAGAACCTCCATAAGGAGTATTTACTAGAACTACAGGGATTATTCCATGTATGTCATTTATTGTGCATTTTTCTTTTATTTTCTGATAAATTTCATAATTATTGCATGTAAAACCAGAACCTCCTGTCCCTGCTCCCGCTTCTTTACAATCAAAAGTAGCAGGATCTAAATTTGAAAAGTTGATGGAATAAAAACCTATCTTGCCAAAGTTCTCTTTAAAGGGGGAAATATTTTTTAATTGATTATTTATTATATTATCTATTAATTGATTATAATAAGAAACATTTCCAAGTTCTACAAATAATATTTTTAATGGTGCAGTAGAATCTCCTAAAAAGGGGGAGCATCCTGTTATTGTAGCATATTGTTCAGTATTTACAACTCTTCCAGTAAAAAGTATCTTAAAAAAAACAGATAAAACAATAACTCCAATAATGACTGCTAAAATTATTCTTTTATTTCTTGCCTTCCTTCCCCTCTTCCTCATCACTATTTTAATCTAATAGAATTTATAAAGATTTATCATTTTGAAGGTAAAATGGATTTTTTAAAGGACGTATCTCCTCGTGAGTATCAGGAGAAAATATTAGAAACATGCATAAAGAAAAATTGTTTGGTTGTTTTACCGACAGGTTTGGGAAAAACACTGATTGCTTTGATGCTAACAATAGAAAGGATGAAAGCTTTTCCAGGAGAAAAAGTAGTTTTTCTTGCTCCAACAAAACCATTGGCAGAACAGCATCAAGTTTATTTTAAAAAACATCTTCCTGAATTATTTGGAGAAATGCAGTTGTTTACGGGAAGTGTAGATGCACCAACAAGGAAAAAACTTTGGCAAACATCAGATATAATATTTTCAACTCCACAATGCGTTGCAAATGATATAAGAAATAATTTGTATGACTTGAATGATGTTTGTCTTTTAATTGAAGATGAAGCTCATCGTTGTGTTAAAAACTATGATTATAATATAATAGCAAAAAGATATATGGAGCAATCCAAAAATCCAAGAATAATCGGCTTGACTGCCTCTCCTGGAAGTGATTTTGCAAAAATAAAAGAAATCTGCAAGAATCTTTCAATAGAAGAAGTTGAAATTCGTACTCGTGATAGCGAGGATGTAAAAGAATATCTTCAAGAATTAAATTTTGAAGCAATAAAAATTGATTTTCCTCCTGAAATGTTAGAAATAAAACTTCTTCTGAAAAAAATTTATGATAAAAAAGTTGAAGAATTAAAAAATAGAAAACTTCTTTGGGGAGTTGCAAATAAAAAAACACTTCTTGAACTCCAAAGTAAAATAATCAGAATGATTACAACAGGAAACAAGAATTTCAATGTTCTTGCAGGAGCATCCTCTTGTGCAACAGCAATAAAGATTCAGCATGCAATTGAGCTTCTAGAAACCCAAACACTTTATTCTCTTCAGCAATATTTTTTTAATTTGTTTGAACAAGCAAAAAATAACAAGAGCAAAGCAATACAACATTTAGTAAAACAAGAAGAGTTTACTAAATCGTATGCCTTGTTAAATGAACTTCTTTCGAAAAATATAGAACATCCAAAATTATCAAAATTAAAAGAAATTGTTGATTCTGCAATGGAAGAGAATGAAAAAACAAAAATTCTAATCTTCACGCAGTATAGAGATACAGCAGCAAGAATTTGCAAAGAACTAAATTCAAACAAAAAAGTGAAAGCAAAGGTTTTTGTTGGACAAGCCAAAAAAACAACAAGAGGAAAAGAAAAAAATGAGAGCGGTTTATCTCAAAAAGAACAGCAATCAATGATAAGAGAATTTTCTTCAGGAGAAGTTAATTCCTTAGTTGCTACTTCAATTGGAGAAGAAGGATTGGATTTGCCAGAAATTAACATTGTAATTTTTTATGAACCTGTTCCTTCTGCGATAAGAACAATCCAGAGAAGAGGAAGAACAGCACGTCTTGCTCCTGGAAAATTAATAATCTTAATAACAAAGGGCACAAGAGACGAAATCTATTATTGGACTTCTTTTCAGAAAGAAAAAAAGATGCACAAGATTATAGGAGAATTAAAAGGAAATTTTGAGCTGATAAAAAAAGAGGAAAAATCTGAAAAACAGAAGACTCTCTAAACCATAGAATTCTTAAATCAAGAAAATTAAAATAAATCATGTCAGAAATATTTAATATTTTTCAAAAAAGAAAACCCCAAGATAGACAAATTAAAAAACAAAGAATTCTCGCAGATATAAGAGAGAAAAATTCTTTAGTAGTTTCTTATCTGATTGAAAAATCAGACAGAGAAATAGAAGTTGAATTTCAGCATTTGAAAGTTGGAGATTTTATAATAGGAGATATTGCTGTTGAAAGAAAAACAGCATCTGATTTCATCTCAAGCATTTTTGACAAAAGACTAGAAAATCAGTTAGAAGAAATAAAACAATATCCAGAATATTTTCTTATTTTAGAAGGAGATATTAACGAAGTTGATTTCGCAAATAAAAATGCTCTGAGAGGATTTCTTCTAAGCATAATAACAAAATATCATGTTCCTATTCTTTATTCAAAAGATGAAGAAGAAACAGCAATTTTTTTATTGCTTCTCGCAAAAAAACAGCTTCACCCAAAAGAACCAAATATCCGACAGAATAAAAGAGTTTTTTCAAAGCAAGAACAATTGCAATATGTCTTAGAAGGTTTTCCAGGAATAGGTTCGAAGACAGCAAAAAAACTTCTCTCTCATTTCCATACAATAAAAAATATAATGAATGCTTCTCAAGATGAATTAAAAGAACTCATTGGAAAAAAAGCAGAAATATTTAAGCTGGTTGACGAGCAGTACTAAGTCTCCTTAAACTCTCTAATCTTAATCTTTCATGATATTCATTAGGCCATCCAAAGAATCTTCCTTCTATTCCCTCAAAAAAGCCTTCAGGGAATTCTTCTTTTTTTCTTTCAAAGAAACCTAAAACAACAGCTTCAGAAGTTTCAAGAACCCTTGAGATTTCCTCGATCTCTTCTGAAGACCTTTTGTAACCATTTCCGTTTCTTCCAAGAGAATCCAAAACTTTTTTCTTAATTAAATCTTTATCTGTTCTCAATTGATGATAACAGCCAAAATCAGCAGACTTCTTGCATTCTGCAAGATATATCTTATTTGCCTCTTCACTTAAACTTCCCATTAAAATATAATAAAATTCTCTTGGTTTTTAAAAAAAACTATTCTACGATATAATCATTAGGATGCAAAAGTTATATAAAACTTAGAATTCTTTTTTAATCATATTTCCCTTATTCTAAATTATATTTCTCGAGAATTTCATAAACAGGCCCTTCTCTTTTCAAATCACTTTTCATTAATTCAAAACTCTCAACATTAAATTCCTCACTAGTTTTTATTTTCCTTATTTCTTCAATTACCTTTTTCCTGTCCTCGCAAAATTTCACTCTCGCAATTGTCAAATGTCCCATAAATCTTTTTTCTTTTTCAAATAATCCGAAAAGAACTTCATCAATTTCTTTTTGCAGCCCTTCACAGTTTTCTATATTTAACCAGATAATTTTTATAAAGTTCTCGTTGAAAACTCCTGCTTCTGTTATTTTTGCTGCAAATTTTTTTAAATGAATCTTTCTTAATCTCTCTTTTATTGTTTCAATCTGTTCTTTTGAAACTTCTCCAAGGAATTTAAGTGTCAAATGCAGATTTTCTTTCTCTATTTTCTTTCCGACAAAATCAGGAAGTTGAATTTCAATTATCTTTTTCTTTATTTCTTCTGGAATTTGTATTGATATGAATGTTCGCATTTTTATAAAAATTCACTCAAAATCTTAGCTCCAAATTTAACACTCAATCCTTCTTTATCCTTAACAGCATTTATTTCAACAATATCTATTGCCTTAAGATTTTTTACTTTGTTTATTCTCTGTATGAGATAAACAAATTGTCTGTTTGTCAATCCTCCTGGCTCTGGATTTCCTGTTCCAGGAACAAAAACAGGGTCAATAACATCAACATCAATTGAAAGATATAATTCTTTCCTGCTTGAAAATTCCATTATTATATCACAAGTATCTTGTAAATCTTCAAGAAGCTGATTCATTGTAATCATTCTTATATTGTTTTGTTTTAAAAAAGTTATTTCCTCTCTTGAAGAATTTCTAACTCCCACTAAAAGAATATTTTGTTTTGGAAATCCATCTTCAATTAATTTTCTTAACCATTGCCTGTTATCAGGGTATTTTTCCTTTGTCTCCTTGCAATCAGGATGACTATCAAAAACAATCAAGCAAGATTCTCTTTTTGTATTTCTGCAATTATCTAAAAATGCTTTTGCAATAGAATAGGTTATAGAATGGTCTCCGCCTAAAAATATTGTTTTTGGCTTAGTCTCAAAAGTTTCTAAAGAATTCTTATAAATAAGTTCATTTGTCAATTTTAAATTAGAATTATCTAAATGAATTTCCTCCAAATCAAGCAAATCAACATCAATAAGAATTCCTTGTTCATTTGAATAAATTTCTCTTAAAGATTCAATAATTGCGTTTCCTGCTCTTTCACATCCTTCTGACTTTTCTCCGTTAATTCCAGGGACTTTTACTACAAACATTTTACTTCCCGTCCGGCAACAAAGCCAAAAAGCTATAATTCTTCATCTTAGCCAGATTTTTCACATCTCTTAACTTAACCTGAGAGATATTTTTCTCAAATTCATAGAATTCTTTTGCATCTCCATCTAATTCATAAGATAAAAGATTAATCATCTGGCTTTGAGAATCTTCCATTGAAATATGAAAGTTTCCAATAATCTGTTCCTTGACTTCTTTCAATTGTCTTTCTGTAAATTCTTTCACTAATTTCTTGAATTCTCCAAGAATGATTTTTTTAACCAATTCAACATTTTCCTTTGTTGTTCCCACATAAATAATGTTATAAGCATAATCTTTTGTTATTTCTGTTTCCCCTTTAACAGCATAAGCAAGATTTCTTTTTTCTCTTATTTCCCTAAATAATACAGAAGACATTCCTTCTGCAAAAAATGTGCTCAATACCTTAGCTGCGTAGCATTTCTTGTCGCTTGCAAGAGGAACATGATAAGCAAGAACCAGATTTGCCTGGTCAACTCCTTTTCTGTGTTCTATTATAATCTTGTTTTTTTTATTTATTTTGAATTTCTGAATTTTTCCTTTTTGATTTCCAAAATTCTTTTCAGCAAAATCAACTATCTTTTCAAAATCAGCATCTCCTACAACAGTAAGAATTAAATTATTCGGCTGATAAACCTCATGAAATCTTTTAACCATCTTTTCTCTGTCTATTGAATTCATTGTCTTTTCAGTTCCGATTAAAGGAATTCCAAAAGGTTCTCCATACAGATAAGTCTGAATCTTGTCAAAAATATAAACAACAGGATTGTCTTTTCTCATTTTAATCTCTTCAAAAATAACTTTCCTTTCTTTTTCTATTTCCTTGGCATCAAATAAAGGATTTTTTATAATGTCAGATAAAACATCAAGAGCAATATTAAGATGTTTGCTGGGCATTTTGCACCAGAAAGCAGTCACATTTTCATCGGTAAATCCATTCATATCTCCTCCTCTTCTTTCTATTTCCTCTGCAATTTTTTTTGCATTTCTTGTTGGAGTTCCTTTATACAATAAATGTTCAATAAAGTGTGATATCCCTTTTTCATTAGCTGCTTCGTTTATTCCCCCGCTACGAACAGCAAAACCAACACTAACAACAGGTATATCTCTTTTTTCTAAGATGACAGTCATTCCGTTTTTCAAAACCTTTCTGTAAAATTTATTCATGATGAGGAAAAATTTTGGAAGTTTATAAATTTAGTTGAGGAACAGATATCACCTCTTTTTTAACTAAAACGACGATGTTAAGTTTCACCTCACAACAACAGACTTCAATTACCACATTAACCTTTCCCCTATATATCATTAACACCCTTCAATTTCGCTCCAAACCATTATAGTTTCCTTTTCCTCACAGTTCACGATTTCCTGTCCAGATTTTACCCGAGGAATAATTCTTATTCGATTTATATTTGAAAGAAGCCCATCAATATCAATTGAAACATCTCCAGACATTAAACTATCTATTTCTGCAGGAACAGAATTAAAAGACCTGCTTTCTCCTTTAGCTTCAATGGTTACCATAAATCCCATTAATTTTAAATCCTGTGCATAATTAACAGCATTAAATTTTAAGAAATTTCCTCCTACATTATAACAACGCAAATCTCCAACTGCATAATTAACTTCTCTGCATAAAATATCATTTTGTTCTTTTCCTGTTTTTTCAACAGTATTTCTAATCCAAACAAAGGCAACTCCTGCAAGCGCAAGAGTAATTGTAATCATTAAAACAGCCCCAAGTACAGGGCTAATTCCTTTTCTATTTTTTTTCATTTTCAAAAACCAAATATCTTTCTCCTTCAATCTCAAAATCATTCAATATTTTAAAATTATCCTTTATAAATTTTAAAATCCAGTTTCTCTTAATTTTGAATCTCTCTCTTTTTCCTATGCTTCTCGTGGCAAAACTAACAATAACCCGATCCGATAAAGGAACAATTTCTTCAAGGAATTTTGTTGAATAATCTCTCTGTAACATTTCCAAAGAGTCCAGAGTTTTGAATAAAAATATTATTTTTTGCCCTTTTTGCTTTTTAATCAAGCTTTTTATCTTCTCCAATTCAAATAAACTTAGATGAATCGCTTCTCCATTTAATTTTTTTCTCTTGAAATAAAAATTCATCAGTTCAACTAACTGTCCTATTGCTTCAACACCAATATATTTTACCTCAAATTTTTTGAAATATTTGTAACTAAATCCGTTTATTCCTGCCCCTAAATCAATAATATTAATTTTTTTGTTTAAATCTTTCAGAATTCTTTTATAAATTTCTTCATAGTAATCTATCCTTTCGCGCGTTGAAATATGTTTCCTTAAAATCCATTCTTCCGAACGATTTTTAAGCGTTCGCAAATATCTTTTTTCTGAAGATATTTCCTCTTTGTTTTTCAAAGATAAAATTTTGGAACTTGTGAAAACAGAAAAAACTTTCCTGAGTAAGTCTCTTGTAAGTTTTACTTTATCTTCATCTGTGGTTTGTCTTTTTTCAAAATGGCTGAATGCTGTTTCAACATCTTTTTCAGGAAGTTGTGAGAATTCTTTCTTTTCTTTTATCTTATTAAGAATTTCCTGTTTGCTTAGCATAAAACTTTTAATACATCTTAACTTAAAAATATTGATATGGCATCCACAAATCAATCTCCTCAATACAGCAAGGCAGAAGGAATGTACTTATCTTCCCAGACAGATGAAGAAAGACTCAGATGGC
Source organism: Nanobdellota archaeon (assembly GCA_030648285.1). Taxonomy (GTDB): domain Archaea; phylum Nanobdellota; class Nanobdellia; order Pacearchaeales; family GW2011-AR1; genus JAUSIC01. Next base: position 7,555 of record JAUSIC010000025.1, on the reverse strand, counting down.
TGAAAGAAATGATAAAAGAATGCCCAAAGCACAAATCTTCTGAAAGAATGCTTGCTAATCTTAAAACAAGATACATAAAATTATCAGGGCAAGTAGAGAAATCAAAAAAATCAAAAGCAGGAAAAGCAGGAATAAGAAAAGAATCAATGCAAGCAGTTATTGTTGGAAAAACCCAGACAGGAAAATCCTCTCTTATTTCTATTTTGACAAATGCAAAACCAGAAATAGGAAATTATGAATTCACAACTAAGTTTCCTGTTATCGGAATGACTTCTTTTGAAGGAGCAAGCATACAGTTAGTTGAAAATCCTGCTATTGAATCTGAATTTTATGACAAAGGATTAAGCCACACAGCAGATACATTATTGATTCTAATTACAAGTTTTAATCAAATACAAGAAATTGAAAAAGAGTTAGGAAGAACAACAAATAAAAAGATAATTGTTTTTAATAAAATAGATTCTCTCAGTGAAGAAGAAAAAAGAAAGATATCTTCAAAACTGCAAAGCAAGAAATATAATTTTGTTATAATTTCAATAAGAACAAAAGAAGGACTGGGTTCCCTTAAAGAAAAAATATTTCAAAGTTTTGATAAAATAAGGATTTATACAAAAGAACCAGGAAAAGAAAAATCAAATAACCCTGTCATTCTTGAAAAAGATTCAAACATAAAAGATGTTGCTGAAAAAATATCAAAGGGATTTTTTTTGAGAGTTAAGGAAACAAGAATTTGGGGTCCATCGAGTAAATTTGCAGGACAAAAAGTAGGTTTAACTCATAGATTAAAAGATTTGGATGTTGTTGAGTTTAAAACTAAGTAGTCATTTCCACGCTTTTCTTATTGGTTCAATAATTTTCCAGAGATAATCCACCACTGCATTTTTTAAATCAAGAGGGTGAATTTTTCCATTAGAATAATCTTTTTCCAAATCTTTGTAATCTTTAAAAACTATCTTCCCCCCAAATTTTTCTGCCCTGTCTATCTCTATTTTTTCAAATCTTGGGAAAATTATAAATTCAGAAATCTGTAAAATAGGATTATCCTTGATTTCTTTTGCAGGACAGTATGCTTCCTTGATTGTTTTTTTTATTTCTTCAAGAGAATCAGTAACACTTATTCCTGAACCTTGGATTGATTTTGACATTTTTTGTCCGGGTCCTTTCAGAGAAGTAATCAAAGGTGTGTGAAGAGCAATAAAATCATAATCCAGAACTTTAGCCATGTCTCTTCCTATCATATGAACCTTTCTCTGTTCTAAACCACCTAGTGCCACATCTACCCCAAGATGTTTGATATCAGCAACTTGCATCAATGGATACCATAATTGCGAAATTGTGGCATTTTCAACATCTCTTGCAATCTCCTGCATGCTTCTCAACCCACGATTAATTGTTGAACCTTGTGCTAATCTCATGACATCTAACTGATATTCTTTCTTGAATTCAAAATCACTTCCCAATGCAACTTCTGCTTTTATTCCAATTGCTTTGATTGTTTTTTTCCAATTTTCAACTTCTTTTTTTATTTCTTCTTCTTTACCTTTCCTATTTAAGAGGGCGTGAATATCTGCTAACAAGATTATAACCTTGAACCCTGCTTTTTCCAAATCCATTAATTTTGTTATTGTTACAAAATGTCCCAAATGCATTGGTCCAGAAGGTTCATAACCACAATAGACAACAGGTTTTTTATTTTTCTTAAGAAGCTGTTTCAAAGAATCTAACGTAACTATCTCCTCTGTATTTCTCTTTATGAGTTCTATTTTATCCTCTATACTCAAATTTATAGTCATGAATTATACAAATAGTTTTTAATTATTAAATGTTTTTATCCTATCCTATAATAATAATCATAGAATTCATTGCTTATTATTGCACCTGTTGGAGTAGTTTCTCCACTAGAACTACCTCCTTCTCCTCCACTACTTGTTTCTGGTGCTGGTTCAGTAGTAGTTGTTGTAATGGATTCCGGTGAAGTTGTTTCTGGTGGCATTGTCCCTTCTTTGGGAGGTTGCCCTTCAGGAGGCTGTTGAAATTCTTCCTGTGGTGGTCTGAATTCTTCACGTTCTTCTTGTTCTTCACGAGATTCTCTAACTCCTCCGCAATCTTCTGGACATGCATAAGAATGTGTTTTTTCAAATTCATCGCAAATATTATCTGGACATTTTTGTCCTTCTTCTTGTCTGTATTCTCTCACTTCTTTTCTTTCAGTTTCTACTCTCTCAAATCTTTCACCCATTCCTTGTGAAGCAGAATCATAACACTCTAATCTTTTCATAGAGTCTTGTATTGCTTTGCAATTTCCTCCTCCAAATCCTCTTTCAGGTCCTCTCCCGGGTTTTTCTCCCATGGCTCTCTCCATAATCTCCCTGCATTTTTTTTCATCTCCCCTATTTTCTCCTGTTAATCCTGCTTCTACACACTCTTCAGGAGCATTTAGTTTAAACATAATTTTTCCGCATTCCTTTGGATTAGTTGCTCCTGCTTCAATGCATTCAGAAGGAGCATTTCCTTCAAACATAATTTTCTCACATGCTTCTCTTGCTTCTTTTTCATTAGTAAAACTAATTTCTCCTCTATCTAATGCATTTAAACAAGGTCCTGGTGCATTCCTTCTAAACATAAGTTCAATGCATTGTCTGCCATTAGCTCCCTCTTTAACACATTCAGGAGGCATAGATATGTCATATCTATCCTCATCATATTTTCCCTCTAATCTTGATAAAACATCTTGTAAATAATCAGGCAATAAATCCTCTATGGGTTCTTCCTCTTCTATTTTTTCCATTTTATCACAGGCATCCTTATTTCCTTCATCACATGCAGCAGCTAATGGAGATATAGTAGAACACTTTTCTGAAAATGCAGAAACAGAAATATCTTCGCATCTGCACTTTCTTCCAGAAGTCTCAAAACACTGAGACATAATCTCAAAAAACTCCTTAGCTTCTTTCTCTTGTTCTGCAGTCAATTTTTGATTCATATCTTTCTGCCATCTTGGTGAATCTCCTTCTGTTTTGCAAACTCGTGAATATTCCAAAGGATCAAGTTTGGATAAAGTTTCACAAAGCTCCTTGATTTTGCTCGCAATTTCAGTTGCAGTTACAATTGCCCCTTCTTTCTCAAGAACATTGGAAAAATCATCTCTTTCTTCTTCAGGAATTTCACTCTTGATTTTATTTATTGTCTTTCTAATCGCAACAGCACTTCTCAATGCATCGTCTCTTCTTTCAGGATTTGCTTCTTTTTCAAGATTCTCTGCATATCTCCCATATCTTTCCAGAGATTCTCTTGCCGCATCTATGTTTCCTGCTTCTACCATTGCTTTAATTTCAGCAATTTTTTTCTCTCTGTTTTCCAAGTCTCCTCTGAATTTGCTCAAAATACCATCTTCAACAAAATAAAAGCCACTATCAGGGGTTATCCCTGAATTTGCCTCAAGCTCAGCGTCCTTAAATTCTTCTTCTGCTTTTTCAATAACTTCTGAAGTTTCTTCTGTTGTAGTTGTTTCGGGAATTTCTTCTTGTGTAGTCTCGCCTGGAATTTCTGTTGTTGTTTGTTCCTGAGTCTGCTCTGAAACTTCAGGTTCTGTTGTAGTTGTGTCATCAGAAACAGTTTCATCCTGAGCATACGAAAGAGAAAAATTGAGAATGCTAAATAATAAAACAAAAATTAATAAGAATGCTGCTCTCTTTTTCATAAAGTATTATAAAAGAGTCATCTTTAAAAATCTAACTAGATATAAGTTAAAAACCTTTTAATTCTTTTCCAGATAAAGTTAAATAGTATAATCTAGAACGATAATCTTTTTTTAAACTCTTACCAAATAGTTATACATGTTGTTAGAAATCCTGATTTCTCTTCTTCTAGGAATTTTAGCAGGAACTTTCACAGGTTTGTTTCCTGGAATTCATATAAACCTTGTGGGAGCAGCACTTGTTTCTCTCTCTGTTTCTCTGCTAGCAAATATAAATCCTGTTTTTTTAGGAGTGTTTATTGTTTCAATGGCAATAACCCATAGTTTCCTTGATTTTATTCCTTCTATTTTTCTTGGTTGTCCTAATACAGACACTTCTCTTTCTATTCTTCCAGGGCATGAATTATTAAAAAAAGGACAAGGTTATGAAGCAATAGCTTTAACTGCTTACGGAGGATTAATGGCTGTATTTATGATTTTTCTTGTCTCTGTTCCTGCTTTTTTTGGTATGAAACCTCTTTACGAAATATTAAAAATTCCTTATGTAATGTCTTTAATTCTTCTTGTTGTTTCATTTCTTTTGGTTTTTTCAGAGAAAAAGAAGTTCTATTCGTTAGTAGTTTTTTCACTAACAGGAATTCTTGGATTGTGCGTTCTTAATCTTAAAACATTGAATCAACCTCTTCTTCCTTTGTTAAGCGGATTATTCGGAGCATCTTCTTTAATTCTAAGTATAAAAAATAAAGTAGAAATTCCAAAACAGGAAATTTCTTTTCCGAAACTGAAAGATGTTTCAAAAGATTTGAAAAAAGCTTTCTCTGGAACATTGATTGCTTCTATTCTTTGTGGTTTTCTTCCTGGTTTAGGAAGTGGAGAAGCAGCTGTTATAGGAAATCAAATATCAAGAACAGAAAGAAAAGGATTTTTAGTTCTGATCGGAGCAACAAACACTTTGGTAATGGGTTTGTCATTTATTTCTCTGTATGTTATTTCAAAAACAAGGACAGGAGCAGCAGTTGCATTGAATGAAATTTTAGGACAATTCTCATTAAAATTTCTAATTTTATTTTTAATTATAATTCTTCTATCCGGAATAATTTCTTTCTTCATTACATTATTCCTCGCGAAGTTCTTTTCAGATAAGATAACAAAGATAAATTATCAAAAGATTTCAATAGCAACATTAATTATTCTGATAGCAATAGTTACAATTGTTTCTGGTTTTCTCGGCTTGTTCCTCTTAATTCTTTCAACTCTCACAGGACTTTATTGCATTTCATTGAATGTTAAAAGAACAAATATGATGGGTTGTTTGTTAGTTCCTACGATAGGGATTTATGTAGGAATGATTTTTAATTAAGAACAAGACTTAGTTTGTTTTTCTATTTCTGAATTTATAGTTCTATACAAAGTAATTTCATCAATTTGAGTACCATTAATTAAATAAATTCCTTCTCCTAAAGAAGCTCGATAAATATCCCCTTTTATATTATAATAACATTCTTTTTCTGGTGTGAGAAGAGTTATTGTATAATCTATTACTTCTGGGTAATTTACAAATAATGTTATTAATGCATCGTTTACTTGTTCACTTTTATCTCCTAATGATTTCATATTAACATAAGCTGTTTCTGGTTCACAATTGTTTTCAAACATACAACTAACATTATAAGCTCCAACTCTAAGTACTTCATATCCTTTTTCTTCTAAATATTCTTTTATGCGTTGGTTAGAATTATCTTCAATCATTCCTTTAATATCAAAAAAAACAAGGAGAACTACTCCAATAATTCCTATTACTGTCCAGGCAACTTTCCAATAATCTCCTATTTTGGATTTTTGAATAGATTTTATTATATTTACAATTAAAAGAACAACCCCTATTAAAAGCGGGATTCTTATCATATAAACAAAAATATTTTTTAAGTAAGTTCCCGCAGGTATAAAACTAGCAGTTATAAACATAAAAATAACTGCAATAATCCACCAAATCCAAAAAGTTAATATAATTTTTTTAAATCCTTTAATCTCTTTTGATTTTTTTAAAGATAAATTAAATTTGTTCATAGAATAAATAATAATTTCAACTTTTTAAGGTTTCTTCAATATTCTTGAAAATATTAATTCTTCATCTTTCTTACACTTTTCTGCAAAATATTTAAGAATAACTGCCAAAATTAAAAGAATAGGAATAAAAATTAGATATAAAATAAAATAAAAAATATTTTCAGGATGTTCTATAATATATCCTACAAGAACGGCAGAGACTATAATTAAAAATTCTCCGAGAACCATAAAAAGTCCATAGGGAACATGATTCATATTTTTCATCTTAAAACCACTTCTTCAAAGCTTCCTGCTTCTCTAATTCTTTTCCGAAGATTGTATCCAAATATCTTTTTGTGAGTTCTAAATTCTGTTTGATATACGAGGAGAGGTTATATTTTTCTGCTAAGTTCAATGCTGCTTCTAAATATTTCTTTATTCCCCCTTCATTTATTGTGAATATTATTTTTCCTCCGCATTTAGGACAGATTCCTGTTAAAGGAGGACGTCGTAAGATTTCGTTGCAAGCAACACATCTGAAATCCTGCGTAGAGAATTTTCTCAGATTACCCTTTAAGTCTTTCATGAAGTGTCTTTCAATAATTAATCTTGCAGTATCAGAAGTATCTACTGCCCTTATTTTTTCAACAAGCCTCATTTGATGCTCAACTTTTTCCTGCATTGAAGCAAGAAGCTTGTAAGAAGAACAAACAACACCATCATTAAAATTAGAAGTGTTATGAGTAAATCCCATGTTCTCAAAGGGGTTTATTCCCTTTTTCATTGCAATTTTAACATTATTAACCTGTACTTTTGAAGAATGCTCTTTTTTTTCTGCCATTCTATAAAGTTCAATTGGATATTCATAAGTTAATTCAAAATCCAATATTTGATCATCAACTTCTCCTGCATCTATTTTTGCATTTAGTACTAAAGGAGCATCTTGTGTTCCTCCTCTGTGACTTGGAAGAAATTCTCTTGAGAAATTAATTAGAACATCTCCAAGAAGCATTACAGCAGCTTCATCTCCATCACAATCTCTTCTTATTGCTGCATGCATGTAAGGGCTTGCTAAGAGTCCAAGAGTATTTGAGAATCCAATGAATCTGCAAATAACACCGGCACAATTATGAGGAGCCATGCAAACTCCAATGTGCCCAATTAAATCTTCTTTTTTCTTTACATTATAAAATGCAGGAAGATTATAAAATCTAACAAGCAATTCATCCATGAATTGTCCTATTCTTGTAAAAACCTTGTCTGCTTGCTCATCAAAAGATTCAATCGAGCTTGGAAGAACAACATCATGAGGCATTAATTCTAAAATTTGATTTTCATCTGTTAATTCTTTTCCATAAATATCTTTGTCATACCCCAAACTTCTTAATTTCTCAACACTAGCAGATACTTCTTTAGGTTTAAAAGAAATTAATGGCAGTTCAGTAGCATCGAATCTTATTGTCCCATCTTTATTTACCTGTAAATTATTTTTGGCTCTAAGAAATCCTTTTGCTAAATGCTCCATTACGTGATTTTTTGAACTAGTTCCTCTTATTCCTTTTATTAAAGCAGGAAGTTCATCTTTTGAAAAACCCAACTTTTTCTTTGCTTCTTCAAAATATTTTTTTATATCTAAGGAAAAATTAGAATAAGGCTGTGATTTATTATGCTCTTTGCACATTCTCAAAGATTTTTTCCCGCATTCAGAACAGTAATATAATTTAGAAGTTTTTTTCTTGCAATTTTCGCAGTAAGGATAAATGGTTTCATTTTTGCAACTTTCACAATAATAAATTGGAAAAGTGCTGTTCA